>NZ_FRCS01000010.1 GCF_900143005.1 Cryptosporangium aurantiacum
GCGGGGTGCGCTCGGCAGGCGGGGTGCGCTCGGCAGGCGGGGTGCGCTCGGCAGGCGGGGTGCGCTCGGCAGGCGGGGTGCGCTCGGGCGCGTCGCAGTAGACGCCGCGAGGCGGGCGCCCGGTGCTCGGGGCCCGCCTCGTCAGCGGTCGGTTCGCGCTGGTCAGCGCGTCTGGGCGCGGAGCATCCAGAGGTGCTTCTCCAGCCCACTGACGATCTGCACAACCAGGTCGTGCGAGATCGGGTCCTTCTCCTCGAGCGTCGGCAGCGCCTCGCGGGCCCTGGCGGCTACGGCCCCCAGCTCGTCGGCGACCAGCGCGACGGCTTCCTGCGCGTCCAGCCAACCGGTCCGGAAGTCCGCCACGGACGATTTCGCCACTGCGGCCGGGCGTCCGTCGATGCTGACCTCGAGCGTGATCGCCCGCTCGGCCGCGTCGTCGGAGTACGTCCGCACGTCGGCCAGTACCTCGTCGAGCTGCTCATGGACCTGCTTGAACGTCGGCCCCTGGACGTGCCAGTGCGCCTGCTTCAAGTTGAGCGACAGGGCGATCAGATCGACCGCAACGCCTTCGAGAAGGTGACCCACCTCCGAGCGGACGGCTTCGTCCAGGGCGGTGGAACGCGTACCCATATCGAATCCCTCCTTGGGACGAGGATGCTTTCCTGTCCCTAGAAGGGGTGACCTGTCTGGTTCGCGGGAAACTAGCTCGTAGGTCACACGCCGCTCAGCGCCGCACCGTTGCGGGCGCGGCACTCGTGGTCGTCCCGTCGCGGGTGCAGGAGCACCTACGAGGGGCCAACCATCCACGCGCCGTTGAGCGGATTGCATTTAGAAGGGCCCTGGGTCTTCTAAATGCAATCCGCTTCTAAGTGCAATCCGTCCGGGTGGTAGCCGTCGGCACGGTGAACACCGTCTAGCGCTGGCCGGGAACGCGCGGCCGGGACTCGCCATCGGCGGGGTCGGGATCCTTGGCCGGAGGGCGGCCGAACGGATCCTCACCGTCGTCCGTCGTGGCCCACCAGCGGTCGACGACGTCGGCCGGTTCCTTGCGACGGCTGAACAGCCCGCGGAGACCCTTGCGCCGGGGCTGCGCCGCCATTGGCTCGTCGTCTGGTGTCGCAGGCTTTCCCGCCGGGGACCCATCACGCGCGGGAGCGGTGTTCCGCGGCGCGCCGGTGTCGTTCGGGGCGGCGCCATCGCTTTGGGCGGTGTCGCTCCGGGTGGTGTCGCTCCGGGCGTCGGCGGTGGGGCGTGCGGTTGGTCGGGTGCGTGCCCAGACGACCTCGGGGTCGGCTTCCACGGCGGGTCGAGGCGGGGGCGCCGGAGGCAGCTTCCCGCCCGGACGCCGGGCGAGCGGCGGCCTGGCCGGACTCGACGGCGCACCGGTAGGAGGCGAACTCTCGCCCGACCGCGACGCTGCCGCCGACGGCAGCTCGGCCGCCGGCCGCCGGTCCCCAGCCGCACGCGGGTCTGCGGCGGCGCGCGGGTCCCCGGCCGTACGTGGGTCGGTGACGCGTGGGTCCCCGGCCGCACGCTGGTTGGCGGCTGAGCGTGGGTCCGCACCCGCGCGGGGGTCGGCGGCGCGTGGGTCGCCGGTTGGACGCAGGCCGCTCGTCGGGCGCGGGTCGCCGGCTGTGTGCGGGGCGCTGGCTGGACGCGAGCCGAAGTCCGAGCGGGGGTCGGTGGTCGGGCGGGCTTCGGCGGCGTAGCGCGGGTCCGGGGCCGAGCGGGGGATGCGAGTCGGGAGTGGGTCCGCGGCCGAGGGAGACGCGTCGGGTGACTGCGGCGCGGGTATAGCCGGAGGCGTTGCAGGTGCCGGGGGGATCGCACCGCGGCGGATGGCCTCCGGGCCCGGCGGCGGGGGCACGGGCCCCGACGCCCTGGTGGCGGGGCGTGCCGGTAGCTCGGGCGGACGCCCCGAGCTGTCGGACAGCATCGCGCTCGGACGGATGCGTCCCTCGTGTGCGGTCGGCAGCGCAGGCCGGATCGGTCCGCTTGGCTCGTTCCCGCCGCCCGGCCTGGGCTGTGGACGCGCGGGCGCCGGTCCGCGGAACGGATCGGGGTAGCCGGCCACCGACGGCAGCGGCCCCAACCCACCCGGCCCGCCGCCGCCCGGCGCGCCTGCGGAGCCTGGTGCGCCCGCGGCGCCTAGACCGGCCATGCTCTCCTGTCCGCCCGGGCGGACCTGCTCGCCCGGGTTGCCCGGTGCAACCGCGCCGCCTAATCCCGCCGCGCCGCCTAATCCCGCCGCGCCGCCTAATCCCGCCGCGCCGCCTAATCCCGCCGTGCCGCCTGGCCCGCTTAGGCTGCCCGGTGCGCCGATGGCGCCTGGGGCGCCCGCGCGGCCCGGCCCGGTCGTGGCACCTGGTGCGCTTACGCTGCCCAGCCCGCCCGCGCTGCCCGGTGCGCCTGGGCCGCCGGGGGCGGGGTGGCTGGTCGGAGCGGTATGTGCGCCGGGGCCGGGGAAGCCCGGGTTCGGTGCAGCAGCATCTGGTGAGTGGGTCACGGCTTGGGCCTCATCTTCGGCGGCCTGCCGGAGCGCGGCCTGACTGGTGAGCGACTGCGGAATGGGCACACCGAACTCGATCAGGGCATCCCGCACCTGGGCGTACGCGCTGAGTTCCGCACGAACCGGAGCCAGCACGCGCTCGCGCGCCACGGTCGTCACCGCGTCGAGCACCGCCTGTTCGGCGCGTAGCCGCGCCAACCGAGCGCCACGGCTGGCCAGCACCATGCCGACCAGATGCAGGACGGGGCCCAGCACGAGCCCACCCAGCAACAAACCCATCGGCAAGATCAACGCACCCGTGCTCGGCGTGTCCTGCGCGCCACCCACCCCGGCGGCGATCGCCAGGCCGAGCGTCCAGGCCACGCCGGCGAGCAGCGCCAGCACCAACAGGTACTGGACGATTCGATACCCCCACCACCACGCCGGCCGCCTTGCGAGGCCCAGGTCGGCGGCGGCCACCGCACGGTCGAGAGCATCCGGCAGCGCGTCCAGCTCCGACCGCGCCGCCTGATGCACCAAACGGGGCCACGGTGCGGGCAGCGCGTTCGCCGCGTCGTCCGCGAGGTAGCGCAGTGCCTCCTCGACCTGCGGCCGCTGCACCGGGTGCAGCACCGTGGGCCGGGCCGTCGTGCGCGCCCGGCCCTGGTTGCGTGGCGCCTTCCCGGCGTGCTCGCGCAGCGGTGCGAGCGGATCGACCTTCGCCCGACCGAACCAGTGGATCAGCGGCCACCCGAGGTTGCGGTTCGCGGTGTAGCGGTACCCGCGCTCCACCGCTTCCCCGACCGCGGCGGCACCGGCTGCTTCGGCCAGCGTCGTGTAGAGGCGTTTGGCCGAGCCGCGGTCGACGTCCTCGCGGACCTCCGGCCCGGCCAACGGCGCCAGTTCGTCCGCGACGTCGTCGAGGTCGGCGGCCAGGCGCCGCAGCGCCGCCTGCCGGGACGCGACCGTCGTCGTGATGCGCTCCCGCAGCTCAGGGAGCCCGTCACCACGGAGGGCCGACAGCGGGACCAGCGGAACGCCCCGTAGCCCGTCGGCGTCGAGCAGACGGCGGACGTCGGCGAGGCAGGCTTCGGCGTCGGCCCGGTTGAGCAGGTCGACCTGGTTGAGCACGACGACGGTGACGCCGGCGTGCCGGGAGAGCCGGCGAAGGTACCGGGAGTGCACCGCCTCGTCGGCGTACTTCTGCGGGTCGAGCACCCAGACCAGCAGGTCGACGAGCTCCACCAGACGGTCGACCTCGAGGCGGTGAGCCAGCTGGGTCGAGTCGTGGTCGGGGAGGTCGAGCAGGACCAGCCCGCGCAGCTCGGCCTGGGTGTCGGCGTCGAGCGCGCTCTCCCGGGCGGTGCGGTTGTCGTACGGGATGCTCAGCCAGTCGAGCAGCGGCCCGGCGCCGTCGGGCCCCCAGACGCAGGCGTGCGGAGCGTTCGTGACCGGACGCCGTACGCCGACCTCGGACAGGTCCAGCCCGGCCAGCGCGTTGAACAGCGACGACTTGCCGCTGCCGGTGGCACCGGCGAGCGCGACCACGGTGTGTGCCGGCGACAACGACAGCCGCTCGGTGATCTGCCTCGTCACGTCGCGGGCGGAACGCAGCTGGTTGTCGTCGACCCGGCCGTCGACCACACCCATCACTCGCTCCAGCGAGGTGAGCCGCGCAGCGATCGACGGGGGCTCGTCGGCCGGTAAGCCGGGGCCGGGGGGCCCGGAGAGCGGTCGACTCATCGCGATACCTCCCGCGAGTCGTCGGCCTCGTCGGCGGTGAGCGCCGGCGAGTCGGCCTCCGGGCCGGTCGGGGTGGGTTCGGCGACGTCGGGGGTCACGGGCTCGACGTTAGTCGCCGCAGCCACCTCCGTGGGTGCCCCGTCCACAGGCTCAGGACGCTCGTCCACAGGTTTTGGCTTGTCATCCACAGGGTCGGCCGCGTCATTCACAGCCTCTGGCCTGTCGTCCACAGGTCCGGAGGGCTCAGCCGAAGCCGCTGCCGCTGCCTCGGCCTCGGTGGCAGCGTCGTCCGCGTCGGAAACCGCGGAGGGAACAGCCGTCGAGGGAACAGTCGGACGCAGGTCGAGCGTCACGGCCGGCTGCGGCACCACCGCGGCGGGCGGCACCACCGCGGCGGGCGGCACCACCGCGCCGGGCGGCGCAGCCCCAACCGGCGGAACAGCAGCGACCGGAGCGGCCGCCGACGGCATCGCGGCCGCAGCGGGCGCCGATGGCGTCGTGGCCCCACCGGCCGCCGGCGGCTTCGCCTCGGCCGCAGGCGCAGGCGACGCCGACGCTGGGGCCGGAGGCGACACTGGGCCCGACGCCGGGGCCTGTTCGGGATCGGCGAACAGCGTCGACACCACGCCTCGGTGCCGGTCGACCGCCCGAGCGGCGTCCCGCAGCCGGTCGGTGAGCGCGGCGGACGGCTCCAACGCGTCGAGCAGAGCAGTGAATCGGTGCTCCTCGGCCCGCAGCGCCGCGCCGAGCCGGTCGAGCAAGCCGGTTCGCGCGGTGCGGGCGGCGGTGCGGACGTCGTCGTCCTCGAAGACGTCGGCGAGCAGCTCCGCGGAGAGCGTCACGGTGCCGCCCGCGACGTCGACCTCACGGCCTACCGGCAGCGCGCCGTCCTGGAGCGCGGCCGCGACGACAACCGGCATCGCTGCCGCACGCATGCTCCCGTCGGCCCTGGCCACCGACGCGTCGACGTCGTCCAGCCACGCGCGGGCAGCGTCCTCGGCGTTCTTGGCAGCTTCGGCGGACGCCCGGTCAGACGCGGACTCGGCCGCGCCCGCACCGCCGGGGCTGGTACGCCACGCTGCGACCAGTTCGCTCGCCGCTTCGTCGGCGATCGACGTGAACAGCCGCACGACGCCACCGACCAGCCCGGCCCGGACCCGCGCGGCCCGGATCGACGGCTGCCCGGTGAGGACGCCGGTGCGGGAACCCGCCCTGGCTTCGAGGATCGCCACCAGGCCACCGTTGCCCGCGTACTCCTGCCAGCGGCCGACGATGTCACCGCGGAACAACACACCGTCCGCGACGGCCTCGCTCAGCCGGGAATCGGCGGACGCGAAGACCTGGCGGACGTGCTCCCGCAGCGTCACCGCCGCTTCCCGCTGGGCCTTGGTGGCGTCGGCGACCACGTCGACCCGATCGCTGATCGTCTGGAGTGCGCCGGTGAGCGTCTGCCGGACGATGCCGACGCGCTGCTTCGGCGAGGCGCTGATCCGACCGGTCCACATCCGCAGCGAGCGGAGCACCCGGTCAGGCAGCAGCCCGTCCTCCTCCAGTGTCACCTGCTCGATGACGAACAGCGGGGCGGCACCCAGCCCTTCGGCCCGCAGCAACTCGCGGAGGTGGGTGCTGACCGTCGCGTGCGCCAGGTGGTTGACGCGGGAGAGCACAACGGCGATCGACGCACCCCGGGCGACCGCCGACCGCAGCAGGTCCCAGGGGACCGCGTCGGCGTACCTGGCCGCGGTCGTGACGAAGATCCAGAGGTCGGCGGCGTCCAGCAGCCGCACGGCGAGCCGGCGGTTCTCGGCCTCGACCGAGTCGACGTCGGGCGCGTCGACCAGCGCGAGGCCGGGCGGCACCTCGTCGGACTCCAGGACCCGGAGCGTGCCGGGAGCGCCGTCGGGTGACCGGGGCAGCGACGGGAGCGGTCCGCCGACCAGGAACGTTCCGTAGTCGTCCGGGTGGCAGACCAGCACCGGCGAGCGGGTCGTCGGACGGAGTACCCCTGCCGGGCTCACCGGCGCGCTGACCAGCGTGTTCAGCAGCGTCGACTTGCCGCCGCCGGTCGAGCCGCCGATCACCAGCAGCGGCGGCGTGTCCGGCCGCGTCAGGCGCGGTAGGAGGTAGTCGTCGATCTGGTTCGCCAGGCTCGTCGCGGTGCGGGCGGCGTCGTCCCCGCCGCGGAGCGGCAACCCGAACCGGACCTCACCGACAGCGGACCGAAGCGCCTCTAAGGCCGCGATCAGTCGGTCGGCGTCGGACCCCGCACGCGCGGCCGGCAGAGCGCGCACACCCCCGTCGGTCGTCACCCCGAGCCCTGCCCTTCGCTCGTACGGTTCACACGGCCGATCTACCGGCCCACGATGGCGCGCCGATGTCGCTCGGCGTATCCGACTCGGAGATTACCGCCGCCAGGCCGGGCGAACCCGACGAACTTCGCTCCCGACCCAACCCGGGAACCGAGCTGTGGAGAACTACTCGTCGTCGCTGAGGTCGGCCAGTGCTGCTTCGACCTCCGCCAGCTCCCGCCGCAGCCGTTCTGCCTGCTCTTCCGCCTCGGCGCGGGCCGCGGCCACGATCTCCTCGACGGCCTCGGCTACGGCGGGCGAGTCGAGCTGCCCCACCATCCGGAGCGCGTCGGCGGCCCGGACCGGCGTCGGCTTGATCAGGACACGGGCGCCACGGGCGGCGGACACCGTCCACTGACCGTCGTGGTGGCCGAGCGTCACGGTCAGGTCGGGAGCGCGCTTGGCGGCTGCCTTGCGGGCCGGCCGGCTCTTCGGTGCCGCGCTCGCGCTCGCGTTCGCCGGGGTGGCGGGTGTGGCCGCAGGCTTGGCTGGTGCGGGCGTCGGCTGCTTGGTGGCGCCGCCCGGCTTGGCCGCAGCGGCGGCTTCGGCCGCGGTCGACGGTGTGCCGGCCGGTGCGGTGACAGTACGGCTCGGGGTGGCTGTCGCCGCTGCCACCGCTGCAGCAGGCTCCGGAGTCTTCGCCGAGGGTGCGGCGTCGACAGCTACCGGCGCGGGGGAGGATGCGCCGGCCGCCTGCCTCGGTGCGGGTGCGGTCTTCGGCCTCGGTGGCTTGGGCGGCGGCAACTGCAGGTCACCGGGGGCGAACGGGAGCTCGTCGCGGCCGAACCGAACGACGACCCACTCGTCAGCGGACGGGTCGTCGAACCGCACGACCTGGCCGATCTGCCCGGCGACCTGACCGGCGGCGGACGTGAACTGGACCTTGGGTTTCCGTCCGGCCTCGACCGCCGTACGGAGCGTGTCGAGGTCGGCAGTGGACAGCCCTCGGCTGCGGGTGGTCGGCATCCTGCCTCCTCCAATGCGGGCTGGCCCTTGTCGCGGACCGCCTCATGGGGGAGTTCCTATCAGAGCCCACCGACGAAACGCGGCACCGGGAACGGCGACATCACAGGTACATGCCCGTTCGTTCGCCGTGCGTCCCCGGTTCCCGGCGTTCGGGCAGCGCCTCGCCGAAGAACACTTTGCCGCCGAAATCGCCCTGCAGGCGGTCGTCCAGGACGTCGGCCAGGCCGGTCATGACCCGGATCGCGGTGGACAGGTGGGTGGGCTGGAAGTCGGTGCCGAACACGCCGACCGAGGCCCAGACGGTGTCGTCCTCCAGGTAGAGGCGGCCCACCGGCAGCGTCTTGGTCAGCGCGGAGAGCCGCTCGTAGAGGCGCTGGGTGGCGCGCACCTCGGTGAGCACCGGCGAGGACACCTCGACCAGCGGCGGGTCGTCGGTGATCCGGACGAACACCATCGCTGATCCGCTGCGGATGGCGATGTCGCCGTCGGCGTCCACCGGAAGTTCGTCCACCGGGCGGGAGAGCAGTTCGGAGACGACCGCGCGGACCCGGTCGGGCAGCGGCGCACCCGGGTCGTGCGCCGCAGGCGCACTGGCACCGCCGCTCGAGCCGGGGACCCGGCGCGCAGCGCCGAGCGCATGCACCTCCACCTCACCCTCGAGCGCGGTGGCCGAGTACGTGAGGAACGCCGGGTGCGGGGTGCCGTAGACCTCCCGGAGCGTCCGGACGGCGATCGCGGCGAGGCGGTCGGCGTCCGACGTCGGCATCTGGATGCCGAAGTTGTCGGTCGTGCCGTCGACGACTCCGGGCGGCGACCAGCCGAGCGCGACCAGGTCGGCGATCGCGTGCCGGTCGAGGCGGTGCCCCGGGGGGAGTGCGGCGTTGCCGACGGCTTCGGCGTGCAGCAGGTTCTCGTCGAACATGACGAACTCGACGGTGTAGGTCGCGTCGCCGGTGCCGCCCGCCGTGGGGTCGAGCGTCAGCGTGAGCTGCGCGCCGAGCTCCAGGTGGGCGAGGACGGAGGCGAGCGCGGAACGCAGCTCGGCCCAGGCCGCCTCCACCTTGGCGCCGAGATCCACCGTCGAGGGGTCCTCGGGCAGCGGCGTGAACCCGCTCGGCTTCCGGGGCTTCTTCCCGTTCGCTTCGGTCGCTGACTTCAGCACTGGCCCCTCATCGTTGATCGGCCCGCTCGTTTCGTGGTCCGGGTCCTCGCCGAGTTCCAGGAACCGGTCGAGGACGACTTGCCGGAGCCGCCCGGTGTTACGGCAGGAGCGCAGGTAGGTGAGTTGTGCCTCCGCGCCACGCGGAGCGGTCTCGTGGTCGCCCAGCGCGGCCGCGCGCAACCCGGCGACGACGTCCGCGCGAGCGTCGGCGTCGGTGGCCAGCCAGCGGTCACGCAGGATGGGCCAGGCAATCCGGACGAAGTCGACACGGGGTGCCGGACCGAACGTGGCGCGAAGTGCAGCCGCCGGCCCGCCCGCCGCTTCCTCCAGCGCGAGTTCACGCGCCAGCTCGGCAGCCAGCCTGGTCGGCACACTCGCCCAGTCGAATCCCGGCATGGCGCCTCCTGTGTCATACGTCCGCGCGTGGCACACTCCGGCCGCCCGCGTCCGGGTCACCCGCGTTCCGGCCACCCTAGTGCTGCACCTCCCCCGACCCCGACTGCAGGAGCGTGCGCACGGGCGCCCGGGGCGGAGCCTCCACCATTCACTGACCAGACCACCAGCCGTTATGGCTCCGGTGACCCGGTCTGACGCGTGGCCGACTCAACAATCCATCCGTCCCGGTCCGCACCGCACACTCGCTGAGTGATCGGACACCGGTCCGCGATGTGAAGGAGAAATGAGAGTCATGACAGTCCGCGCAGGCGGGTTCATTGCTGCGGCGGCCGTCTTAGCCACGCTGCTCGCCGGATGTTCGACCTCCGACGAGGACAACGCGCGCAGTGCGCTGTCCGAGTTCCTCGACGAGGTCGGTGAGCAGGATTACCAAGAAGCCTGCGGGTACCTCGACAAGTCCGCGAAGCAGAAGCTCGGCGCCGACTGCACGGCCGCGTTGAGCAACCGGTACGCCGACCTGTCCGCGACCGTCCGCAGCGACCTGGACAAGATCCAGGTCGACCGGGTCACGGTGAAGGGCTCGACCGCGACGGTCACCGACCGCAACATCGAGGTCGTCCAGACCGTTCGCACCACGAAGAAGGACAAGAACGGCAAAAAGAAGACGACGACCAGCACGAGCCGTCAGACCGCACCCGACGTGAGCAGCGGCAACGGCTTCACGCTGGTGAAGAGCGGCGACAACTGGCTGGTGCGCGACGGCCTCTAATCGCCGGCGAGGTGCCGTTCGACGGTGGCGACCTTGCTGGTCATGCCGTCGGTGACGCCGGGACGGATGTCGGCCTTGAGTACGAGGCTGACCCGTCCCGCGCCGACCCCGGCGGCCTCCACGGCCCGTTTGACGACGTCCATCACCTCGTCCCACTCGCCCTCGATCGTCGTGAACATCGCGTCGGTGTGGTTGGGGAGCCCGCTCTCCCTGACCACCCGGACCGCCTCGGCGACCGCGGCCCCGACCGACTCCCCGACGCCCATCGGGCTGACCGAAAACGCCACCAGCACGGGTCAGTCCTCCAGCGTCGTCTCGGAGACCCGGTCGGGGTTCCAGCCCTCGGCCAGCGCGGAGATCGCGGTGGCGGCGGCCCGGGGGTCGGCGCCCGCCCCGACCGCGAGGCCGAGCAGGTAGGTGGTCAGCGGCGCGGCCGGCCGAGCGACGCCGTGGGCGACGTCACGGGCCAGGTCGAGCACCAACGACCGGTCGACCGGCTTGTCCAGCCCCAGGTCGACACTGACCGCAGCCACCCAGTCATCCAGGTTGCTCATCCGTCTGCCTCCTTCCGCCCGACCGTCGGCCGGTTCACTGTTTGGTCGGACGCCTGCCGCGCGAACGCTTCGGCGGCCCGGATGTCCTCGGCATCGTCGCAGTCGAGCCAGGGCGGTGCCGCGCCGGGACGCTCGGGGGCCGGAACCCGGACCAGATCCAGGCCGGCGACGACGCGGCGCAGTGGTACGCCGGACGGAGGCCCGACGGACGTCACCGCGGTGGCCAACGCGTCCATCCGGTAGACCCCGGCCAGGTACTGGTCACGGCCGTCCGGATCGACGAGCACCGCCCCCTCGGCCCCCTCGGCGGCGAGTCGGAGTGCGGTGATCACCCCGGGGGTCAGGAACGGCAGGTCGCCTGCGAGCAGCGCCAGCCAGGAAATCGCCTGCTGTGTGGCGTCCGCAAGAGCAGTGATACCGGCTGAGAGTGCGGCAACCGGGCCACCACCGGGGGGTTCTTCGCGCACCACTCGCACGTCGGGTGGGGTCGGCTGGGGCGGGCCGACCACGACGCGGGGAACCGCGTCGGGGACCGCGGCGAGCACGCGGTCGAGCAGGCGGACGCCGCCGATGAGCAGACCCGGCTTGTGGACGCCGCCCAGGCGCCGGGCGTTACCCCCAGCCAGTATCAGCGCGCCGTACGGATTCACGGTTTTCACCGTACGGTTGAGAACGGGAGTGCTGCGAGGAGGACGCCATGGGCAGGGTGACCGGGCGCAGGCCGGTGATTCGGATCGCCGGATCCGATCAGAACCGTCGGCCCGACACGCTCGTGGTGGAGGAGCCGCTGGAGATCCGGGTCAACGGGCAGCCGTTAGCGGTGACGATGCGAACTCCGGGCGACGACGTCGACCTCGTGCACGGGTTCCTGCTCAGCGAAGGTGTGATCACGTCGCCCCAGCAGGTGACGGGGGCGCGGTACTGCCTCGGCACCGGGCCGGACGGACAGAACACCTACAACGTGATGGACGTGGTGCTAGCCGCTGGAGTCGCACCACCGTCCCCGGACATCACGCGCAACGTCTACACGACCAGCTCGTGCGGGATCTGCGGTAAGGCGTCGATCGACGCGGTGCGGACGCAGAGCGCGTTCTCGGTGGCCGACGATCCGCTGCGAATCGGCGTGGACGTGCTGGCGAAGCTGCCCGACCGGCTGCGCGCCGCCCAACGCGTGTTCGACCGGACCGGCGGATTGCACGCGGCAGCGCTGGCCGGCGCCGACGGTGAGCTCGGCATCGTCCGCGAGGACGTGGGCAGGCACAACGCGGTCGACAAGGTGTTCGGGGCCGCGTTGCTGGCCGGTGGAGTGCCCGCTGCAGGGCAGGTGCTGATGGTGAGCGGGCGGGCGTCGTTCGAGCTGGTGCAGAAGGCCGTGATGGCGGGGGTGCCTGCGCTGGCGGCGGTGTCGGCGCCGTCGACGCTCGCGGTCGATTTGGCGGCCGAGGCCGGGATGACGCTGGTCGGGTTCCTGCGAGGCGAGACGATGAACGTCTATGCCGGAGCCGAGCGGATCGTCACCTAGCTTCCGAACTCCAGGATGTCCGGGCCGTCGGCGGGTTCGGTGACGGGGGCCCTGCGCTGGTGGTGCCGTCCGCCGTCGGACACCGGCCGGGCACTCGGCCGCGCTCGTAGCTCGACGGTCTTCAGCTGCGCCAGCACCGACGAGGGTGCGGCGGAGCGGTACGCGTTCGGCAGCACCAGCCCGAGCCAGCCACCCACCGCCGTGCAGGCGCCGCCGCCGAGCGCGGCCGGGAGCGCGGCCATCGCCGGGTGGAGCAGTTCGGCGTTCCGGCCCCAGCCGATGAGCACGGCACCGACCACCGCGACCACGACGACCGCGGGCCAGGCACGGTTCGGTCCGCCGGTCAGCGAGACCGCGGCGTGGCCGGTCGCGGCGCCGATCACCACGTAGGACAGCAGCAGGAACAGCGGGGGCAGGATCGCCGGGCCCATGATCGACACCCAGGCGAGCGCGCTCTCGTAGAGCAGGACCGCGATCAGTGCGGCCGCCACGCCGACGGCCCAAGCCCGTGCCATGAACGGTCACGGTAGCGGCGTGAGTGGTACCGAGTGAGCTGAATCGTGGTTAACGAGCGTTACCGGAGCGCGCTGGGGAACAGCGCCCGGTACGAGCGTGCGGCCGGCCGGTCGGACGCGGCGAGGACGCCGTGCGCGATCGCGCGGCTCAGACAGTCAGCCGCCACGATTTGGACGCCACGCTGGTCGCGTCCGGTCAGCGGCGCGCCGTCGCCGGTCGACATCGCGAACACCGTGTCGCCGTCGGTGATCGTGTGAGCCGGACGCAGCGCGCGAGCCAGCCCGTCCTGCGCCGCGGAGGCCAGCCCGCCACAGCCCGCCTTGCTCAGCGGGGCATCGGTGACGATCACGCCGAGCGTCGTATTGAAGTTGAACCGGCCGGGCTCGGCCGGACCGCTCCAGCGCTCGACCTCCGCGGGATCGGGCCGTTCCAGGTTGAACTCACCGGGCAGGCCCTGTTCGGCGCCGTAGAGCATGCCGCTGGCCGGGTCGACAGCGCTGCCCGCCGCGTTCACGACCGCCAGCGCGGCGACCGTATGGCCGGACGAGAGCACAACGCTGGCCGTTCCGACGCCACCGGCCAGGCCACCGGCGTGCGCACCGGTTCCGGCGCCGACCGAGCCCTGGTCCACGTGGGTGTCGACGGCCGCGTCGTAGGCGGCGGCTCCCAGCGCGGGGTCGGGAGTAGAGCGGAAGTCGCCACCGCGTCCGAGATCAAAAATGACCGCGCCGGGGACGATCGGCACGACCTCGTGCGGCTCGGTGCCGATCGGGTAGCCGATTCCGGCGTCGGCGAGCCTGCCGACGACGCCGTCGAACGAGGCGAGGCCGAACGCGGAGCCGCCGGTCAGGACGATGCCGTGGACGCGCTCGACGAGTTTCCGCGGGTCGAGCAGGTCGGTCTCCCTGGTGCCGGGGCCGCCGCCGCGCACATCGACGCCCGCGACCGCGCCGCCGGGCGGCGGGAGTACGACCGTGACGCCGGTCAGCCAGCCGTCACCGCGGCGCTGGGCCTGGCCCACGCGGATGCCGGCGACGTCCACCAGGCTGTTCGTCGGCCCGGGGCCGACCACGGGCGGAAAGCTCATAGGAACACTGAACACCACACCGCACCCGATCTCCGGCGCGGCCCCGGCGTGCGCGGGCGAGCAACTACGGTCGACGCGTGGACCTCGAGTACCTACGCGCACACCCGGGGACGATCCCGCGGTTGGTCGAGCACCAGCGCATCCGGATCACCCCGCTCGGCGGCGCGAAGGGCGGCCGGATCGAGCGCTGGACGCTCGACGACGGCACCGACCTGTTCGCGAAGGTCACGTCGGAGCCGAGTGACGCGCTCCCTGCGGAGGGGCGGTCGCTGCGGTGGCTCGCCGAGCCGGGGGTTGCGGCGGTGCCCGAGGTCTTCACCGCTCTGCCGGAGATGCTGGTGACCGCATGGGTCGACGGGGGCCCTGCCACGGTGGAGGGTGCCGAGCGGTTCGGCCGTGAAGTGGCCGCACTGCACGCGAGCGGCGCGCCGACGTTCGGGGCCGACACCGACGGGGTGCTGGCCACGCTCCC
The DNA here is from genome assembly GCF_900143005.1 of Cryptosporangium aurantiacum. Lineage (NCBI taxonomy): Bacteria > Bacillati > Actinomycetota > Actinomycetes > Cryptosporangiales > Cryptosporangiaceae > Cryptosporangium > Cryptosporangium aurantiacum. The sequence continues at coordinate 14,024 of NZ_FRCS01000010.1, forward strand.
GCTGCGCAACACCCCGGAGCCGGACTGGCCGACGTTCTACGTGAAACATCGATGCGAGCCGTTCGTTCGTCAGGCACGGGACGCCGGGGCGCTCACCGCCGCCCAGGCGTCCACGATCGACGCCGCGCTCGAACGGGTGGCGGACGCAGCCGGACCGCCGGAGCCACCGGCCCGCCTGCACGGCGACCTCTGGTCGGGCAACGTGCTGCCCGGTCGGGTCGGTGACGCCGAGGGGTGGTGGATGGTCGATCCGGCAGCGTACGGCGGGCACCGGGAGACCGACCTGGCGATGCTCGCGCTGTTCGGAGCGCCGCACCTGGACCGGGTGCTAGCGGCCTACGACGAGGCGACGCCGCTGGCAGCCGGCTGGCGCGAGCGTGTCGGCCTCCATCAGCTCCATCCGCTGCTGGTCCACTGTGTCCTATTCGGATCGGGCTACGCGAACCGTACGGTCGCGGCCGCGCGTTCGTTCTGATCGAGGCCGGGCTCTAGCCGACCGTGTGCAGGTTCTCGCTCATACGACGGAGGGTCGCCACCGTCGTCCGATAGTCCTCGTCGGATACACCGTCGGTCGCCTGACGCCGCAGACCGAGCACCTCGGCGCGCAGGCTCTCCAGCGCTGACTGCCCGTCCTCCGTCAACGCGTACCGGCCGTCTGGCACAGCTATCCAGCCGAGCTCGCGCAGATCGGCCAGCACCTCCGGCGCCGAGATCGTGTCGGCGCCGAGGAACGGCGTCAGCTGCTCGGCGATTTCAGCCACCGTGCGTGGGCCCGCGGCCAGCACATTCATCGTCTGCCAGTGGCGCCGGGCGATCCGGCGTTCGGTCAGCGCCCGTTCGAAGACCTCCTCCAGCAGCCGGTCGACGCTCTTCACCCAGTACCCGATCGGTCGTTCGTCGGTCATCGTTCAACTCCATGTAGAATGACAACTAGTTGTTAAGAATTATGCATCTGGAGCAACGTGCCGAACAACCACGATTTGGACGCCGTCGAGCGCGCCATCGTCGCGATGCGCCGCAGCATGGCCCGCCGCACGTTCGCGCGCCGCGCGGGGCAGGAGGCGCCGGCCACGTACGACGTCCTCGACGTGGTCGAAGCAGCCGAGGATGCCGCGCGGCCCGCCACCGTCTCCACGGTCGCCACCGCACTCCAGGTCGACCAGCCCCGCGCCAGCCGCCTGGTCGCCGCAGCCGTGGAGGCCGGCTGGATCGAGCGGGTCGCCGACCAGTCCGACGGTCGCCGCACGCTACTGGCCCGCACTGACGCAGGGCGCGCGGTCTCCGAGCAGATCCACGACTTCCGCCGCTCGATGTTCGCCGCCGCCATGCAGAGCTGGTCCGACGCCGACCGTGCGGCGTTCGCGCGGCTCCTCACAAGCTTCGTCGCCCACCTCCCGCCCGCGTCGGCCCACCCCGCCGGCGCCCCCGGCTCCGCGCCGGCCTCGGCGGCGCGCGTGCCCGAGGACGTGGCGCGCGTGCCCGAGGACGTGGCGCGCGTGCCCGAGGACGTGGCGCGCGTGCCCGAGGACGTGGCGCGCGTGCCCGAGGACGTGGCGCGCGTGCCCGAGGACGTGGCGCGCGTGCCCGAGGACGTGGCGCGCGTGCCCGAGGACGTGGCGCGCGTGCCCGAGGACGCGGCGCGCGTGCCCGAGGACGCGGCGCGCGTGCCCGAGGACGCGGCGCGCGTGCCCGAGGACCCGGCGCGCGTGCCCGAGGACCCGGTGCACGTGCCCGACGGCCCCGCTCAGGCGCCCGGGGTGACCAGGCCGCTCTCGTAGGCCAGCACGACCAACTGTGCCCGGTCCCGCGCCGCGAGCTTGAACAACAACCGGCTGACGTGCGTCTTCACGGTGTTCAGGCTGACCACGAAGTGACCGGCGATCTCCGCGTTGGACTTGCCCGCCGCGACCTGGACCAGCACTTCCCGCTCCCGCTCGGTGAGTTCGTCCAGCCCCACCGCGCGCGCCCGGGTCCGCGGCACGCGGTCTCGGCGCACGAACTCCGCCACGAGCTTCGTCGTGACCCGCGGCGCCAACAGCGCCTCGCCCGCGGCGACCACGTGGATCGCATCCACCAGATCCTCCGGACGGGTGTCCTTCAGGACAAAGCCGCTGGCGCCGGCCCGCAGCGCGGCGAACACGTACTCGTCGTCGCCGAACGTCGTCACGACCAGCACCCGGGTAGCGAGCGAGTCGTCCCCGGCCACGTGCCGGGTCGCCTCCAGCCCGTCCATCCCCGGCATCCGGATGTCCATCAGCACAACGTCCGGACGCAGTGCACGGCACTGGCGGACCGCCGCGGCACCGTCGGCGGCCTCACCGACCACGGTCAGCCCCGGTGAGGCATCCACCAGCACGCGGAACCCCGCGCGGATCAGCCCCTCATCGTCCGCCACCAGAACCCGCACGGCGTCATGCACGAGCGGTCTCCTTCGGGAATCGGGCCACGACCGCGAACCCACCTTCCGGACGTGGAGCCGCCTCCACGGTCCCGTCGAGCAGCGCAACCCGCTCCCGCATCCCGACCAGCCCAAATCCCGAACCCGCCCCGGAACCCGGCCCGGAACCCGGCGTGGAGCCCGCCCCGGAACCCGGCCCCGCGCCGTTCACGACGGAGACGCGCAACTCCTCCGCCCCTGACGTCACCTCGATCGTCACCGGCACCCGCCCGGCGTGCCGGACGACGTTCGTCAGCGCCTCCTGCACGACGCGGTACGCCGACTCCTCCACCAGCGGTGGTACGTCGACGTGCGGTGGGACCCGGAGCGCCACCTCATAACCATCCGCCCGCACAGCCTCCACCAGCGCCGGAAGATCGGCGAGCGACGGCGCAGCCACCGCCGCATGCTCGCCGCGCACCGCGCGCAGGACGGCTCGCAGTTCGTCGAGCGCGGTCCGGCTCGCGTCCTCGATCGCCTCGAGCGCGGCCCGAGCCTCACCCGGCTGCTGATCGAGCACCACCCTGGCGACGCCGGAGCGCACCGCGATCATGCTCAGCGTGTGCGACACGATGTCGTGGACATCCGCCGACACCCGAAGCCGCTCCTCGGCCCGGATCCGGCGTTCCTCTTCCCGAGCACGTTCCTCCTCGCGCGCCCGGAGCTGCTGACCGAGGCGGCGCCGCGTTCCGAGCAAATACCCGAGCAGCCAGGCCGGAACGGCGGTCACCAGCTGAATCGCGTCCTGCGCGGTCGCCGGGTAGAGCGCCATCGCGGTCAGCTCGGCGGCGGTCACCAGCCCGATCGCGGCCACCCCGGCCCGGAGCGCCGTCCGAACGGGAAGCCGGTCGGCAACCGTGAACGCAGCGATCGCCAGCGCCGGGCCCCCGTTGCTCACGAACGGCGTGAACCGGACGTCGGACAGCGCCGCGACGATCAGCACGGCCGCCACCGTGGCCAGCACAGCAACCGGTGCGCGTCGGCGAAACACCAGCGGTAACGCGGTCAGGACCCCGAACACCACGATCGCCGCGGTCGGCCCCTGCCCCGGCGTGGCGCCCGCCAGCACCGGAATCGAAAACAGTAGGAAGGACGCCGCCGCAAGGCAACCGTCGATCAGATCAGGCGCCGGTCGGTCGGCGGCCGGATCAGATGTCATGCCGTGACGCTAACCAGCCCGCGCGGACGGCCGCGTCACTCCTCAGCATGACGAGCCGGATCACGCCACGGTGTGACGCGCCGCTGCGGTATCCCGCGAGAACGTCGAGCCATGATGACCTCCCGTACCGCCGTCACGGTCGCGGCCGTGTCCACTGTCGCCGGACTGCTCAGCGGCCTCGCGATGTACCTCGGCCGCTCTCCGGAACGGGAGCAGCACGTCGCGGGCACCGAGGCCTGGCTGCCGCACGTCGCCGTAGCTGTCGTCCTCGCGGTCTGGCTCCTGATCGCTTCCCGTCGGAGCCCACTCGGCCTACGGGTGATCCTGGCGCCGCTCGGCCGTCCGATCGCCGCCCGCATCGCCGCGACGTTCCGCGCCCGCGCCGTCCTGCGGTGGCCGGCGGTCGGTTTCCTGGTGTTCGTCGAGGCGTACCTGTGCTGGCGCATCGGCGTGCAGGTCTTCGCCGGGCTCGATCCGAACTTCACCGCGAATGCCTGGGGCGGCCCGTCGTACGCCGGAGCGATGCTCTGCCACTACCTCGACGGTGCGTTGCTCTTACTGGTCTGCCACACGCTGCTGCGCTGGGTGACCCTGCCCTCAATCGACCGGCAACACCAGCACGCGCAGTAGCCGTTCGGCGTCCGCGTCCGGGTCGCTGGTCAGGCCGGTGTGCACCGGGCCCGGCTGAATCACCGTGCTCCGCGGCGCGGTGAGCCACCGGAACCGCCGACCGATCTCCTCCTCGCCCGCCGGGCCGATCGCACCCGCCGAACAGGTCTGCGCGGCTGCTGCCAGCGCCCGCCCGATCGCGTCCAGGTCGGCCGCCGGGTCGAGCGCCCGGAGCCGGTCCACGTCCAGGTGGACGCGAGACCCGAGGTAACTCAGCGGCCGGCAGTACAGCAGGACACCGGCGTTGATCGCCTCACCGCGTTCGACCCGCGGCACGACCCGCAGGACCGCGTACTCGAACACGTGCCGAGCCTGCGCCCCGCCGCGCGCCTGCATCCCGCCGCGGGCCTGTGCCCCTCCGCGGGCCTGCGGCCCTCCGCGCTCCTGCGGCCCCGTGGGGCCCTGCCGCCCCCCGCGCTCCTGCGGCCCCCCGGCGCTCATTTGCTGCCCTCGAGCCACGCCGGCCGCGTCGAAGCGACGCTCCGTCGGCTGCCGCGCGCGGTGGCGGCCTGTTCCCGCAGCGGTGGCACCCACGACGAGCGAGCGTCCAGCCGGGCCAGCAGCCGATCGACGTAGGCGCGGCGGACGTCGTCCACCGTGTCGAACCCGGGCTCGTCGGCGAGCCACACGTCCGGGACCTCGGCCACGGCCGCGGTCAACGAATCCAGGGTTATCCGCGGCGCCAACTCCGCGTCGGCGGCGTCGATCGCAGCGGGTTCACCGCCCGCCGGCGCGCAGGCGATCAGCGCGTGCTGGGTCGCGTCGAACGGCCGGTCCGCGGATTTGGCCGCGCCGGGCCAATTGTGGTGGAACGTCAGCGTCGCTCCGTGGTCGATCAGGTACAGGCTGCCGTGCCAGTACAGCATGTTCGGGTTCCGCCAGGACCGGTCCACGTTGCCGACCAGCGCGTCGAACCACAGCACCCGCCCGGCGAGCGCCGGGTCGACGCCGAACGCGGTCGCGTCGAAGTCGAGGGCGCGCGGCAGGTAGTCCATCCCGAGGTTCAGCCCGGCGCTCGCCCGCAGCAGGTCCTGCACCTCCTGGTCGGGCTCACCACCGGCCAGCGCGGGATCAACGTCGACCGTGACCAGGTCGGGCACCGGCAGTCCGAGCGTCCGCGCCAGCGTTCCGCTGATGATCTCGGCGACCAGCGTCTTACGGCCCTGACCGGCGCCGACGAACTTGACGACGTAGGTGCCGAGGTCGTCGGCCTCCATCAGGCCGGGCAGCGAGCCACCCTCACGGAGCGGCGTCACATATCGGACGGCGGTGACATGGGGCAGCACACCCCGAGCCTAGGTGACCCGGTAATGCGTGGTCAGCCGCCGGTCGTCGTCGAGGACGTGGAACGCGAGACCCGGCGGCAGCTCGAGATCCACCACCCGCTCGCTCTCCCACGGCAGCAGCAGCGTCGACACCACGCCGGGCCCGACCAGCAGCGGCCGCCCGGCGAACATGGACGCCGCCGCCGTATGCGCGTGACCGGTGAGCACCGCGATCACCTGGGGAAAGCCCCCGAGGAGTTCGGTCAGCCGCTCCGCGGCGGCCAGCCGGATGTCGTCGATATACGGCTGGTGCAGGATGACCGGCGGATGGTGAAAAGCCACAAACGTGGGGACGTCGTCCGGCAGGCCGGTCAGCGTCTCGCGGATCCAGTCGAGCGTCTCGTCGGCGAGGATGCCGTCGGGGCGACCCGGGATCGACGAGTCGCAAAGCAGGAACGCGGGACCTCCGTCGAGCCGGTGCACGGAATTGATCGGCCCGTCGGTTCCGCTGGGATCGCCGAGCAGCACCGCCCGATATGCCGGACGCCGATCGTGGTTACCGGGGCAGTGGAACAACCGGTCACGCCCGGAGAACAGCTTGGCGGCCTCTTCGTACTCCTGCGGTAAGCCGTGGTCGGCGATGTCGCCGGTGACCAGGATCGCGTCGACGGGCCGCCGGAGTCCGTCGAGATGGTCGAAGACGCGCGCTGCACGGCGCGCCGCCCGCTCCCCACCGTCCAGGTGCAGGTCACTGACGTGCGCGAGCAAAATCATCGTCCTCATGGTTTCACGGGAAACGCGCGAAGCGAACCTCCGAGCGTCTCCGTACGTGGTTCCACCGCCGCGGTCGGGGCGGTGAGGGCGCCCCGATCGCGGCCCGGCAATCACGTCACCGCCTCGCCGCCCAGCCGGCTGCGGCGATCGCAAAACCGAACACCACTGTGCCCGGAATGATCCCGTAGCCCTCCTTGGGCAGCGCGGGCCCCAGCACCGCACCGATCAACGTCCCCTGGAGCGCGAGGCTCACCCAGACCGGCAGCAGCCGGTGTCGCAGCGTCCCGAACGCGATCAGCAGCGGTCCCAGCAGTACCGGCAGCGCGTACACCACGTTCAGGATCGCGGCGGACTCCTCGATGCCGGCGAACACGTCCTGGTCGACGGCCGGCGCGACGTACGCCTCGGCGTAGGCGCCCACCGGCATCAGGACCATCCCCAGCCAGAGCAGCCCGAGGCCGACGAGCGCCACCCGCGACGGCGCCAGCCGCTGCGCGAGCGCACCCGACCCGGCGGCGATCAGCAGCGCGCCGGCCGCGAACGTCAGGTGCGACAGCACCCACGTCGGGTACGTCAGCGCGGCCTCGTTGTGCTCCCAGGGGTGCAGGGCGTTGCCGAGCGCGAACAGCACCCCACCGGCCACCACGGCCAGGGCTCGCATGCGGAGCCCGGCGCGGTGATCCGGCGCCTCGGTGGGGGCAAGCGGCGCGGAGACTGCGGTCATCGTGTCCTCGTCTTCCTCGAAGTCGGTGGATCCGAACGCCCGCACTGTGCGCCCGCGCACTTGTGATCAGGTTGGCAAGTCGATCGCAAGCGGCGCCACGGATCGTCCGGTCGTCCCCGTCCGGAGAGGAATCTCGATGCGCCCGATCGACGTCCGACCCCGCAACCCCGGCGACCCGGTCCCCGACACGCTGGGCCTGCGCCTCGCACACCGCGTCATGCTCGCGGACGCCGCCCGGCTGGCCGCGCTGGTCGAGGACATCGCCGCTGGTCAGACCCGTTGTGACCGCCCGAGGGCCCGCGCGATCGCCGCCTACCTCGTGTCGTTCTGCGACTCGGTCCACCACCATCACACGGTCGAGGACGCCGTCCTCCGCCCGGTGGTCGAGGCCTCGGCGGGCTCGCGGATCGACTTCACTGGGCTCACCGACGACCATGCCGAACTCGACCCGCGACTGGACCAGCTGCGCGTCGCAGCGGCGGCCTTCGCGGCCGAACCGGACGAGGACACCGCGACGACGCTCGCGGTCGGACTCGCCGAGCTGCGTGACCTGCTCTCCGAACACATCGCGGACGAGGAAGCCGCGCTGCTGCCGATCATCGAGGCCTACGTGTCGGTCGCGAACTGGGACGGCGTCGAGCGGCAGATCCGGGAGCGCGCCGACCTGGCGTTCGAGGTCCCCCGGATCGTGGCGGTCACCACCCCGGAGGAACTCGCGGCGCTGAAGGCCGACGGCGGGCTGGTGATCCGGCTGCTCCTCGCGGTGCTGGGGCCGCGGTTCCGCAAGCGCGAGCGGGCCGTGTTCGGACCCTAGGTTTCGAGCGCGCGGAGCTCGGTGGCCACCCGCTCGCGTACCGCCGCCGCATCCGCGCGGTGCCGAGCGGCCCGCGACACGTCGCCCTCGAGTTCCGCCACCGCTGCCAGCGCGTCGTCCACCGGCCCGACCGGCATCGATCCGGAGTCCAGCCCGGCGATCCGCCCCGCGTACGGCAGCAGCGCGTCCCGGGCGGCGACCGCCTCCGCGACGTCCCCGAGCCGCGCCGCCGCGTGTGCGCGCAGCGCCGTGACCACGAGCCAGTAGTGGTCCCGGCTGTTGGCCGGTGACCGCAGCTGCCAGGCCGCCCGCGCGTCCGGCTCCCGTCCGGCGTCGAGCAGGCAGAGCACGACCACCTCGGTCAGGATGCCGGGCATCGCGCGGTGCAGCCACTCCGCGTCGGCGACCGCGCTCGAGAGGTCACCACGGGCGAAACCCACCGTGAAGCGGCCGATCATCGCCATCATCGCGCCGTTCGTCAGCCCCGCCTCGGCCAGCCGCGCGGCGACCGCCTCGTACCGCTCGCGTCCCTCGTCCAGCCGGCCGGCCAGCACCAGCAGCGCGGCTGAGAAGATCCCGAACACCCCCAGCAGGTGCGCGAACTGACCGGTGCTGGACAGCGCAACCGCCTGGTCGACGTGCCCCTTGGCCAGCTTGAGGTCGGTGCGCGCCGCCGCGGCCAGGAACAGTAACCAGTGCGCCACGGCCTGGTACTCCACCAACCCGGCGCGCTCCGCGACCGCGTGCAGCTCCGCGGCCAGGTTGTCGCGCTCGTCGATCAGGTCCGGTCCGAGCGCGGCGTACGCCCGCGCGTTGAGCGCCTCGCAGAGCCGCCGCGGATCGTCGCTCGCCCGGGCGAGGCCGAGCGCTTCCGCGCTCGCCTGGAGCGCGAGGTCGTCGTCCTCGCCTTCGACCTCCCGAAACAACGCGATCAACAACGTTGTGCGGACGCTAGGCAGCAGCGAAGTTCCGCTCGCCGGGTCGAGTAGAGCGAGCAGCGGTCGCAGCAGTTCGGGGTTCTGCCGGCTCTGGTCGCGGACCCGCCAGACCAGCGGCGCGTCCCAGGCAGACAGCGCTGCGGCCAGCAGTTCCGAGTTACCGAGCCGGGTCGCGATCCGGACCGCGGCCACCTGCTGCTCCCGTGCGGTATCGGTGTCCCCGGCCCTGGCGTGCGCGGAGATCGACGGCAGCAGCAGCTCGACCAGCGACTCGTCGGCGGGTGCGCCGGCCAAGTCGTGCAGGCGGACGGCGGTCGCCCAGTGCGCGGCCGCCTCCGCCGACGCGCCCAGCGCCGCGGCGGCCCGAGCGGCGGCGATCACGTACCCGATCGCGGACCGTGCGTTCGCGGTGCCCGCCGACGCCACCGCGTGGTGGGCCAGCGTGGCAGCGTCGGCGTGCTGTTCGGACAGCGTCGCCAGCGCTGCGGCATGCAGCCGGGTGCGCCGGAGCACCGGCGTGTCCGCGTACAGCGTGTCCCGGACCAGCGCGTGTGCGAACCGGACCCGGCCGGGCGCCGGTTCGTCGAGCAGCCCGGCCAACACCGCGGTCTCCAGCGCGTCGATCACCTCGTCCGGGTCGCGACCGGCCACCTCGGCGAGGAGGTCGACGTCCACCTCGCGGCCCAGGACCGCAGCCTGCCGCAAGACGGTCACCGACGGACCGGGAAGCCTGGCGATCCGCCGTCGCAGCACGTCGCCCACACCGGTCGGGACGCTCCCGCGAGCTGACGCCAGACCCTCGGCTGCCATCAACCGCGCCAGCTCCCGGACGAACAGCGGGTTACCTCCGGTGCGCTCCCGCAGCAGCGCGATCACCTCGGCGTCGACCAGCGGCAGCCCGGAGCTGCGAGCCAGCCGCCCGATGCCGGCGTCGTCCAGCCCGGTCAGCGCCTCGTGGTGCGTTGTCGTGACGGCGAGCGCGGCGCGGGTCGCCGCCAGTTGTTCGTCCGCCTCCGAGCTGCGGTAGGTAGCTAGGACGACAACCGGCAGCTGCGCCACCTCGTCGACCAGGCGGCGCAGCAACTGCAGCGTGAGGCCGTCGGCGCGGTGGACGTCGTCCAGAACAATCAGTACGGGTGCGTGGGCCGCGGCGTCCGCCACCTGCGCAGCCACCGCCCTGGCCAGCCAGAACGCGTCACCCGGGCCACCCTCGGTCGGCTGGTCCGCGCGCAGCGCGGCCAGCGCCGGGTCGTCCCGGACCGGCAGCACGCGGACCACCTCGCTCCAGGCCCAGGCCGGTGGCGCGCCGTCGACCTCGGGGCAGCGTCCCCAGGCGCTCTGCCATCCCCTCGTCCGCAGGTGTTCGGTGACGGCCTCGGCGAGCGTGGTCTTCCCGGCCCCGGCCTCGCCGCCGACCCAGACGACACCCGCGGTCGTCCGTCCCTCGATCGCACCGAGGACGCGGCGCAATTCCGGAGAGCGGTGGTCCTCGGCGATCGACGCTGTGGGCGGCGGGGCAGCGCGGGTCACGCGCACGGGCGGGGTCGGCAGCGAGAGGCTCGGTGCCTGGGCGAGCATGGCCGCTTCGAGTTCGCGGAGTTCGGGGCCCGGATCGAGCCCCAGTTCGTCGGCCAGGTGGGCGCGCGCCCGGCGGAGGACCGCGAGAGCGTCCGCCTGGCGGCCGCTGCGGTAGAGCGCGAGGCTCAGCAGCCGGACGGCGTCCTCGCGGGTGGGGTGGTCGTGGAAGTGCCGCTCGAGGTCGGGGACGAGCGCGCCGGCCTGGCCCAGCTCGAGGTCGGCGTCGGCCTTGCTCTCGAAGGCCACCAGCCGCAGCCCGTCGAGGCGGATGATCTCCGGAGCGGCCCAGGAGGCGTCGGCCACCTCCGCGTACGCCGGACCGGCCCAGCGCGCGAGCGCTTGGGTGAGGAGGTCGCGGCGGACCGTCGGGTTCTCGGCGCTCCGGGCCTGGCCCACGAGTTCCTCGAACGCCCAGGCGTCAACAGCGTCGTCGTCCAGCGCGAGCGCATAACCCGGTGCGGCGCTGACCAGGATCGTGGCTGCGGACCGGCGTTGCCGCTCCGGTTCCAGCGCGCGGCGCAGGTGCGAGACGTGTACCTGGAGCGTGGCGAGCGCCTTGGGCGGTGGTTCGCCTTCCCAGAGGTCGTCGATCAGCCGGTCGGTGGAGACGACGTGGCGCCTGGCGACGGCCAGCCGGGCGATGACCGAGCGCTGACGTGGCCCGCCGAGGTCGATCGGGACGTCGCCCCGGGCCGCGCGGATCGGGCCGAGCACGCACACCGTGATCGGTCCGTGGTCCGAGACAACCATGCCTAGGAGATAACCGGATCGGACGGCGTCCGAGAGCCTCTTTATCCGGTTGTGGACAGGTCAGTCGTCGGTCGTCGTAAAGCTCAGGCAGGAGATGCCGCTGACGTCCAGCCGGGTGACGCCCGGGGTGCTGACCAGGCTCATCAGCTCCGAGCCGCACCCGCGGCAGCGCATCACCAACCCGGGGCCACCGAGGTACACCCGGGTATCGGCGAGCATCGACGTCCGTCCGCAGCTCGAGCACTCGCCACGGACGGTGGTCGGCTCGACCGCGAGCACCTCCTGCAATGGCCCCGCGGCGGCGTTGCCGTCGACGTACGCGTAGTCGGTCTCCTCGATGTCCACGCTGTTCATCCTCTCGCCTGGCCGCCGCCGACGGGAGTCATTCTTTTCGGGCGCGTTTGCCGCTCAGCAGCATCGCGATCGCCGGTGCCAGCAGCAGCATGACGAGCACGCGCAACACTTGAACGGTGAGGATGAGCGTGGTGTCGGCCCCGGTGCTGGTGGCCGTGGCCAGGACCGCGTACAGGCCGCCCGGCGTGGTGGCCAGGTAGGCGTCGAGCGGAGAGGCGCCGGCCAGGCTCAGCAGCGGTATGCCGATTGCGGCTGTCGCCACCAGCAGCGCGACGACCAGCGTCAACGCGAGCGGGAGCACCCGCCGGACCGACCGGAGGCTCTCCCGGGTGAACGAGAGACCGACCTGCAGCCCGATCAGCGCGTAGGCGACCTGCTCGATCGGATCGGGGACGGTGGCGCCCTGCGAGACGCCGGTGGCCGTCAGGACCGCCGCGATCGCCATCGGGCCGAGCAGCGCGACCGCGGGGACTTTCGGCAGGTACTTCGCCAGCAGCACTCCGATCGCGGCGCAGCAGGCGGTGAACAGGAGGTCGGCGACGAGCGGGGCGTGCTCACCGGCGGGCGCGGCGCCGCTCGTGCCGTCGCCGCTGGGGAGTGCGGTGGCTACGACCGGCATCGCGACGACGATCACCAGCACCCGCAAATACTGAACAACCGCGACGACACGCTGGTCGGCGCCGAGTTCCTGGCTGATCGCGGTGAGGCCGGACGCCCCGCCCGCGACCAGCGCGAACGAGCCGGTGACCGGGTCGAGGTCGCGGTGCAGGCCGAGCACGATGCCCGCGACCAAACTCAGGACGAGCGTGACGAGCGTCGCGGCGAGGATCACCAACCAGTCGCTCGCCAACGCGCCGAGCGCACTCGGCTGGACGAGCGCACCGATCAGCACGCCGATGCACGCCTGGCCGATGCGGTTGGCGAGCGGCGGGAGCTTGCGCGGAGGCTGTTCGGTCTTGCGAACCGAGACCAGAACTCCGACGAGCAGGGCTGCGAAGAGCGTCGCGGACGGGAGCCCGAACGCGGTGAACACGAACGCGACGAGCGCGACCGCGGCGCCGATCAGGATCCAGGCCATCGGCTCCACCCTAGGTTCTGCCGTCCGGCCACGAATTTTTGTGGGGCGGGAATGAACGGGTGGGGTGGTGCCTTCTACTGGGTGCCGGTCCGGTCCATGCCCCCGGGCCTCAACATTCGCCGCTACGAGCGGCCACTCGCCGAGAGGCGGCTGCCGGGCCGGCACCTACTTTCCTCGGGCGCGGTCTCCCACGAGACCGCGTCCGTTCTGTCCGGCTGCTTCCTTTACGCGACGAGCGGCCCGCGCGGTCGGAAGGTGATGTCGAGGTCGGCGTTGAGGGCAGCTGCCAGCCTGGCGAGCAGCGGGACTGTCGGTGTAGCGCCACCGGATTCGAGTCGGGACAGCTGCGGCTGGGTCATGCCGGCCCGTTCCGCCAATTCAGCTTGTGTCAGTCCGAGCGCAGTACGGCGGTCGTAGACCATCTGACCAAGAAGAAGCGCGGCGCGCGCTTCTTCGTACGCACCCGCATGTTGCTCCGAGCCGGTGCGCTCCCATCGGACGTGTTCCGCGTTCATCGCGCTCCCCGAACCCTCAGTTCCATTTCCGCTCGTACAGTGCAGTCGCGGGCGCATGGTTCGCGTGGTCCGCTGCGCACTCCTGCTGGGCCATGATCGCCCGTTCGACCTCTGCCCGCTCCACCTGTCTGCTCTTTCGGAAGACGGTCAGGAGTACGACTCTGGCTCCCGGCGCGAGCCAGTAGCTGATGCGAACCGCCCCCTTACTCAGGTGGAAGCGCAGCTCGCGAGTCTTCCCCGATAAATGACGCGAGTACGGCTCGCCGAGCGTCTCCGCCCGGTCGGCCAAGATGTCAGCCATTGCTTCGACCTTCGCGTACTCCGTGAGCGTCAGCGTTTCCAACCAGTCCCGGACCTCGGGCTCTAGCTCGATCACGTAGCGCCTGGCACTAAACATATACCTTCCTCGGTATGTCCGGCGCGGCTTTTTCTCATCGTCGGACGGCGACCCCGGCGGCAATCTTGTTGGTATGAGTTATGTTACCGGCTGTCGAGCCGGTCCAAGGACTGTCCACAGGCGGCGAGCGTGTCCGCTCTGCATGCGTCTTTCACGCCCGCTACGAGCGTTACTCGCCGAGGCGGCTGCCGGGCCGGCACCTACCATCCTCGGGCGCGGTCTCCCACGAGACCGCGTCCGTTCTGTCCGGCGCCCTGGGAGCGCGTCTGTTTTACGCGCGGGCGTCGACGGCGAGGTTGCGGACCCAGCGCGCCTGCCACGGCATTTCGACCGCGCTGCGGTGGTAGGCGCTTCGCACCCAGGCCACCGCCTCGGTGGCGGGCATGCCGTCGAATACGGCCAGCGCCGCCAGCGCCGTTCCCGTACGGCCCCGGCCGCCGCCGCACGCCACCTCGACGAACGCCCCGTCGCGTGCCCGCTGCAGCGCGTCGCGCAGCGCCTCGATGGCGTCCGCGCGATCGCGGGGCACCCAGAAGTCGGGCCAGACGATCCGTCGATGCGGCCACGCCGGCAGCGGACCCTCGGCGAGCGCGAGCAGGTAGTCGGCCGGTGTCTCGGGCTGGTCCCGCAGACGCCGGCCGCGCACGCGAAGTCCCGACGGCAACTCGACAACGCCAGCCATGTCCCTACTCTGCCGCAGGGCACCGCCGCCCGAGGCCGGTTCGGTAGCGTCCCCAGCCGTGACCGAGCCCCACCTGGTGCGCGCTGCGTACGACGCCATTGCCGCCGACTACGCCGATCACTTCGCCGACGAACTCGCCGAACGCCCGATCGACCGTGCGTTCCTCACCGCGTTCGCCGAACTGGTCCGCCGCGACGCAGCGCCCGCGGCCGGGCCCGCAGCCGAGCGCGGGCCGCTGGTGGCGGACGTCGGGTGCGGTCCCGGGCTTCGGACCGCGTTTCTGCAGGACCTCGGCCTCACGATGATCGGCATCGACCTCTCACCAGAAATGGTCGCGGTCGCCCGGCAGCGCCATCCACGCCCCCGCTTCGAGGTCGGCTCGATGCTCGACCTCCCGCTCCCGACCTCCTCGGTGCACGGCCTCGCTGCGATGTACTCGCTCATCCACGTCGCCGACGAGTTTCTCCCCACCGCCGTCGCGGAGTTCGCCCGCGTCCTCGCGCCCGGCGGCCACACCCTGGTCGTCTTCCAAACGGACGCCGAGACGCTCCACCTCGCCGAGGCGTTCGGCAAGCCGCTCGGACTCGACTATCTCCGGCATCCGGTCGACCGCATCGCCGGCTTGCTCAAGACGAACGGCATCACGGTCCACACCCGCATGCTGCGCGAGCCCGACGAGACGATGACCGCCCCGCACGCGTTCCTCCTCGCCCGCAAGCAGGCGTAACGCATGGACAGCGAGATCCAGTGCTACCTCGACGCCCTGGTCGCGAGAGCCGGAGGAATCCTCGACCTCACCGGCGCCTACGCCGCCGGTTCGATCGCGCTGGACGCCTACCAGCCCGGACGGAGCGACGTCGACGTGGCGCTGGTCGTCGAGGATGCGGTGCCGGACTTGCAGAAGCGAGCGCTGGTCGACGCGCTTCGGCACGAGAACTTCGCCTGCCCGGCGAGGGGTCTGGAACTGGTCGTCTACCGGAGTGCGGTGGCGCGATCGGGTGCGGTGGAACCTGGTTTTGAGGTCGAGCTGAACACCGGGCCGCGGATGGACTTCCGCGAGACCCACGACCCGGACGCCCGGCCCGCCGCGGACGGCCGGTTCTGGTACGCGCTCGACCGCAGCATCCTGCACCAGTCCGGACGAGCGTTGCTCGGTGCGCCCGCCGACGAGATGTTCGCCGACCTCGCGTCCGGCGACCTGCAACAACTCCTGCTGGAGGCCCTCACCTGGTGGCTAGCGCTCCCCGCGACCGAGGACGCCGTACTCGGAGCGTGCCGTTCACTCGTGAAGCACCGGTACGGCCGTTGGCTCTCGAAAGTCGACGCCGGCCTGCGCATCGCGTCCACCGGCTGTTCGTCCGAATTGATTGAGCGGTCGATCGCCGCCCGCGCGGGCGGACCACCGCCGCCCGGGCCGGAGGCCCGGGCGTTCCAACGGTGGGTCATCGACGAAATTCGCCGAGTACGTCCAGGTAGTGCTGGTTGAACATGACGCCGAGCACGTTGCCGAACGGGTCGATCACCGACGCCGTGACGTAGCCCGGTCCGCGTTCGATCGGCTTCTCGTGCTCGGTCGCGCCCAGCTCGAGCAGCCGGGCGTAGGCCGCCTCGATGTCGTCCACCGCCCAGAACGTGATCGGACCCGCGCCCGCTTTGATCGGCGGCGCGAACTTGCGGTCGAGCAGACCGAGCTCGTGCTTGTAGTCGCCGATCCGGAACTCGATGTACGCGGGCGGCCCCTCTTCCGGCCGGACGAAGTAGGGCTCGACGCCGAGCAGCTCGGTGTACCAGTCCGCGGCCGCCTGAACGTCGTCGGCGAAGTACGTGATGGTCGTGAACCCTCGCAACATTGGTGCGCTCCTTCTCTCTGGTTGATGAAATCCATCTTCCGCGCCAAAGTGCTCACCAACTGATCACTTTTAGCGCGAAACTCGATTCATGCGCGCTGACCGCCTCGTCGCCACCCTGTTGCTGCTCCAGGCCAAGGGCCGGGTGACCGCAAAAGAGCTGGCCACGGAGCTGGAGATCTCGGTCGCCACCGCCCGCCGCGACCTGGAGGCGCTCTCGGCCGCGGGCATCCCGGTCTACCCCCAGGCCGGACGCGGCGGTGGATGGTCGCTGGTGGGCGGCGCTAGGACCGACCTGAGCGGGCTGTCAGCCACCGAGGCACAGGCGTTGTTCCTGCTGGTGGGCCCGGCTGCGGCGGTGTCCGACGACGCCAAAGCAGCGCTCCGCAAGCTCGTCCAGGCGCTACCGAAGACGTTCCGCGCCGACGCCGAGGCAGCAGCGGACGCCACGATGATCGATCCGACGCGCTGGGGCGAGCGGGAGCGGCAGCGCCCCGAACGCGTCGAGTTGCTGCAGAGCGCGGTCGTGCGGCGGCGCCGGGTGCGCCTGGTCTACACGAGCGGCAAGCGCGAACGCACCGAACGGCTCGTCGACCCGTGGGGGCTCGTCGACAAGGACGACGTTTGGTACCTGATCGCGGGCACCGACAACGGACGCCGCACGTTTCGCGTCGATCGAATCGTGGAGGCCGAGCCGACCGAAGAGCCCAGCAGCCGACCGGACGACTTCGCCCTGGCGGAGGCCTGGGAGGAGGTGGTCGGCGAGGTCGAAGAACGACGCTCGCGGACCTGGGCGACCGTGCTGATCGAGACCCGGTTCGTGCCGATCCTGCGTGGCCACTTCGGACGGCACTGCCACGTCGACGCCGAGATCGACGGCCGCAGCCAGGTACGGGTCGGAGCCCCGACTCCGCTGGACATCGCCCGCAACCTGGCCGGCTGGGGCGGCCAGGTCGAGGTACTGGATCCGCCGCCGGTCCGGGCACAGCTGGCCCGGATCGGCGCGGAACTGGTGAGCCGTTACTGAGACAGGTACTCGGACAGGGCCTTCATCGCCGGGTCGAACACCTGCGTGGCGAAGAACGACGTCCAGTGGCCGCGCTCGGCCTCGTTGCAGTCGAAGACGACGCTGTACTCGAGGAACGAGCGTCCGTCGGACACCGGCGTCACACGCAACGTCGCCACGTAGTCGACCACCGGGAACGGCGCCGGGTCCACGAACTCGTAACTGTACGACCGGTCGAGATCGGACAGCGCGAGCAGTCGCTCCCGGATCGTCGACTCACCGAGCTTGAACGCGCGAACCGCACCGACTTGGTCCGCGGCCTTGCCGTCCTCGATCCGGCTCTCGCTCACTGCGGCAGACCACCACGTGGCCAGGCCGTTGAAGTCGCGCACCACCGCCCACACCGTGGCGGCATCCTGCTCGAACACCGTGCTGTAGTACGACCGGGCCATGAACGTCCTCCTAGGGGTTGAGTGCGGTCAGTCCGGCCCGCAGCATGGTCGGCTCGTGCCAGACCGGTAGCCGCAGGAACGTGCGTTGGCCGGCGTAGGTGGAGAAGCCCGGCCCGGCCGCCAGGCGGACGCCGACCCGCTTGCCGCGTTCGGCCAGCGCGACGGCGTCCTGACCGGTGTCGACCCACAGCCCGGAGCCGCCGCGGATCGGGGCCCAGCTCCACTCCGGGAACGCCGCGGTGAGCTCGGCTTCGGTCGCCGCCAGCGCGTCGGTCAGCATCGTCCGCCGCTGCGCGCGGGCGACATCGGTGCGACCGATCAACTCCACCGCCAGCAGCTGGTCGACGATCGACGATGCCAGGTCGACCGCTTTCCGCAGCTCGACGAGGCCGTGGATCCGGGTCTCGCAAGCGCGGATCCAACCGATCCGGACGCCACCCCAGAACAACTTCGACGCGCTGCCGATCGTCATCAGCAGTTCGGGGTTCACCAGACCGGCGAGCGTGCGCGCGACGGCCGGGCCGTTCAGCGTCAGATCGGCCGAGCAGGTGTCCTCGATCGTCGCCAGCCCGGCCCCGTTGATCACCGCCGCGAGTTCGCTGCGCGTGGCGTCGGACATGCCGCGGCCGGTCGGGTTGTGGATCGCGGTCTGGCAGTACAGGGCCTGTGGTTTGCGGCTCAGCGCGCGCCGAACCTGCTCGACGTCGATGCCGCCGCCGTCCAGCGGCAGTCCTTCGACTCGGGAGTCCGTCGAGCGAACCACCTCGAGCGCCCCCCGGTACGTGGGCTCCTCCATCAGCACCAGGTCACCGCTGCCCGCCAGGCTGGTGACCGCGAGCCAGGTGGCCTGCTGCGCTCCCGAGGTCACCAGGATCTGCTGCGGCCGGGTCGGCAAGCCGTCGCGGGTGTATCGGTCGGCGATCGCCTGGCGCAACACCGGCAGCCCGGCCGGAAAGTACCCATCGGTGGACAGGTACGCGGTGAGTTCCCCGTTCGGGCGGCGTCCGAGGACCTCGGCGGCGACCGGTGAGGCGGGCAGCGAGCCGGTCGACAGGTCGATGACGTCGGCCGGTGCGCTAGTGAACGAGAACAGGCGGCCGCTGGGACGGGCGTGCAGCTGACCGCGGGCCGAGCGCACGCGGGAGCCGGAGCCCCGGTTGGTGGCGACGTAACCGCGCGCCTCCAGCGCCTCGTAGGCGGCGGTGACCGTGCCGCGGGAGACCAGGAGTGCGGTGGCGAGTCCTCGTTGCGGTGGCAACAGGGCACCTGCCGGGACCAGCCCCACGTCGATCAGTTCGACCAGGGCGGTGACGAGGTCGTCGGCGAGCGTGGCCCGGCCGGTCGTCCAGCGGCCGAGCAGACGGCACAGCTCGCTGGAGTCCAGTGCCGTCGTCGCCACAGGTGCACTGTGCCACCGCAGGGCACCCCCGGAGTGGGCCAATCGGCAGGAATTGGCCCGGACGTGCCCACCGGCCAGGCCTAGCCTCGGATCAAACCGGCGAAAGGTGAGGTCAATGGCGACCGTTGCGCTGCTCGGCACGTTCGACACCAAGGGCGACGAGTACACGTGGCTCCGCGACCGGCTCCGCGAGTCCGGCGTCGACGTCCTGACGATCGACGTCGGCTCGTTCTCCACCAGCACGCTCGCGGACGTGCCCTCCGACGAGGTCCTGCGCGCTGCCGGCGCCGACCCCTCCGAACTGCGCGAACGGCGCGACCGCGGCGAGATGATGGCTGCGATGGGCGTCGGTGCCGCGCTCGTCGTCCGCCAGCTGTTCGACCAGGGCCGGGTGCACGGGTTACTCGCCGTGGGTGGCTCGGGTGGTTCGTCGGTGGCGGCGCCTGCGATGCAGGCGCTCCCGATCGGCGTCCCCAAACTGCTTGTTTCGACGATGGCCAGCGGCGACGTCCAGCCTTACGTCGGCGAGGTGGACGCCACGCTGATGTACTCCGTAGTCGACGTCGCCGGGATCAACTCGGTGTCCGAGGCAGTCCTCGGCAACGCCGCAGCCGGTATCGCCGGGATGGCGGCCGCCTACGAGCGGCGGGCACCGGCGGCTGACCGGAAGCCACTCGTCGGCCTGACGATGTTCGGCGTCACCACCCCGGCCGCGGACGAGGCACGCGAGCGGTTGACCGACCTCGGGTACGAGGTGCTGGTCTTCCACGCGACCGGTACCGGCGGACGAGCGATGGAGAAGCTCGTCGAGTCGCGGATGCTGGCCGGGGTCTGCGACCTGACGACTACCGAGTTGTGCGACGACCTAGTCGGCGGCGTGCTCAGCGCCGGCCCGCAGCGGTTGGAGGTCGCCGGACGCCTCGGCGTGCCGCAGGTGGTGAGCGTGGGCGCGCTCGACATGGTCAACTTCGGGCCGCGCGAGACGGTGCCGCAGCAATTCGGAGAACGGAACCTGTTCGTGCACAACCCCACCGTGACGCTGATGCGGACGACGCCGGCGGAGATGGCCGAGCTCGGACGCCGGATCGCGCGGAAGCTGGCGGCTGCTACCGGCCCGACCGCGCTGTTCCTTCCGCTTCGCGGCGTGAGCGCGATCGACGTCGACGGTGGGCCGTTCCGGGACGCTTCCGCGGACGCGGCGCTGTTCGACGCGCTGCGGTCCGGCCTGGCCGGATCGAAGGTCTCGGTGTTCGAGCTGGACGTGGCGATCAACGACGCCGGGTTCGGCGCCGCCGCAGCCGAAGCGCTGCACGCGTATATCAAGGGAGCATCGGCATGAGCAGGCAAGAGATTCTCGCGCGGTTCCGGGCTAACGTCGCGGCGGGCCGTCCGATCATCGGCGGCGGCGCCGGGACCGGAATCACCGCGAAGTCGGCCGAGGCTGGCGGGATCGACCTGCTGATCATCTACAACTCCGGCCGGTTCCGGATGGCCGGCCGCGGGTCGCTGTCGGGCCTGCTGCCCTACGGTGACGCGAACGCGATCGTGATGGAGATGGCGTCCGAGGTACTCCCGGTCGTTTCCCGGACGCCGGTGCTGGCCGGAGTGTGCGGCACCGATCCGTTCCGGGTGATGCCGTACTTCCTGCGCCAGGTTCGCGATATCGGGTTCGCCGGGGTCCAGAACTTTCCGACGGTCGGACTGATCGACGGGGTGTTCCGCGCGAACCTTGAAGAAACCGGGATGGGGTACGGGCACGAGGTCGACATGGTCCGGACCGCACACGAGATGGATTTGCTCACCGCGCCGTACGTGTTCGACGAGGAGCAGGCCGCCGACATGGCGCGAGCCGGAGCCGACATCCTGGTGCCGCACATGGGCCTGACGACGTCCGGGACGATCGGCGCGCACACTGCCTTGTCGCTGCCGGAGGCCGCGGCTCGGGTTCAGGCTTTGGCGGACGCCGCCCGGCGGGTCAATCCGGACATCCTGTGCCTGTGCCACGGTGGGCCGATCGCGGAGCCGGCGGATGCGCAGTACGTGTTGGCGCACACGGAAGGCGTCGTCGGTTTCTTCGGAGCGTCGTCGATCGAGCGCCTTCCCACGGAGGTGGGCATCCGAAAGCAGACCGAGAACTTCAAGGCGCTGACGTTCACGAAAGAAGCGGCACCCGCCGAATCCTGAGCCGATCTTCGCCGAGCACGACCACCGCGCCCTCGACGAGATCAGCCTCCGCGGCCGCGAGATTGGCGAGGATCAGAGCCGCTTGGTCCGCCGCGCGACGACCGACCAAGCGGCGAATGAGGAGAACGGACGGCGTTCGGGAACGCCGTAGTGCGAGTAATGAGCCGAAGTCGGTATCGGCCGAGACGAGCACTCGGCCTTCTGCCGCCGACCGTTCGAGTATGTCCGGTCGGACGCTGCCTGCATGCCGTACTCGCTGACGTGCGTCGCGTCGTGACCGGCCTCGGTGAGGCTCTTCGCGACGAGCGGCGAGATGTTGTTGTCCACCAGGAAGTTTACGCCGAGTGGCTCAGCGGGAGCTCCCTCTCTTGTACGGCCGCCGCAGCGAAGCGGAGCGCCTCTGCGACGTCATCGGGAGTGAGGTCAGGAAGCTCAGTGCGAATCTCGTCGGTGGTCATCCCGTCGGCGACCATGGCGACGACAGTCGCCACCGGAAGGCGCAGACCGCGGATGCACGGCTGGCCGTTCATGACCGCCGGGTCGACGGTGATCCGGTCGAACACCATGTGGCGGACTTCACTCCGCAAGTCGGTCAGCAACGGCACGTCTCGTCCGGTGGTCGTTCCGCCGCCGACGGGCATCCCCGTAGGCCATCTCATTCCAACGAGTGTACACCCGGTGGTGTGGGGTCAGGAACCGGATGGGGGGCGGATTTTGATGGGGGCGTTGAAGTCGTAGAACTCGGTCGTCGACGAGCCGTCGCGGGCGGTGACCGTGATGCGGCGGATCAGGTCGTCCGCCACCCAGACCTCGATCCGGGACACCGCCGACGGGTACTCCAACTCGAACCACGCGAGTTCTCCCGGCGACAGCGCGGCGAGCCTCTGCCGGGCGGTCGGCGTGAGCTCGATGCCGTATCGCCGCGCCTGCTGTCCACCGACGGTTTCGGTGCCCCTGCGGGTCACCTTCCCGTCGTTGAGGACCGCCAACAGAACGGCCTCGGCGGCGGGTCCGAACGGCGTGACGTATCCCGCCGGTATCCGCGAGGTACGAACCTCACCGTTGACGACCTCGTACAGCGTCGTGCCGAGAACGGTGGTTCGCTCGGTGCCGTTCGGGCCGTTCATCGTCACCGTGGCGTCGGTGCCGGAGAACTCGCCGGTGCCTCGTTCGGTCCCATCGTCGGACGTCCGGGTGAGGCGCGCGCGGAGCGAATCGACGTCACCGGTGGCGGTGGCGGCGCTCCGTACCTGCTCGGCTGCCGACGCGGGCTTCGACTGGTCCGGGCTGAACACGAAGCCGAGCGTCACCAGCACGGCGGCAACGGACGCTGCGGCGCCGATGATCCAGGCAGATCGATGCGAACGGTGAGCCTTCTCGGTGGTCATGGCCTTCTCCAGGATCGCTGAGTAGCGGGGCGATCCCGGCGCCGGCGGCGCGTCGCGACGGGCGGGGTCCAGACCGCGGAGCGCGAACAGTTCCTCGTCGGTCATCGTGCGGTCCTCCTGTTCCCTCGGGGATCGGCCGGTACTTGTCCGCTGCCGCCGACATCTCGCCGCGGAACGTCGTCCGGATCAAGCCGTTGCAGTTCTTGGGCGAGGCGAAGCCGCGCCTTGTGCAGGCGGGACGAGACGCGGGCCGCCGTGGTGTCCAGCAGGGTCGCGATGTCGCTGACGCTCAGCTCGTCCCAGGCTCGGAGCAGCAGCAACTCCCGGTCGGACTCGGACAGGGCAGCCAGGGCGTGCCAGACCGTCGGGTCGGTTTCGAGGGGTTCTGCTGCGGCGGCGGTGCTCACCGCACCGAGTCGCAGGGTCAAGCGGTTTCGTCGACGCTCGGTTCGGTGGTGGTTCGCGAGGACGTTGCGCGCGATGCCGAACAGCCAGAGGCGCGCGTCGGTGGTCGGTGCGTCCGCTAATCGACGCCAGGCGACGGCGAACGTCTCCGCGGTGACGTCGTCGGCCTCGGCGGACGACTCCACGCGACGCCGGGCGAACCGCCATACGTCGGCGAAGGTGTCGGCATACAGAGCACGGAATCGTGCCTCAGACATGGACGCTCCGGGAGCAGCGAGGGCAGTGCACCCTCGCACATGTCCGGCACCGGCGAGATCACGCCCGCCGTTGGGTCACTTTCGCGTAGGCCAGAGCCCCGAAGAAGAATCCGAATCCGAACCCCGCGACGACCTGCCCGGATTCGGGGACCCACAACGCTAACAACGCTCCTCCGGGGACTACCAGGAGGAACGCCACGACAACTCCGATAAGGGTCGCGCGCATCCAGTGTCGGTCGGACGGGTCGAAGAAGCCCGTGGCGTAAACGACTCCGATCGCCGTGGTGGGAACCTCGATGTCGAAGGCCGCTGACAACAAGGCGGCGACAACGCAGAGGAGGCTGGCCAGGACGACGGATCTGACCCACCGGCGTAACGCTTCCCCAACCGAGATCGCGCGTTGCCCTGCCGGATCGCTTCGCTGCCGTCTGGCGACTGAGGCTCCGCGCACGTACAAGAGTATTAGCGAACCACGATTTCCCCAGCAAGCTCGGGCGACCCCGCGACAGCAACCCTCGCACCGTGGGGTGTCCGGGGCTCGGCCCCGGAGCGAAATGGCGAAGAGGCCCTGGTCTGCGCGTTCCGCAGACACAGAGCCCCGACCTCTGAGCGGGTGACGGGAATCGAACCCGCACTGTCAGCTTGGGAATCGCACCAGTACCGCAAGACGCTCGGCGTTCGCGCTGGTGATCGTGGTCTGTAGTGGCCTGGTTGACCACTGGGTTCCCTCGGCTTCTGGCCCGTGGATGGCCCGCGCACGGACCCTCCTACCTGCATCCCGTCTGCCGTCGACCCACCCTCCGGGGAGCGGGGCGGCGTCGGGGTCGCCACCTGTCACCACATCGTGAAGGCATCCGATGGAGGCTGGCGACCCCGATGACGGTCTGCTCGGCTTGCCTGGGTCGACGGTAGGCGGGATGCCTCATCCCCGGAGCCTGAGTGCCCGGTTGTCGAAGTAGCGCGTGCCGCTACGGCGGCCAACTCGCCGACGGTGGCCGGCTCCCGCACGTCGCGTGCGACGCCGTGGCGGCGCGGCCGGTGACCGGCCGGAGGCCGCATGCTCCGGACGCGGTACGCCGACGGCGTCGCCAGACGCCCGCGTCGGCGCGCGCTGGCCGGCCGCAGGCCGGCCCTTGATCTAAAACAGCGCAATTCGGCAGAGCGGGGCATTTGTAAAGCGTTTGGAGGGAGAATGCCGGCACGGTGTACTTCGGTTGGGGATGTCGAGACTAGATCGCGCAACGCCAAGCCTTGGAAGGTGGATCAGTCCGATATAGACTTCACGGCCAAGGTAGGTTGCAGGTGAATCGCCATCGGGGACCCGAGGTTTCGGGAGTTGTATCGACATGCGAAGGATTTGGGGGGCTTATGGCTATCAAGATCGCTCTTTTCAATAACAAAGGCGGAGTGAGCAAAACGACGACCTGCTTTAATGTGGGTTGGATGCTGGCCGAGCGCGGTCACCGAGTAGTCATGGTGGACGCTGATCCGCAGTGCAATCTTACGGGCATGGTTCTTGACTTAAGCGGCGAAGATGCTCTCGAGGAATTCTATAAGCAGCAGCCGGGTCGCAATCTTAAAGAAGCGCTCGAACCGGCGTTCAAATCTCGTCCGGTGCCGCTGAAGGCTGTCGACTGCATTCCGGTGCCAGAGCGGGATGGACTGTTTCTAGTCCCAGGTCACGTGGCTCTGGCGGAGGACGAGACATCGTTGGGAATCGCCCAACAACTTTCGGAATCGCTGCAAGGGCTTAGGAACTTACCTGGAAGCTTCAGTCATCTATTCGATCTTACGGCAGAAGCCTACAATGCCGACTTCGTCCTGATTGACTTGAGCCCGGGGCTGGGGGCCGTAAATCAAAACCTCGTGGCAACGTCCGATGCATTTATCGTGCCATGCAGTCCGGACGTCTTCTCTGTAATGGCGGTAGATTCACTTTCTCGCGTGATTCCGCGTTGGATCGACTGGGCAAGGAGGGCCTCTCAGCTTGAAGTTTTGGCGAATGCTGACTATCCATTCCGTGCCCCCGATATCAAATTTCTTGGGCTGGTTGTCCAGCGATTTCGTCTGCGCGGAGGAAAGCCTACAAAGGCTTTCGCGGCATATTTCGAAAAGTTGGGTTCCGCAATCAACGGCGCTCTTGTCCCTGCGCTCAAGAAGAATGGCTTGATGCTACCCGACGAAGTCTATGAGTCGGCCGGAATGACCGACTATCTGCTTTCCGAGATTTCTGATTTTAATACTTTGATCGCCATTTCCCAACAACAACGCAAGCCAGTATTCACACTCACCCAAGAGGATATCGGGCGTTCGGGGAAGTTGTGGAGCACTCAGCAGGCCAGCATTGCGACCTTCCGTCAAACCTTCGAAGAGTTGGCTGATCGGATACTCTTGCTGGCCGCTGCCACAGCGCGCTGATTATGCTCAGGGAGCGAATCAAGCAGTTCGAGATCAATTTTCAGAGAGCTAAGGAACTCGTCGGTCTCGGAGAGTCGGTAGAACGCTTGACCTCCGGCGCACTGGACGCTACGGACATATACCGAGCTGCCCTAGTCCAAGCGGTCGCTGCTCTTGACACCTACATGCATGGGGTTCTACTCGACTACAGCGTCGAAATGCTGTGCGGATCGCGAGTGGGTGGGCCAACCACGAAAATTGGTCTGCCTATCGGGGTGGTAGCTGAACTCGTAGGGGCACGCGACAGTACTGAACTACAACTCGCTGCCGTCGCTCACGTCTCGCAACGGCTTGCCAAGGAAACATTCCAGCGAGCGGACAGCATCGCTCAAGGACTATCGTCTGTCGGCGTCGAAAAGGTCTGGTCGAAAGCCTTCGGTGCAGGGTCTGCCAAAGTGACCGAAGCGTTAGGCTTAGTTGTCTACCGGCGGAACCAGATCGTCCATGCCTGCGATATTGATCCGGCTGACTCGGCCCTGTTGCTTACCCTAAGTCCTAGCGATGCGCTAGCCGCAATTGAGACAATCGGTGTCGTGGTAAGGGGAATCCATAAGATTCTATGAAGTTCAAGGATTCCTATCCAAGAGGGATTCGCCTTGTTTAGGTGGCCAGAGGGCTTGGCCGAGATAGCCGATAGATTCGGTTAGTGCCGCGCTTCCTGCGTGACCGAGCGTGGCTATCTTGTCGGGCTTGTTCGCATAGCCAAGGGTAAGTATCTTTGCGGCTTGGCCAGCTTTGATGTCAGTGACGGAGTCGCCGACAAATATCGCCTCTGACGGATTCGCGTGTAGGGCGACCAATGCGCGATGTAGAAGGTGAGGCGAAGGCTTCATCTCGGCTAGTCGCTCATGATCGCGGCCCTCAACCCAAATCACAAGCCGGGCGATCCCGAGGCGATCAATGTAGGCGCGAATAGCTTCGGCACTGTTGTTGCTGACCATGGCGACTGGGCGACCGGTGGCTTGGCAGGCTTCGAGGAATTCGCGGGCACCGGGGGTGGGTTCGGCGGTGGCGACGGCGCGGACCTCGGCGTCGGTCAGTGCCTTGTCGACCAGGTGGGCTAGCTCGTCGTCAGTGTCGGCTGCCCATCGGAGGATCGCCAGCGGGTCGCCGGTGTCATGCAGCTCGGCGGGGAGGTCTACTCCGCGGCTGACGACCAGGTCTCGAAGGTCGGCGGCGATGCTCGCGGCGGGGAGGCCGGCGAAGACCTTGCAGACGGGTCCGTCGAAGTCGAGCAGGATGTAGCGGGCTTGGGAGAGCAGCGCGGTCAGCTTCCCGGAATCGTCAACCGCGTCGCTGGTCACGGCGTGCGGTCTCTAGCGACGGTGTTCCACATGCTGTCCAACCACAGGCGCGCCTGCTCTACGTACTGCGTGCCGATGCTGGTGTCGTCCTCGGTCACGGAGTGGTGGAACAAGGTGGCGTCCTTGCCCATGAGGTCGTACACGACGTGCTCCGTTCCCTTGATGGTCACGGTGTGCTCGGTGACGGGGTAGAAGCCGAAGAAGACCTCGTCCCCGTTCAGAATGTAGAGCTTGAACAGCGGCGCTGCCCTGTGGACGCGGACCTCGGCCTTCGCGTCTTGGACGAGTCCGAGTGATCCCAGCTCGTGCACGGCCTCGGTGATCGCGGACAGGCTGCGATTCGTGATGCCGGCGGCGCGCTCCCGGAACTCCGGGTCGTCCTCCAAGTCCTCGGCGCGGACGGGTAGTGCCCACGGCGTCGAGGTGTCCGGGACCAGTGCGCGGACGTGGATGGACTTCGGCGTGAGACGGCCGGCGCGGATCTTGTCCAGCGGCTCGGCCATGACGCCTGCCAGCGTCTCGCCTGAGAACCCGGCGAAGTCCACGGTGACGTGCTCGGCCTCGAAGGCGCGCTCGATGTGCGGACGCAAGCCGACCGGTCGTTCGGTGCGGGCACGGACGAAGACGCCGCTTCCCTGGCGGGACACGATCAGGCCCTCGTCGCGAAGAATCCGGATCGCCTGCTGCACGGTCATCCGTGCCACGCCGTAGTGCTTGGACAGCTCCGGACCGGACGGCAACTTCTCGCCGGGCTCGAAGTGCTTGGTGAGGATCTTTGCCCGCAGGTCAGAGGCCACCTGCTGATAGGGCGGACGGGGGTCGTCCGGGTCAAGGCTCATGCCCCCACCCTAAAGCCTGGCTAGACAACCTAGAAAGATCCCTTGCGAAACTCAACTTGGCTAGGCATGCTGGACAGGTTCCTAGCGCTGCCAAAGAGGCAGCGGGCGACCACAGGGAGTTCGCGTGATCAAGGGACGTATGCGAATCAGCATGGACACGGCCTTCGCAGCAGGGCTGTTCGCGATGGCCGTCGAGCCTGAGGTCGACTTCGAGCGGAAGCAGTCCGGAGCGGCAGACATCCAAAAGCGTGACAAGGAAACCGGCGAGCGCATGTGGGTCGTGCGCTGCGTCGACGGCGACGAAGACGCGCAGAAGCGCGGACAGGCCGAGCTCAAGGTCATCATCGTCGCCCCGGCTCAGCCGGTGCTCCCGGATGCCCTCGCGGGCACGCCGTTCCGGCCGGTCGAGTTCGAGGACCTGACGGTCTTCCCGTACGTGGACGGCTCCCGGTGCAAGGGCGGCAACCACCCGCAGTGCCGAGGACGGGTCGCCTACTCCTACCGCGCGACCGGGATGCGCTCCCCGGGCCGCGCTGCCCACGCCGCGCCGAGCAAGGCCGCGTGACGGCTGACCACCTGACCGGACGCGGCCCGGATCTTCCCCTTCGTCCGGGCCGCGCCCCCTTCCCTGGGAGACCTCGTGACTGATCAACGTTCGGCGCGGCGCTCGGCTACCCGGGACTGCGTCACCTGCCACGAAGCTCGCCCGGCCGGCGCTCTGGTGCGCGGCGAGTGCCCGGACTGCGCGGGCCTCGTGCCGCTACCGCTCCGCGACGCACGGGGCCGGTTCTTGCCCCGGAACGCCTGGGGTGGTGAGGCGGCATGACCGGCCCGGAACACCTCTACCGGCCCGATCTGATCACGCAGCGACCAGAGTGGCTGGTGCTGAACGGCGGCGTGCAGTCGGCGGTGTCGACATTCGTCACGCGACTGCGACCGCTGCCCGGTGCCTTCGACCCCGCCCGCCGCGATCCGATCGAACTCCGGTCGCGGTACCTGCTCAAGGTCGCCACCGATCGGGCCACCGCTGAACACCTCGAACGCCTCGCGGTGACCGCCGGTCGCTGGGCCATTCACTACGGCGCGACACCCGAACAGCTCGCGGTTGTCGATGGGACGACACCGGAGCAAGCGGCCGAGCGATACGCGATCCCGGAGAACTTCCGGGGTCAGGACTTCCTTCCCCAGCGGCCCGAGTGGGCCACCGAATCCGACGCTGCCTGTCCGGGAGGCGATCAAGCATGAAGGTGAACGGATACCGTGCTGACGATTTAGCTCGGGTTGGACTGATCACCCGAGAACGCTGGGTGATGCCGCTGTGGATGTCGATTCTCGGCGTCTGCTTCCGTGCTCTCGGCCGGTTCCTCGTCTGGCTCGTCCGGAGAGGGCTCATCACCGGTCCCGCGCTGGTGCTGCTCCTCGCCTACGGCAAGTGGGACTGGCCAGGGCCGGCGGCGCTGCTGACCGGTGCGGTGCTCTTCGTCATCGCCTGGTGGCTGGCGCATCCCGCCTCGTTCCGGCGGGTCGTGGGTGCGCGGTTACTCGGTCAGTGGCGGCTGATGGTCCGGTACCGGAGGCTGTGGCGTCCGGCCATGATCGGCGGTCAGCTCGCGGTCGTCCACGATGAGAAGCAGTACCTCCCGCTGATCCGTCGGGTTCGGTCGACCCGCTGGGCCGACGAGCTGCGGGTCCGCCTGCTCTACGGGCAGACACCGGAACGGTTCGCGCTGGTCGCGGAGAATCTGCGGCACGTCTTCGGCGCCTACCGCTGCACAGCCCGAGAGCTGAAGCCTGGCGTCGTGACGCTGCGGTTCTACCACCGCGATCCGCTCGAACAGCCGCTCGGACCGCTGCCGATCGTCGACGTGCCGGACCTGCGTCGGGTCGAGCTGGGCCGCACCGAGGACGCCGTGCCGTTCCTGCTCGCACTGCTCGGGACTCACGTGCTGGTGGCCGGCGCTTCGGGTGCGGGCAAGGGCTCGGTGCTCTGGTCGCTGATCCGGGCGCTGGCTCCGCTGGTGGCGCACGGATCGGTGGAGCTGTGGGTCATCGACCCCAAGGGCGGCATGGAGATGACGTTCGGCAAGCCGCTCTTCGCTCGCTACGAGGACACCGACGCCGAAGCGATGACGGAACTTCTCGAGGAAGCCGCCGACCGCATGCAGGCACGGACTCAGCGGCTCAAGGGCGTCACCCGTCAGCACACGCCGACGCCGGGCGATCCGCTGATCGTCGTCCTGGTCGACGAGCTCGCCGCGCTCACGGCGTACCTCTCGGACCGCAAGCTGCGCGATCGGATCAAGGCCGCGCTCTCGCTCCTACTGTCGCAGGGTCGGGCACCGGGGTTCCTGGTCGTCGCGGCAGTACAGGACCCGCGTAAAGACGTCGTGCCGTTCCGGGACCTCTTCCCGACCCGGATCGCACTGCGTCTCACCGAGGCCGAACAGGTCGACATGGTCCTCGGCGACGGAGCCCGCGACCGTGGCGCGCTCTGCGACCGCATCCCCCGAGCACTCCCGGGCGTCGCGTACGTCCGGCTCGACGACGACCCCGACCCGGTCCGCGTCCGGTTCGGCTACCCCGACGACGACGCGATCGCCGAGACCTGCCAGCTCTACGCCCCGCACTTCGGACCCCGCCCGATCCTCAACGACGAGCAGGAAGCGGCCTAACTCCTCATGTCCACCTTCTGGAGCGGTGCGCCGGGCGGCCATGACCCCCATGACGGCTACCGGCCCTTCGGACGGGTTCTCCCCGACCCGTCCGAAGCGCTCCAACCCTTCCTCAAGCCCGGATGGCTCACTCAGCGTTCGTCCGCGCGGCGCTGGATGGTCTACGGGCCACAACGCCAGACCGGCCCCTCCACTGACTCGGCGGTGTTGGCGGGGGAGCTGGTCTGGATCTCCGATCACCAATGGGGAGTCCAGCCGGTCGGCGAATCGCTGGCCTGGGGTCGCTCATTCACCACTGCCGTCGCTGCCCTTGATGCCCTCGTCGCCTGGTGGAACCACGGCGGCCCGGACTGCGAGCCGACGACGTGACCACCCCGCACTACTCCGACCCGATGCCCGCTTCCCGGGCATCGGCTGCCCCTTCGCGCTTCTCTGCCGGGAGAGGACCACCAATGAACGCTGCCCCAGACCCCGAACCAACCGCACCCCAGCGGGCCGACGACCGCCGGCTCTCCCGTGTCCAGCGGGCCAAGATGCCCCGCGCCGTCGACGTCCTGACCGAAGTCGCCGCGAACAACGGCGTCTGCACCAACCTCGTACCGATGCGCCGCACGGACACCGTGACCGGCCTGACCTCGATCATCGGCGTTCCGTGCGGCTCCACCCTCGCCAGCAAGTGCCCCGCCTGCTCCCTCCGCGCCAAGCGCCTCCGCATGCAGCAGTGCCGCGAAGGCTGGCACCTCGACGACGAACCCGACCTCACCCCGGATGAGGCGACCGACGACCAGGTCGACCTCGTCGAATGGCGGGCCGCGCTCGAAGACGCCCGCGCCGACGCCGACGAGGCCGGTGACCTCTCCGAGCGAGACGAGCTGGATGCCGCGATCGCGGACGTCTCCGAGCAGATGCTCAACGCCGGAATCCGCGGCTCCCTCCCGCACCCGGCCGACCCGGCCAAGCCCCGGCGAGTGCGGTCGACGAAGCGGCGTCAGGACGCCCCGAACCTGCCCTTCCGCAAGGTCGAGGACACCACGATCGGCCGCACGTTCCTCGGCAACGACGGCACCGTATTCCGACCGTCGACGTTCCTCACCCTGACTTGCGACACCTACGGGCGGGTCAAGGCGGACGGCACACCGGTCAACCCGAACACCTACGACTACCGGCGCGCTGCTCGGGATGCGATCCACTTCCCGCGCCTGGTCGATCGGTTCTGGCAGAACCTCCGTCGGGTCGTCGGCTACGACGTCCAGTACTTCGCTGCCGTCGAGCCACAGAAGCGGCTGGCTCCCCATCTGCACGCCGCTGTCCGGGGCACGTTCCCGCGCGCGCTGCTCAAGCAGGTCATCGCCGCGACCTACCACCAGGTCTGGTGACCGGCGCTCGACGAACTGCGCTTCGACCCGAACACCCCGGAGGCGTTCCCGGTCTGGGACACCGAGGCCGGCTACGTCGACCCGACGACCGGCGAAGTCCTCCCGACGTTCGACGACGCACTCGACGACCAGGACGACGACGCCGAACCGTTCCACGTCGTGCGCTTCGGTCCCGTCGCCGACATCCAGGGCGTCACCGCAGGCACGAAGTCGGCCAACACGTGCGTCGGGTACCTCACCAAGTACCTGACGAAGTCCGTGGCTGAGTGCCACGCCCCCGAGACCGACCAGCAGCGCGCGCACGTCGACCGGCTCGCCGCTGCCCTCCGGTATGAGCCGTGCTCGGAACGCTGTGCGAACTGGCTGCTCTACGGCATTCAGCCACGCAACGCGAAGGCGGGTCTGGTGCCGGGTCGGTGTTCCGGCAAAGCCCACCGTCGGGAAACGCTCGGCTTCGTCGGCCGGCGGGTGCTGGTCTCCCGCAAGTGGTCGGGCAAGACGCTCACCGATCACCGGGCCGATCGCAAAGCCCACGTGCTCCGCGTCCTCGGCGCTGTCGGCAAGCAGGTCGAGAACGCCGACGCCTACGTCTGGGAACGCGCCAAGCCCACCGACGAAGACTGCCCACCCGTCGCATCTCTGCTGATGCGAACCCTCACCGATCGACTCCGCTGGAGACAGGAGTACGCCACTGCCCAAGACGCCCTCGCCGATCTTTCGGCAACCGAACCCGCCGACCGCGCGGCCTGACGGGAGGCACTGATGACGGACAACTTGCTCACCATCGATGAGGCTGCGGCACGGATCAATATGAGCCCGCGCTACGTGCGTCGGCTGGTCGCCGAACGTCGCATCCCGTTCCACAAGCTCGGTCGGAGCGTCCGCATCGCCGAATCCGACCTGGTGCAACTCGTCGCAGCTGGGCGGGTTGAGCCGCTGACTGCTCCGGCTGCTTGGCACAACCTCCGGGCGGTGGCGTGATGACCGGACGTCGTCGTTTCGGCAGCATCCGTAAGCGTGACTCAGGGCGTTACCAGGTCCGTTATCCCGGTCCCGATGGGCAGACCCGGACGGCGCCGGAAACCTTCGCTCGGAAGAGCGACGCCGAGCGGTACCTGTCGCTGATCGAAGTGCAGATGATGCGGGGGGAGTGGGTCGACCCGGCCCGAGCGGAAGTGCGGCTCGGTGAGTACGCGGAACGCTGGATCGAGGAGCGACCGGGGTTACGTCCGCGCACGCGTGAGCTGTACTCCTGGCTCCTGGGCAAGCATGTCGCGCCGTACCTCGGCGGCGTCCCACTCGGGAAGCTCGATACGCCGCTCGTCCGCGAATGGCGGTCGACGCTGCTTCACAAGGGCGTCTCTCCAAGCATGGCGGCGAAGTCGTATCGCCTGCTGCGTGCTGTGCTGATGACGGCGGTCAAGGAAGACGGCATCCTCCGCGTCAATCCGTGCCGCATCCCGGGTGCCGACCAGGAGTCACCGGAGGAACGGCCGGTTCTCACACTCGCGCAGGTGTTCCAGCTCGCCGACGCGGTGCCGGGCCGCTACCGGGCCTTCATCCTCGTCAGCACATTCGGGTGTCTCCGCTGGGGTGAAGCGATCGCGCTCCAGCGGCAGGACATCGACCCTGTGCGCGGCACGGTTCGGGTGCGGCAAGCCTTCACCGAGCAGCGTGGAAAGGGCCTGGTGCTCGGTCCTCCGAAGTCGAGGGCCGGCCTTCGTACGGTCACGGTCCCGGCGTCGATTCTTCCGGCAGTGCGAGACCACCTGGTCGGCTCGGTCCCGGACGACCCGGATGCACTCGTCTTCACCGTGCCGAGTGGCCGGCCGATCTGGCGGGGCAATTTCAACAAGCTCGTCGGTTGGAAGGCGACGGTGACTGCGCTCGGCGTGCCGGGTCTGCACTTCCACGATCTGCGGCACACCGGCAACACGCTCGCCGCTCGGACCGGTGCGAGCCTCGCTGACCTCATGGCTCGGATGGGGCACGACAGCTCCGACGCCGCGATCGTCTACCAGCACGCGTCGGCCGAAGCGGACCGCAAGATCGCCGACGCGATCAACGCCGAGCTGAAGGCGGCGGCGAAAAAGGAGCGGAAGGCCCGGAAGAAGAAGCGGCCCGACGCCCCGGATGACGGTGCGGCCGGCGCATTGGTCCCGGCGAGCTAGTGGCCCGTGGATGGCCCGTGGCCCAACCGATGGCCCGCACGACAACGGCCCAGGTTCGGAGGAAACGTCCTCTGACCTGGGCCGCGTGCTGTTGAGCGGGTGACGGGAATCGAACCCGCACTGTCAGCTTGGGAAGCTGATGTTCTGCCATTGAACTACACCCGCAGCGCTGGCTACTTTAGCGCCTTCGCGCCGCCGCCGACGCGGCACCCCGAAGGATTCGGTTGCTCGAACGGACAATCTCGACTATCTCTTACGGTTGCAACGATGTAATCACTCGCGGCCGTCAACGGGGAGACGAGATGACCGTGTCAGCCCAGCGCTACTGGAGACGAGCCGAACTCCGGCGCGACGAGGAGGACGGCCAGCATCGCCCGGTCGGCTGGCTCGAGCTCTTCTTCGACCTGGTCTTCGTCGTCATCATCGGCGTGCTCGCCGAGGACCTGGCCCACGACCCGCACCACTTACCCGGCTTCATCCTCCAGTTCATGGCCCTGTTCTGGGTCTGGAACGCGTTCACCTACTACACCGAGCGCTTCGAGACCGACGGCCTGGAGAACCGCCTCTTCACGTTCCTGGCCATGGTCACGGTCGCCGGCCTCGCAGTGTGGGCACCGCACGGCCTCGACGACAACTATGTCGGGTTCGCCGGCTCGTACTTGGCCGCCCGTGGCCTGAACATCGCACTCTGGCTCCGCGCCGGTGTGCACGAGCGTGCGTTCCTGCCGATCGCGGTGCGGTTCGCTACGGGCTACGCGATCGCCGTCGTGTTGATCGTGGCGGGCGCGGTGACGGAGAACGTCGTGTTTTTCGGCGTCGCAGTCGTGGTCGAGATCATCACGCCGTCGTTCACCGCGAAACAGCAGGGTGCGCTGCCACCGCTGAGCCGCTCGAAGTGGCCGGAGCGCTTCGGATTGTTCACGATGATCGTGCTCGGCGAGATGATCATCGGGGTGATCCACGCGCTGTCCGACGCGGAGGAGAAGCACCTGGCGAGCGGCGTCCTCGGGCTCGCGATCGGCTTCGCGTTCTGGTGGCTGTACTACGACTTCATCGCCCGACGTCCGTCCCGGCAGCAGATCGTGGTCGCCCTGGGGTGGGTCTACTTGCACCTGCTCACGCTGCTCGCGATCACGGTCGCCGGTGCCATGGTGAGCTACGCGCTGGCCGGCCACGACGTTCCCGACCTGCTGTTCGGAAGCGTCGGAGCGGCGCTGGCGGCGCTCGGCGTCCTGGAGACGACGCTGGAGCGCGACGAGTCGGAGCCGACCCACCCGACGTTCAGCCCGGCACTGAAGATCGGCTTGGGTGGAGCACTCGCTGCGGTGGCGCTGCTGCCGGTGCACTGGTCACCGGCGGTGGCGCTGCTGGTCTGTCTGCTCGTGCTCGCGGTGCCGGCAGCGTACGGTGCCCGGGTGTGGTACCGGGCGTAGACGACCCCGCCGGTAGGGTGCGGACATGCTGCTCTCCGACCGGGATCTTCGCGCCGAGATCGACGCTGGCCGGCTGGGCCTCGACCCGTACGAGCCGGAACTCGTGCAGCCGTCCAGCATCGACGTGCGGCTCGACCGGTGGTTCCGGGTCTTCCGGAACATGCAGTACACGCACATCGACCCGGCCGAGCAGCAGGACGACCTGACCGAGCTGGTCGAGACGCCCGACAAGAGCCCGTTCGTGCTGCACCCGGGTGAGTTCGTGCTCGGCTCGACGCTGGAGCAGGTCACGCTGCCCGACGATCTGGCGGGGCGGCTGGAGGGCAAGTCGAGCCTGGGTCGCCTGGGGCTGTTGACGCACTCCACGGCCGGCTTCATCGACCCGGGCTTCTCCGGTCACGTGACGCTGGAGCTGTCCAACGTCGCGAACCTGCCGATCACGCTGTGGCCGGGCATGAAGATCGGGCAGCTGTGCCTGTTCCGCCTGTCGAGCCCGGCCACCGAGCCGTACGGCTCAACCGTGTTCGGCTCGCGGTACCAGGGCCAGCGCGGCCCCACACCGTCGCGTTCGTGGAAGAACTTCCGCACCTGGTCGACGGAGCGCTGAACACTTTGTGCCCCTAGAGGGTCACAAAGTGTTCAGCGCCTCAGACGGCGGTAGCTTCCTCACCGAAGACGGCGTGGAGGACGTCGTCCAGGGTGACTACGCCTACCGGGGTCACGCCGTCGGTGACCAGGACGAAGTGCACTCGTTCCCGACGCATCAGCACCAGCAGATCCGCCAGCGTCGTCGACGGTGGCACGGCCTTGAGCGTCCGGATCTTCGCCGGCGGCAGCGGGGCTCGTCGCTCCGCGCCACTCATCCCCAGCACGTCCTTGACGTGCACGAACCCGAGGATCTCCCGGCTCACCCGGTCGACCACCGGGAACCGCGACCGGCGGACCCGGGTGGCCAGTACCTCCAGCGCCGCCGGGCTGATCTCCTGGTTGACGGTGTCGACCTGGGGCCAGGGCACGGCGACGATGCCCGCGGTCTTCTCCGTGAGCGAGAGCGCACCGGTGATCCGCTTGTGGTCCTCGGCGTCGAGCAGCCCCTCGGTGCGTGACTCGGCGACCAGGCTGGCCAGCTCGTCGGCGGTGTAGACGGTCTTCACCGCGTCGTGCGACTCGATGCCGATCGCACCGAGCAGCGTCCGCGAGATCCACTTCAGCGCCACCAGGATCGGCTTGGTGGCCTGTGCGAACCAGAGCATCGGAGCCCCGAGCCACAGCACGGCCTTCTCCGGGCCGGCCAGCGCGATGTTCTTCGGCACCATCTCGCCGAGGACGGTGTGCAGGAACACCACGATTGCCAGCGCCAGCACGAACGCGATCGGGTGCAGCAGGTCGTCCGGAACGCCGAGCGAGTGGAACGGCGATTCGAGCAGGTGGGCGAGGGTCGGCTCGGCGATCGCACCGAGCCCGAGCGAACAGATCGTGATGCCCAGCTGGGCGCCGGCGATCATCAGCGGGATCTGGTTCATCGCCCGCAGCGCCGCCGCGGCCCGGCGTGAGCCCAGGGCGGCCATCGGCTCGAGCTGTGTGCGCCGGGACGCGATCAGCGCGAACTCGCCACCCACGAAGAACGCGTTCCCGAGCAGAAGCAGGAACGTGACGGCCAACGCGAGCGTGTTCACTGCGCCTTCCCCTGTGACCCGGACGAGGAGCGTGACCCGGCGGATGAGCGTGATCCGACCGACGAGAGGTCGCCGGTCTCCTCACTGCCGCGGGCAGTCTCGTCGTGCTGTACGGCGCGCGCCTCACCACCGCCCGGCTGACGCGCCGGAGCGGCCGCACGTTCCCGCTGCTCCGCCAGCCATTCCGCGGACGGACGCACCTTCACCTGCTCGATCCGGTGCCGTTCCACCGACGTGACGATGAACGTCCAGCCGTTGTATTCCGCGCGCTCGCCTTCGACCGGGATGCGGCCGAGCTGCGACATGACGAAGCCGGCCAGCGTCTCGTACGGTCCGTCGGGCAGCCGGAACCCGGTCTGCTCGGCCAGTTCGTCCTCCCGCAGCACACCGGGGACGAGAACGGCCTGGTCGGCGTCTGGGGCGGTGATCCGCGGAGCGTCCAGCCTGGTGGGTGGGTCGTACTCGTCGTCGATCTCGCCGACCAGTTCCTCGACCAGGTCCTCGGTCGTCACGATGCCGTCGGTGCCGCCGTACTCGTCGACGACGACCGCCAGCTCGGCACCGGCCGCCCGCAGGGCCGCCAGCACCCCATCGAGGTCGAGGCTCTCCGGCACCAGAACCGGGTCGCGCCCGATCGACCGGGCCAGCGTCTCGCCGCGCCGCTGGGCCGGTACGCCCAGCGCGTCGATCACGCCGACCACACCGACGACCTGGTCGAGCGTGTCGATGTAGATCGGGAACCGGGTGTGACCGGACTCGGTGGCCAGCGCGAGCAGGTCGTCGACGGTGGCGGTGGCCTCCAGCCCGACGATGTCCACGCGCGGGGTCATCGCCTCGGCCGCCCGCTTGTCGCCGAACCGGATCGTCCGCTGCAGCAGCGTGGCGGTCTCGGTCGGCAGCGCACCGGCCCGCGC
Organism: Cryptosporangium aurantiacum; assembly: GCF_900143005.1. Classification (NCBI taxonomy): domain Bacteria; kingdom Bacillati; phylum Actinomycetota; class Actinomycetes; order Cryptosporangiales; family Cryptosporangiaceae; genus Cryptosporangium; species Cryptosporangium aurantiacum. Next base: position 51,938 of record NZ_FRCS01000010.1, read on the forward strand.
GGAGATCGCGGCCAGCAGCCCGAGCTCCTCGGGCGACCGCGCGCTGGCCAGTTCCTCCTGCGGCTCGATTCCCAGGCGCCGGACGATGACGTTCGCGGTGCCGTTGAGCACCGCGATGATCGGCCGGAGGATCACCGAGAAGACCCGGAGCGGGCCGGCGGTCCAGAGCGCGACGCCGCGCGGGCGGGCCAGCGCCGCGTTCTTCGGTACCAGCTCGCCGAACAGCATCGAGATCAGCGTCGCCAGCACCAGCGCGAGCGCCACCGAGATGCCGTCTGCGAGGTCGTCGCCGCCGGGAACCAGCGGCCGGATCAGCTGTGCGATGGCGGGCTCGGCCAGGTAACCGGTGAGCAGAGCGCTGAGCGTGATGCCCAGCTGGGCGCCGGAGAGCTGGAACGAGAGCGAGCGCAGGGCGCCGGAAAGTCGCCGTGCGGAACCGTCACCCTGTGCTGCCTGCTCCTCGATGCTGGCCCGGTCGACCGTGACCAGCGAAAACTCCGCGGCAACGAAGAATGCGTTCGCGGCGGTCAGCACGGCGAACGCGATCAGGGCTAGTAGGACGTCAATGACCGGTCACCTCTTCACGAGGCGACTATGTCGGGGTCTCACGGCAACTAATGGTACGGCTCGATGTCTCGCCGCACCCGTATCAGTCCTGTCGGACATGTAACGCCAAAGGGCGGCCCGGTGGGCCGCCCTTTGCGTGCGTTCAGGTCAGCTGGTGGCCGGCTCGTTCGGGCCGATCTCCTCGGCCGAGACCGGGTTCCCGACCGGCGTCGCACTCGGCTTCGCCTCGGCCGCCGCCGGCTGGATCGACTTGAGCAACACCTGCGAGACGTCCAAAACCTCAACCGAGTCGGACGCCGTCCCGGAGGCCTTCGCGCCGGTCACACCGTCGGACAGCATCGTCAGGCAGAACGGGCAGCCGATCGCGACGACCTCGGCGCCGGTGGACAGCGCCTCCTCGGTCCGCTCGACGTTGATCCGCTTGCCGATGCGCTCTTCCATCCACATCCGGGCGCCGCCGGCGCCGCAGCAGAACGAGCGCTCCTTGAACCGGGGCATCTCGGTCAGCGTCGAGTTCGGCGACGCGTCGACGACCGCACCGAGCACCTCGCGCGGCGCCGAGAACACTCGGTTGTGCCGTCCCAGGTAGCACGGGTCGTGGAAGGTGATGTTCTGCTCCAGCGGCGTGACCGGCGTCAGCTTGCCGTCGCGCACCAGCGTCGAGAGCAGCTCGGTGTGGTGGACGACCTCGTAGTTGCCACCGTCCTCGCCGATCGTCGGGTACTCGTTCTTCAGCGTGTTGAAGCAGTGCGCGCAGGTCGCGACGATCTTGCGCGAACCGGGCTGACGCTCCTCGAACGCCGCGTTCAGCACCTCGACGTTCTGCATCGCCTGCATCTGGAACACGAACTCGTTACCGATCCGGCGGGCCGGGTCGCCGGTGCAGGTCTCGCCGGTGCCGAGGATCGCGAACTCGACGCCCGCCTCGTGCAGCAGCGTCGCGACGGCCTTCGTGACCTTCTTCGCCCGGTCCTCCAGCGCGCCGGCGCAGCCGACCCAGAACAGGTACTCGACGTCCTCGGGCAGCGGCTCGCCCTGCTCGACCTTGCGGACCTCGAACCCGAGGTTCTTGGTCCACTCTTCGCGGTCGTTCGGGTTGGCGCCCCAGGGGTTGCCCTTGTTCTCGATGTTGCGGAGCATCACGCCGGCTTCGGACGGGAAGCTCGACTCGATCATCACCTGGTAGCGGCGCATGTCGACGATGTGGTCGACGTGCTCGATGTCGACCGGGCACTGCTCGACGCAGGCGCCGCAGGTGGTGCAGGACCACAGCACGTCCGGGTCGATCACACCGAGCGACTCGGCGTCCCCGATCAGCGGACGCTCGGCCTCGGCCAGCGCGACCGCCGAGACACCCGCGAGCTGCTCCTCGGAGCCCTTCTCCTCGCCCTCCACGGTCTTGCCGCCGCCGGCAGCCAGATACGGCGCCTTCGCGTAGGCGTGGTCACGCAGGCCGGTGATCAGCAGCTTCGGCGAGAGCGGCTTACCGGTGTTCCAGGCCGGGCACTGCGACTGGCACCGACCGCACTCCGTGCAGGTCGTGAAGTCGAGCATGCCCTTCCAGCTGAAGTGCTCGACCTGGCTGACGCCGAAGACGTCCTTCTCCGGGTCGGCCTCCTCGAAGTCCAGCGGCTTGCCCTCGCTGGTCATCGGCTTCAGCGCGCCGAGCGCCACCGCGCCGTCGGCGTTGCGCTTGAAGAAGATGTTGAAGAACGCGCTGAAGCGGTGCCAGGCGACACCCATCGTCGGGTTGAGGCCCAGGACGATCATCCAGACGAACGAGACGATGACCTTCACCGCGGCGGTGAGCACGATGGCCGTCTCGAGCGCCTCCTCGGACAGACCGGAGAACGCGGCGCCCAGCGGGTAGCTGAACGCGAAGTGGATGCTCCACGAGTCGGCCTTGCCGGTCAGCGCTGCCTCGAATCCGCGGATCAGCAGGATGCAGACCGGCACCGCGAGGATCACGAACTCGACGAAGTACGCCTGCCAGAAATTCGATCCGGCGAACCGCGACTTACGCTGCGGGTTCCGCGGATGTGCCCGCTGACGGATGACGATCAGCACCGCGATCGCGACGACGGTCGCCACCGAAAGGAATTCGGTGAGCAACTCGTACGGCCAGAAGTGCCCGATGATCGGCAGGACCCAGTGCGGGGCGAACAGCTGCCCGATCGCGTTGGCCAGCGTCGCGACCAGCAGGATGAAGCCGAACGCGACGAACCAGTGCGCGATGCCGACCGTGTGCCACTTCATCATCTTGGTGTGGCCGACGAACTCACGGAGCATCGTCTTGGTGCGTTCGCCCTTGTCGTTCGTTCGCGAATAATCGGGCGCACCGAGCTTGATGGTGCGCACGATCGTCGCGATCGCGCGGATGAACAGGGTGAGGCCGACGACGGCCACACCGAGGGCGATAACCGTGGCAACGATCTGGACGGCGTCCATTGCTGACGATCCTCCAACGCGGGATCAGCACTACAGCGGGCGTGCCCGGCAGCCTAGCCCGAGGTTAACCCGTGAGTAACGTGACGCGCCTCTCAAGAGTCAGCAGGAGTCATCTGACCTGTGGTTACGGGCTCGAGATGTGGTCACTGTAACGCTGTTAGTCCCAGCCACTTCGCCCCCCACCCTGCCACCCGAAACCGGAATATGGCTTTTTCAGCCCACATCGCGAAGGCCGGGCGGAAGCGCCCCGCGACGGTGGCGCCAGTACTTTGCCGCGTTCCGAGCTGCCACCAGCTGCGCCAGGCCGATCACCGCACCGGACAGCAGCGCGAAGCCGATCGCTTCCTTCCACGCCACGTCCGGGTCTTCCGGGTTGTTCGGGGGCGGGTTGCCCGTGGCCGCACGCCAGCTGCCGTCCAGGGCCTTCTTCGCGACGAAGGCCGCGGCAGCGACCGCACCTCCGCCGACGACCTTCCAGAGCAGCTTGTCGGCGACGTTCTCCTGCGACACGGTTCCTCCTCGAGGCACTGCGGTGAACGGTGGCGCACGTGGGACGTGCGTCGCGTGCACCCTTCCCCTTCGCCCCGCACCCTACGCAGACGAATTACTTCGGTGTGAGCGAGCCCGCGATCTGTTCGAAGCCCGGTAAGAAGTCGGCGTAGCTCGTCTCGGGCGCACGGAGAGAGACCTCGTAGTACTTGCCGTCCTGCACGAAGCGGAAGATCCGCACCCGGTGGTTCTGGTCGACGACGACCCCGGTGTACGTGAATTCGAGGACGACGCCCTGATGGTCGCCGTACTTCTGGTCTTCCAGCGAGACCCGGGTGTACTCGGGGAACGAACTACCAGCGGCCGCGTCTTCCTTCTCCAACTGCTCGCGTGCCGAGCCGCTGGCCTCGTCGACGATCACCAGCACGTACGGGCTGCGCCGCAGGACCGTGTTGTCGTCGGTGTGCTGGGCGGGGGTGAGGTGGTCGAAGAAGCAGCCGTCGTGGCCCTGCTTCTCGATCTCCTCCGGGTCGTCCATGCAGTAGACGTTCCAGGTCGGTGGGTAGCGCAGCGAGTACTGGTCGCGGCCGTACTCGTTGCCCTGCGGTGGTGCGCTCGTGGAGGTGGACGGGGTCGGAGTGGCCGAGGCGGACGGCGTCCCGTTGGCGCTGCTGGCGGACAGGTCCAGCCAGCCCTGCTTTTTGGCCACTACGCCGGCGGCGCCGGCCAGCAGCACGACCAGAACGGCGGCCAGTAGCCAGAGCCCGAGCTTGCTGCCCTGCTGCTCGGTCGGCGGCGGGACCGGCGGCGCGGGCGGGGCACTGACCGCGCCGTACGGGTGCGGCGGCGGCGTACCACCGGACGCCGGGGCGAGACCCGGGCTGCCGGAGACCGGACGCGGCCCGGACAGGTCGGGTACCAGCGGCATCGAAGCCCGGGCCCAGTCGACCTGCGGTCCGGGGTCGAGTCCGTACTCCTGGGGCGTGGTGCTGGTCGGCTCGGACGGGGCGGCCGGGTTCCACCAGGCCGGCGGCTCAGCGTCGGCGGGCGGCGTCCCCCAGGTCGTTTCGGACATGCTCTCGACCGGCAGCCCATCGGCCACGCGCCGCAGCGCGGCGCGGGTGCGGACGGCGTCCCACCGCTGGTCGGGGTCCTTGTCCAGCAGGCCGGCCAGCACCGGCGTGAGGTTTCCGGCCCGAAGGGCCGGTGGTACCGGCTCCAGCGTGATCGCGGTGATCACCGCGAACTGTTCGTCCCGCGCGAACGGCGCCTTGCCCTCGACGGCCGCGAACAGCGTGCAGCCGAGCGACCAGAGATCGGACGGCGAGCCGACGGTGCCGCCGGTGAGCCGCTCCGGGGACAGGTAGGCGGGGGATCCGACCAGGTGGCCGGTGCGGGTCAGCGACGCGTCCCCGGAGACCGAGGCGACGCCGAAGTCGGTGAGCACGGCCCTTTCGCCGTGTTCCCCGGCGCAGACCAGGACGTTTGCCGGCTTGACGTCCCGGTGCAGGACGCCTGCCCGGTGGGCGTGGTCGAGCGCGTCCAGCAGCTGCAGGCCGAGCGTGGCGGTGCGTTCCGGGGTCATCGGGCCGTCCGCGCGGATGACGTCGGCGAGGTTGCGGGCCTCGACGTACTCCATGACGATCCAGACCCGGTCGATCTCCGGCAGCACGTCGTAGACGCCGACCACCCCGGCGTGACGTAGCCGCGCGGCGGCTCTGGCCTCGCGCAGGTATCGCTCGCGCAGGCGCTCGGCCTCGGAGGCCGGGAGCCCGTGCGGGATCGGGACCTCCTTGATCGCCACGTCGCGATGGAGCAGTTCGTCGGTGGCACGCCAGACCGTGCCCATGCCGCCGGTGCCCAGGTGTGGGCCCAGCCGGTACCGACCACCGACGAGTTGGCTGTTTGCCGCGTCCGTCACGGCCAGAAGGCTAGAACGTCTTACGCCTCTCGTGTCACCCACAAGACAGGCACGTGACAGTGAGTGCCCCCGCCTGCGGGGAACAAGACCGGACGAGCTATCGTTGAGCCGATCAGCAAACTTGCGCGAGGTTGACTCAAGTTCGGTGAGTCCCGGACGACGAGCCCTTCGAACGAGACAACTCCGCGGAGATGGTTCTCCGCAACCCCCTAGGAGGAGGGATCCATGGCACGAGCGGTCGGCATCGACCTCGGTACCACCAACTCGGTCGTCAGCGTCCTCGAGGGTGGCGAGCCGACGGTCATCGCCAACGCCGAGGGCAAGCGGACCACTCCGTCGATCGTCGCTTTCGCCAAGAACGGTGAAGTTCTCGTCGGCGAGGTCGCGAAGCGGCAGGCTGTCACCAACGTCGAGCGCACGATTCGGTCGGTCAAGCGCCACATCGGCACCGACTGGACCGTCGACATCGACGGCAAGAAGTACACCCCGCAGGAGATCAGCGCCCGCGTGCTGCAGAAGCTCAAGCGGGACGCGGAGTCGTACCTGGGCGAGCCGATCACCGACGCGGTGATCACGGTTCCCGCGTACTTCTCCGACCACCAGCGGCAGGCCACCAAGGAGGCCGGGCAGGTCGCCGGCCTGAACGTGCTGCGGATCGTGAACGAGCCGACCGCGGCGGCCCTGGCCTACGGCCTGGACAAGGGCGAGAAGGAACAGACCATCCTGGTCTTCGACCTCGGTGGCGGTACGTTCGACGTCTCGCTGCTGGAGATCGGCGACGGTGTGGTCGAGGTGAAGGCCACCTCTGGTGACACCAACCTCGGTGGTGACGACTGGGACCAGCGCCTGGTCGACTACCTGGTGAAGCAGTTCTCCGCCCAGAACGGCATCGACCTCTCCAGCGACAAGATCGCGATGCAGCGCATTCGCGAGGCGGCCGAGGTCGCCAAGATCGAGCTCTCCGGTCAGCAGTCCACGAACGTGAACCTGCCGTACATCACCGGTGGGCCCAACGGTGCCCTGCACCTGGACGTGAACGTCTCCCGCGCCGAGTTCCAGCGGATGACCGCTGACCTGCTCGACCGCTGCAAGGGCCCGTTCCACCAGGCGATCAAGGACGCGCAGATCCGCGTCGCCGACATCGACCACGTGGTCCTCGTCGGTGGTTCGACCCGCATGCCGGCCGTGACCGACCTGGTCAAGGAGCTCACCGGCGGCAAGGAGCCGAACAAGGGCGTCAACCCGGACGAGGTCGTGGCCGTCGGTGCCGCGCTCCAGGCCGGTGTGCTCAAGGGTGAGGTCAAGGACGTCCTGCTGCTCGACGTGACGCCGCTGTCGCTGGGCATCGAGACCAAGGGCGGCATCATGACCCGCCTGATCGAGCGGAACACGACGATCCCGACCAAGCGCTCGGAGATCTTCACGACCGCCGACGACAACCAGCCGTCCGTGCAGATCCAGGTCTACCAGGGCGAGCGCGAGATGGCGGCGTACAACAAGAAGCTCGGCATGTTCGAGCTGACCGGCATCCCGCCGGCGCCGCGTGGCGTCCCGCAGATCGAGGTCACGTTCGACATCGACGCGAACGGCATCGTGAACGTGTCCGCCAAGGACCTCGCCACGGCCCGCGAGCAGAAGATGACGATCACCGGTGGTTCGGCCCTGAACAAGGACGACATCGACCGGATGATGCGTGACGCCGAGGCGCACGCCGAGGAAGACAAGCAGCGTCGCGAGCAGGCCGAGGTGCGCAACGTCGCCGAGTCCCTGCAGTACCAGACCGAGAAGTTCATCGCGGAGAACGGCGACAAGATCCCCGCCGACAAGAAGACCGAGCTGTCGGAGGCCCTGTCGGAGCTGCGGTCCGCGCTGGGCGGTAGCGACCTCGAGGCGATCAAGACGGCCCAGGAGAAGGTCGCCAAGATCTCCCAGGAGGTCGGCACCGCGATGTACGCGCAGTCGCAGGCCGCGACCGGTGCGGCCGAGGCCGGCGAGGGCCCGACCGCCGGCGGCACCACGCCGCCGCCGTCGGCCGCCGCCGGTGGTGGGGACGACGTTGTCGACGCCGAGATCGTCGACGACGAGAACCGCGGGGGCGCGCAGAAGTGAGCACGACGAACGACGGGCACTCCGAGGAGCAGCCGAAGGTCGTGATCCGCGACCGGCGCCGCATCGATCCGGAGACCGGGGCGCCGCGGGTTGAAGCGGTGTCCAGCCTCGGCGGGGACACGGCGGGGGCTGCGGCCCCCGCCGCCCCGGCGGGGGATGGTCCGTCGGACGGCGGTTCCAAGGTCGACACCGCGGCCGGTTCGCCGGCCGCGGCGCACGACAGTGTGGGGGAAGGAGGCGGTATGAGTGCGACTGAGGTCTCGGAGCAGACCGCCGACGGCGGGGAGGCCGCGGCGAAGCTGACGGTCGAGCTCGCCGAGCGCACCGCCGACCTGAAGCGAGTGACGGCCGAGTACGCCAACTACCGGCGTCGGGTCGAACGCGATCGTCAGGTCGTGGCCGAGCAGGCCACCGGTGCGGTGTTGACCGCCCTGCTCCCGGTCCTCGACGACCTGGACCGGGCGCGGGCTCATGGCGATCTGACCGGCCCGTTCGGGGCGGTGGCGGAGCAGTTGGTCGCCATCCTCACCAAGCTCGGTCTGAACGCCTTCGGCGAGAAGGGTGATCCGTTCGACCCGACGTATCACGAGGCGGTCGCGCACACCACGAGCCCGGACGTCACCGAGACAGCCTGCATCGACGTGCTGCGCAAGGGCTACACGTTCGGTGACCGGCTGTTGCGGGCGGCGATGGTCGCGGTGGCGGATCCGGCGAGTCCGGCTGGCGACTCCGCTTCGGAGCAGTCGGGTTCGGGTGCGAACATAACTGGCGTCGAGACGTCCGGTGAGTCGTCCGCCGAGTGACGAAGGGAGGCGCGCCCGGTGAGTACGAAGGACTGGATCGAAAAGGATTACTACTCGGTCCTGGGCGTGGCCAAGGATGCTTCCCCGGACGTCATCAAGCGGGCGTATCGCAAGCTCGCGCGTGATCTCCACCCGGACAAGAACCCGGGCAACAGCGAGGCCGAGGCCCGGTTCAAGGAAGTCTCCGAGGCCTACGGCGTCCTGTCCGACGAGCGGAAGCGCCGCGAGTACGACGAGGCGCGGACGCTATTCGGCTCCGGCGCGTTCCGTCGCCAGGCCGGAGCCGGCGGCTTCGGGGGCACCGGCCCGGGCGGGATGCCATTCGACTTCACCGATCTGTTCAACGCCTCCCAGGGAGCCGGCGGCGCCGGCGCGCCGGGGCCGGCCGGCGGTGCGCACCGCGCGCGCGGCGGCGGCCTCGGCGACCTGTTCGGGGCGATGTTCGGTGGTGGCAGGCAGCCCGGCTCGTCCAATCGCGGCGGTGACATCGAGACCGAGGCGACGCTCGACTTCGCCGAGGCGGCTCGCGGGGTCACCGTCCCGCTGCGGTTGCACGCGCCGGGCGTCTGCGAGACGTGTCACGGCAACGGTGCGAAGCCGGGAACCAAGCCGCGCACCTGTCCGCTCTGCCTCGGCACCGGGCTGGTCAGCCGGAACCAGGGTGCGTTCTCGTTCTCCGAGCCGTGCCGTGAGTGCCAGGGCGCGGGCACCGTGGTCGACGAGAAGTGCCCGGACTGCAAGGGCACCGGTGGCATCACCAAGACCCGGACGATGCACGTGCGGATCCCGGCCGGGGTCAGCGACGGGCAGCGGATCCGGCTCAAGGGCAAGGGCCAGCCGGGTCAACGCGGTGGGCCGCCCGGTGATCTGTACGTCGTCGTCCACGTGCGGCAGCACACGCTGTTCGGCCGGAGTGGACTGAACCTCACGCTGACCGTCCCGGTCACCTTTCCGGAGGCCGTGACCGGCACCGAGCTCCGGGTGCCCACACTGGACGGTTCGGTGACACTGCGGATCCCGCCGGGAACACCGAGCGGGCGGATTTTGCGTGTTCGCGGAAAGGGCGTCCGTAAGGGCGATGCCCCTCCTGGTGACCTGTTGGTCACCATTGAGGTGGAGGTGCCCAACAATCTCAACGAGGCGGCCCGGAAGGCGCTGGCCGACTTTGCCGCCGCCACACCCGGCAATCCTCGGGCGCACCTGGAACGGGAGGGAGCGCGATGAGTGAACCGGCACGGTCGGCACGACCGGCTCCGGCGCCACGGTCGTCGCAGTCGCGGCGGGGTAGTGCGGCATTCGAGAACGCCGATCTGGAGATCGAGATCGACGTGGCGTTCGAGGGCCCGGTCTTCGTCATCTCGGTCGCGGCGCAGTTGGCGGGCATGCACCCGCAGACCCTGCGTCAGTACGACCGGCTCGGGCTGGTGCAGCCCGGTCGGTCGGCCGGTGGTGGCCGTCGATACAGCGCACGGGACGTCGTCCTGCTGCGGGAGATTGCCCGGCTCTCCCAGGAGGAGGGCGTCAACCTGGCCGGCATCAAGCGCATCATCGCGCTGACCAGGCAGGTTCGTGAGCTGGAGGAGCAGGTCGAGGACCTGCTCGCCGAGCTGCGTCAGGCACGGCAGGAAGCCGCCGACGTGCGGGCCGCGATGCCGTACCGGGGCGAGTTGGTGCCGCTCAGCCAGACCGTGTTGCCGGTCTGGCGTCCGAAGGGGCGTTGAGCAGGTACGAGAGCCGTGGCGGCTCTCGTACCTGCTTCACCAGGGAATAACCTCCCGGTCCTGCCAGAGCAGGCCGGTCGGTGCGGGGGAGCCGTCGGGCTGGGCTGCCGGGCGGGTGCACAGCCAGAGCACGGTGTCGGCACCCTCGGCCGCTGAGCGTGGTGCGTTCGGTCCGCCGAGGTCGGTCCGGCAGCGTCCCGGCGCGACCGCATCGACGAACAACCCACGCCGTCCGAGGCCAGTTTCGTAGGCGAAGTTGCGCGTCAGTGCGTTCAGGCCCGCCTTGGCGACCCGGTACGGTGCGACGCCGCCGGTGGTGCCCGGCCCGGTCATCCGCCCCTCGTCGGCGGAGATGTTGACGACCCGGCCGGAGCGGCGGGCCATCATCGCCGGCGCGAACGCCTGGATCAGCAGGAACGGCGCGTCCAGGTTGACCGCGGAGACCGAACGCCACTCGCTGTACGTCGCCTTCAGCGTTTTCGACGTGCGGTTGCCGACGATCCCGGCGCCGTTGACGAGGATTTCGACCTCGCCCAGCGCGTCGATCTTCTCGGGCAGACGGGTCACCAGGCCGGGCTGGCTCAGGTCGCACGGCGCTGCGACGGCGTCCGTTCCGTCCGCGCGTAGTTTGTAAACCGCCTCGTCGAGGCGTTCCGGATTACGGGCGACGCAGACGACGGTCGCGCCGGCCTTACCCAGCCCCGCGGCGACTTCGTACCCGATACCCCGGCTCGCGCCGGTGACCAGCGCGATCTTCCCGTCAAGAGTCCGCTCCACGCGTCCAGCCTTCCGAATGAGCGGCCGGGGCGCCAAGTCCGACCCGCGTCCGGCAAGTGAATGCCCGTCGTCGAAATGCAGAAACAGACAAAACGCGGAACGATCGCTGTATGCGCATACTCGTGACGGGCGCGACCGGCTACATCGGCGGACGGCTGGTGCCGAGGTTGCTCGAGCAGGGGCACCACGTCCGCTGCCTGGCCCGGACGCCCGCGAAGCTCCGGGACGTGCCCTGGGCGTCCGGGATCGAGATCGCCGAGGGCGACGTCACCGACCCGGACGCCGTTCGCGCGGCGGTCGACGGCGTCGACGTCGTGTATTACCTGGTGCACAGCCTCGGGACCCGCGGGTTCGACGACCTCGACCGACGCGCAGCGGAGACCGTCGCGCAGGCGGCCGCGGACGCGGGCGTCCGACGCATCGTGTACCTCGGCGGGCTCTACCCGGCGGTGCCGCGGGCAGAGTTGTCGCCGCACCTGCGGTCCCGCGCCGAGGTGGGGCAGATCCTGCTGGACTCCCCGGTGCCGACCGTGGTGCTGCAGGCGGCGGTGATCATCGGATCGGGCTCGGCGTCGTTCGAGATGCTGCGGTACCTCACCGAACGGTTGCCGGCGATGGTGACGCCGCGCTGGGTGCGTAACCGGATCCAGCCGATCGCGGTTCGGGACGTGTTGCGTTACCTGGTGGCCTGCGCCGATCTGCCGGGCGACGTCAACCGTGCCTTTGACATCGGCGGGCCGGACGTCCTGACGTACGCGGACATGATGCAGCGCTACGCGCGCGTCGCCGGGCTGCCGCGGCGGGTGATCGTGCCGGTCGGCGTCCTGTCGCCGAAGCTGTCGGCGCAGTGGGTGAACGTCGTGACGCCGGTGCCGCGGGGGATCGCGATTCCGTTGGTGCAGTCTCTGGTGCACGAGGTGGTGTGCGCCGAGCACGACATCGCCGAGTACGTGCCGGACCCGCCGAGCGGCCTGACCCCGTATGACCACGCGGTCGAGCTGGCGTTGCGGCGGATCCGCGAGGGCGCCGTGGAGACGACGTGGGCCTGGGCGTCGACGCCGGGCGCACCGAGCGATCCGCTGCCCAGCGACCCGCAGTGGTCGGGCGGTACGGCGTATACGGACGTGCGGGAGCGGGTGGCCGCCGCGTCACCGTCGACGCTCTGGCAGGTCGTGGCCGGGATCGGCGGCGAGAACGGCTGGTACTCGTTCCCGCTGGCCTGGTCGGTGCGCGGCTGGCTGGATCGGCTGGTCGGGGGCGCGGGCCTGCGGCGGGGCCGACGTGATCGGGCCGCGATCTACGTCGGTGAGGCGCTCGACTGGTGGCGGGTCGAGGAGATCGAGCCTGGTCATCTGCTGCGGTTGCGGGCCGAGATGCGGGTGCCCGGCCGGGCCTGGCTGGAGCTGACCGTCGCGCCGGATCCGGCCGGTTCGCGGTATCGGCAGCGCGCGGTGTTCCTGCCCCGTGGCCTGGCGGGGCACGCGTACTGGCTGGGGATCTTGCCGTTCCACGGCGTTGTTTTCGGAGGAATGGTCCGGAATATTACGCGGGCGGCGGAACGGGCGGAGGCCGGGCGCCCGATGGTCACGCCGACCGGGCTTCCGTTGCAGACACCGCTTCGCTGAGTTCAACCCAAGAATCTGCTGAGCTGCGACGGCACAAAGTAGGTACGTGCAAGTACCCTGCTCGGAATGGTGTGGCCGACGGAGGAGCGCCGGTGAGCGAGCAGGACCACGACCGAGTAGAACGTGAGCTGTCGCTGCTCATCCGACAGGCACGGACGCTGATGGTCACCAGCGCTTCGAAGGTCCACACCGGGCTGGAGCTCAGCGCTTACGCCACGCTGCGGCTGCTCGACACCGAGGGTCCCCTGCGGGCGTCGACGATCGGCGAGCGGTTCGCGCTCGACAAGTCGACGGTCAGCCGCCAGCTCAGCCGGCTCATCGACTGGGGCCTGGTCGAGCGGACGCCGGACCCGTCGGACGGTCGCGCGCACCTGGTCGCGATCACACCGACCGGCCACGAGCGGCTGATGGGCGTCAGCCAGGAGCGGAAGCAGGAAGTGCGCCGCATGCTCGAACGCTGGGACGAGAAGGACGTCGCCGAATTCGGCCGTTTGCTAGAACAATTCAACCGCACCACCTCCTAGGGCGGCCCGCCCAGAACGACGCTGACGGCCGCGCGCAAGGCCTTGAGACCACAGCAAGGTCGAGGCGGCCTTGCGCGCGGACGCCAGCCCCGCTCTGGGCGGGCTCCACGTCAGAACTCTTCAACCTTGGGGAATAGTGATGTCAGGTAAGTACGCCTGACGAGGAGAGACGGTGCGACGCAGAAATTGGTTGGCGATCCAGGTTGAGCTGATCGCCGGCCACGGCCAGCCACTCTGGCCAAGACCGGGGCGGCTGTTCGCGGTGGCTCGCTCGCACACGTTCGCGGAGTTCGGCGTGGCCGTCGACCAGGCGCTGGCGCGCTGGGACGTGCCGCAGCCGGCCGAGTTCATCCTGGCGGACGGCGTCCGGATCGGGCGGGACAAGGACACCGAGGACAGCACGCTGGCGAAGATCGGTGAGCTGAACCAGGGCGACCGATTCGCCTACGTGTTCGACCCGGAAGCGCGGTGGGAGCACCTCTGCACGGTCGTCGAGCGTCCGTTCGACCCGCGGAAGACGCGGCTCCGCGGTACCCCTGAGCTGCCGACGCCGTACTGGGGGTGGGGCTCGCTGCCCGACCAGCACGGCATGCGGTGGCCGAAGGACGACGGTTCCAAAGCGGGACCGCGCCAGCCCGCCCAGCCCTACGACGACCTTCCTCCGCTCCTGCCGGGCTGGGGCTCCGCGTAGTGCTGGATCAGGCGTACGGGTTGGTCATCAGCCGCCGCTTGTGGGACGAGCGGCGCAGGCCCGTGACCAGCGCGATGATGCCGCCGACGACGATGCCGAAGCAGGGCAGACCCACCAGGGCCGCGATGCCGCCACCGAGGCCACCCGCGAACTGGCCGATCTCCGGCTCCTCGCCGATCGCGAACGTCGTGGCGTCGGAGTCGATCGTGTAGGTCCCGCTGGTGTCGACGGTCAGGGTCCGAAGGTGCGTCCACTGCTGCCCGTCGCGGGTGAACGAGAACGTGGCCCCCGGATTCTTCACCTGGATGCGCTCGTCGAACTGGGTGTTCCACCCGCCGGCGCCTTCCGGGACGTAGAACGCGTACGAGCGGCCGGCGTCGAGCTGTACCTGGTTCACCTGGTTGCCGGTGAACGTCTGCTCGAAATCGGGGATGGACTTGGTCGCCGTGACGATGCCGACGACAAAGCCGCCGATCCCGATCGCGGTGAACAGCACGGCGATGAACACCGCGACCCCGTACCAGCGGCGGCGCGGACGGAGCGTGCTGGAGTCGATCGGCTGTGCCATGGGAAGCTCCTTCAGCTCGGGAGGTCAGTAGCTCCTGCGCAGCAGCTGCGTCCGGTGGCTGGATCGGCGCGAAGCTACCACCGCCACGATGACGATCGCGGCCGGAATCCCGAGGCACGGTAGCGTTGCGACCACAAGGAACAGCCCGGCGAGCGGGCCGTGCCAACTGGAGGCCGGCGGGGTCTCGCCGATCGCGAAGCTCGCCGCGTCACAGGTGACCTGATAGAGCCCATCGGACGCCACGGAGAGCTCGAACGTCTCCTTCCACGTCTCGTCCTCGCGCAGGAACGTGTAGGTCTCGGCAGGCAGGGATGCCGTGACGCCCGGCCCGAACGTGCATCGGGTCGGGGTGCCTTCGAGGACGTAGATGGCGTAACCCCGGTCGGCCGAGAACGGCACGTCGAGCTGCTTGCCGTTGCCGAACAGGACGTTGTCGAAGTCGGGGACCGTTTGATCGGTGGTGAGGCCGGCGGCGATGAATCCGCCGAACGCGCAGAACAACGAGAGTGCGGCGGTTGCGGCGGCGACGGCGTACCAGTGTCGCCGCGGTCGTAGGCGGCTCGGGTGGATCGGGTGGGCCACGCTGTGAATGGTGGCGCGGCGTCGAGCGTCCCCGGAATGCCTTCGGCAGGTACCCGACGGAGAGGGTTCAAACTTGAGTGGAATACACTCAAGTTTGTTGAAGTTCTTCGAAGCGATAGTCCGTGTTGGGTTCGTCTGACGGGAGCTCCGCAGCTAGCTATGAACGCTGAGATCCTTACCACCAAGAGCCGCGAGGTCCTGGCTACTGCCCTGTCCGCGGCGTCCGATGCGGGCCACGCGACGATGGAGCCCGCCCACCTGCTGGTCGCGTTGCTCGACGTCGACGGGTCGACTGCGCCCGCTCTGCTGCGTGCCGTGGGCGCGAGCCCGGAACAGGTCCGGTCGCGTGCTACCGCCGCTCTCGGCCGGTTGCCGAGGGCTTCCGGCGCCAGCGTCGCGCAGCCGCAGATCGCGCGGGCGACGCTGAACGCGATCGAAGCCGCCGAGCGCATCGCCAAGCCGCTCGGCGACGAGTTCGTCTCCACCGAGCACCTGCTCGCCGGCCTCGCGAAGGCGGGCGGCGAGGTCAGCGACTGGCTCCGCAGCGTCGGGGCCGGTGAGGACGCGCTGGTCAACGCGTTCACGACGGTCCGCGGCGGCAATCGCCGGGTGACGTCGCCCGACCCCGAGGGCACCTACAAGGCCCTGGAGAAGTACGGCATCGACCTCACCGACCGGGCCCGCGAGGGCAAGATCGACCCGGTCATCGGCCGGGACGCCGAGATCCGGCGAGTGGTCCAGGTGCTCTCCCGGCGCACGAAGAACAACCCGGTGCTGATCGGTGAGCCCGGCGTCGGCAAGACCGCGGTGGTCGAGGGCCTGGCGCAGCGCATCGTCGCCGGTGACGTGCCCGAGTCGCTGCGGAACAAGCGGCTGATCTCGCTCGACCTGGGCGCGATGGTCGCCGGCGCGAAGTACCGCGGCGAGTTCGAGGAGCGGCTGAAGAGCGTCCTCGAGGAGATCAAGAGCTCCGACGGGCAGATCGTCACGTTCATCGACGAGCTGCACACGGTCGTCGGCGCCGGTGCGTCCGGCGACTCGTCGATGGACGCGGGCAACATGCTCAAGCCGATGCTGGCCCGCGGTGAGTTGCGCATGGTCGGCGCGACCACGCTGGATGAGTACCGCGAGCGGATCGAGAAGGACCCCGCGCTGGAGCGACGCTTCCAGCAGGTGCTGGTGGGCGAGCCGAGCGTCGAGGACACGATCGGCATCCTGCGTGGTCTGCGCGAGCGGTACGAGGCGCACCACCGGGTGCGCATCACCGACGCCGCGCTGGTCGCCGCCGCGACCCTGTCCGACCGCTACATCACCTCCCGCTTCCTGCCGGACAAGGCGATCGACCTGGTCGACGAGTCGGCGTCCCGGCTGCGGATGGAGATCGACTCCCGCCCGGTCGAGATCGACGAGAAGCAGCGCGCCGTCGACCGGCTCCGGATGGAGGAGCTGGCGCTGGAGAAGGAGTCCGACGCGGCGTCGATCGAGCGGCTGCGGCGGATCCGCCAGGACCTGGCCGACCGGCAGGAGGAGCTCGCCGAGCTCAACGCCCGCTGGGAGCAGGAGAAGGCCGGGCTGAACCGGGTCGGTGAGCTGAAGCAGAAGCTGGACGACGTCCGCGGGCAGGCCGAGCGAGCCCAGCGCGAGGGTGACCTGGCGCAGGCGTCCCAGCTGCTCTACGGACAGATCCCGGCGCTGGAGAAGGAGCTCGCCGAGGCCTCCAGCACGGCCGAGGCCACCGCGCCGATGGTCAAGGAGGAGGTCGGCGCCGGCGACATCGCCGACGTCGTCGCGCAGTGGACGGGAATCCCCGCCGGGCGGCTGCTCGAGGGTGAGACTGCCAAGCTGCTTCGGATGGAGGACGAGCTCGGGCGACGTCTGATCGGGCAGAAGGAGGCCGTGTCCGCGGTGTCGGACGCGGTGCGCCGGGCCCGGTCCGGGGTGGCCGACCCCGACCGTCCGACCGGGTCGTTCCTGTTCCTGGGACCGACCGGTGTCGGTAAGACCGAGCTCGCGAAGGCGCTGGCCGAGTTCCTGTTCGACGACGAGCGGGCGATGGTCCGCATCGACATGAGCGAGTACGCCGAGAAGCACTCGGTGGCTCGGCTGGTCGGTGCCCCGCCCGGTTACGTCGGGTACGAGGAGGGTGGTCAGCTCACCGAGGCGATCCGGCGACGTCCGTACACGGTCGTCCTGCTGGACGAGGTGGAGAAGGCGCACCCGGACGTTTTCGACATCCTGCTGCAGGTGTTGGACGACGGACGCCTCACCGACGGCCAGGGCCGCACCGTGGACTTCCGGAACACGATCCTGGTGCTGACCTCGAACCTGGGGTCGCAGCTGATCACCGACCCGTCGCTGGACGACAAGGGCCGCAAGGACGCGGTGATGGAGGTCGTGCGGTCGCGGTTCAAGCCCGAGTTCCTCAACCGGCTCGACGACGTGGTCGTGTTCCACGCGCTGGGCACCGAGGAGCTGACCCGGATCGTCGACATCCAGCTCGACCGGCTGGGCGCGCGGCTGGCCGACCGGCGGCTCACGCTGCAGGTCAGCGACGCGGCCCGGGAGTGGCTCGCGATCGGTGGGTTCGACCCGGTGTACGGCGCGCGGCCGCTGCGGCGGCTGGTGCAGTCGGCGATCGGCGACCAGCTGGCCCGGGCGTTGCTGGCGGGCGAGGTCGTGGACGGCGACACGGTCTACGTCGACGTGGACGCCGAACGCGACGCGCTCGTCGTGAGCGCGGAGCCGATCATCCAACTCTGACGCCAAGGCCCCGCCCGAATAGGGCGGGGCCTTCGCGTGCGGTTCGTTAGAGACCGGTTTCGTGTCGAACCGCGGCGGCGCGGGTCAGAACGTCGCGGTGTCCGGGTTGGCGCCGATGCGCCCACCCGGCAGCGTGCTGATCGCCGCCACCTGGTCGTCGTTCAGCTCGAAGTCGAAGATCTCGAAGTTCTCGCGGATCCGGCTCGGCGTCACGGACTTCGGGAACACGATGTTCCCGAGCTGGATGTGCCACCGCAGCACGACCTGGGCCGGCGTCCGCCCCACCTCGTCGGCGATCGCGGCCAGCTGCGGCTCGTCGAGCAACCCCTGGCCCTGCCCGATCGGGCTCCACGCCTCGGTCAGGATCCCGTGCTGCGCGTTGTACGCACGCAGCGCGTCCTGGTTGAAGCCCGGGTGCAGCTCGATCTGGTTCACCGCGGGCACGATGTCGGTCTCGGCCAGCAGCCGGTCGAGGTGCGACTGGTGGAAGTTCGAGACGCCGATCGCCTTGGCACGGCCCTCGGCCAGCACCTTCTCCATCGCCTGGTACGCCTGGACGTAGAGGTCCTGGTCCGGGCGCGGCCAGTGGATCAGGTACAGGTCGACGTAGTCCAGGCCGAGCCGCTTCAGGCTGGCGTCGAACGCGTCGGCCGCCCGTCCGTGGTCGGCGTTCCACAGCTTGGTCGTGACGAAGATGTCCTCGCGCGGGACGCCGGACTCGCGGATGGCCTGCCCGACACCCTCCTCGTTGCCGTAGGCGGCGGCCGTGTCGATGTGCCGGTAACCGGTCTCGAGCGCGGTGCGCACCGGCCCGACGACCTCGTCCGCGGGCACCTGCCAAACACCGAAGCCCAGCTGCGGGATGCGGACACCGTTGTTCAGCGTCAGATAAGGCACGTCACCCATCGTGGTCCTTCCTGTGATCGGTACCGATCAAGCATCGCCCGATCGCTCCGCCGAGAAACACCGGGGGGACCCGCGTCTGAATTCGCGCACGGGAGTTCGCGCCCTGGTCGAGCGAATCATCAGCGGGTAGGCGGATCAGCGGGCTGCGATTGCTGCGCGTAGGGCGTCGGCTTCGTCCTTGCTCGGGCCGTACGCGGCGACCAACTGCCCGTTCCCGCGATCGAACTGGGCGACGAACGGCCGCCCCTTCGACGTACCGAGGTAGGCGACGGTCGGCGTGCCCTCCGCCGACCACGGGACCCGGTCCTTCCCGCTCGCCGCGGTGCGGATCAGCTTCCGCCACTCGGGGAGGTCCCGATCGGTCGGCGCCCGCTCGTACCAGGCCGGGGCGCTGCGGTCGAACGTCGCGACGACCTCGGCGTCGGTCATCGTCGGCGTGTCGCAGCCGGTGGCGCCGGGCAGGCACGCCACCGCGTCCGGGGCCGGACCGACCACGCTCGCATTCGCGCTGACCTGGTACGACGTCGTCGAGGTTCCGCTCCCGGGCGCGGTCGCCGCGGCGTAGAACGATCGCCATGCCGCGGTCGTGATGCGGCAGCTCACGGCCGTGGCCGCGGCGGCGGCCACGGCCGCGCGTCCGGAGCGGCAGCGGCCGAGCACGTTCTTGTTGCCGATCACCTTGGCGTTGAGGACGGCGGTCACCGGGGTGTCGGTGGAGGCGTTCCGGATCCGGCCGGTGATCGTGCAGCCCTGCGCGTTGCAGGCGCTGCGCAGCGAGCCGTCGAACCGCAGGCTGCGGTAGGCGTCGTAGGTGCCGGTGCGCAACGTGGGCAGGGTCAGCGCGACGTCACGCGCGATCTGGGCGGTGGCGGCCGGCGGCGTGATCGTCACGGTCAGCGCGGCGGGCCGGCTGTCCTCGGTGAGCAGGCCACCTTCCAGCCGCACCACCTGGTACGGCTTCGCGACCGTGATCCAGAGCGAGCCGCCGGCTGCCTCGACCCGCCGAGCCTTCACACCGTTGACCTCGCTCGTCGGCGGCATGCCCTCGAACTGCAGCGATCCGAAACCGTCGTCGATCAGCGCCCCGAGTTCTCGCGGGCGTAGCGTCCCGGCTAGGTCGAGGCCGATCGTGGTGTCGGCGATCGCGACCCAGACCTTGTCGTAGGTCTCCGCCCGGTTGTCGGTGCCCCACCAGGCGGCGGCGGCGCGGACGTAGGTTGCGGAGTCGATGACCAACACGTCACCGACGGTGCCGTGTCGTCGGATCTTTCCCGACCCGTCACCTGCGCCGTTGATCCGGACGTCGATCTCGATCTTTTCCTTCGCCGGTGTCTCCAGCGTGCCGTTGACCCGGACACCCTCCGCCGTCTGTAGCGCGGAGGCAGCAGTCCGGACGTGGTTGGCGACCGAGTCGTAGGTGACCATCTTCCCGTCGATCGGGCTGCAGCCGGTCAAAGCCAGTGCGAACACCGCAAGGCTCGCAAGAAGGGCCGACCCCCGGTACCGCAAGCGGACACCCC
Source organism: Cryptosporangium aurantiacum (assembly GCF_900143005.1). Lineage (NCBI taxonomy): Bacteria > Bacillati > Actinomycetota > Actinomycetes > Cryptosporangiales > Cryptosporangiaceae > Cryptosporangium > Cryptosporangium aurantiacum. The sequence continues at coordinate 71,949 of NZ_FRCS01000010.1, forward strand.
TCCCCGTCTGCCGCCGGCCACTAGTCCGAAGCGTCAGTTTACGGACGCTGCTACCCGGACTCACCGTAGCGGCCCCTCGCACCCGTTCTCGTAGTAGGCGGGACATTACGGGCTACCCTCCATCATCCCGTTCAGTCACCTTTTGCCCACGCGGGCCGGGCCGTGATGTCGTCCTCCCCTCTATGATCCGAACCGACAGGGGTTTCGGATTGGTCCGTCGGCTACACGACGCCGAAACCCACCCGTAACGCACGTAAGAAGACCGAGTAAATCCGCCCGATCGGGCCACGTTCTGCAAGCGTCCAGTCACGTGCAGTCATCGATCGGACCTCGGGGCCGGACCGCTGCGGCGGACGGTGGCGCGGGTTGGCAAACTGCCTTCATGGCGCTGTTCGAACGTCGCACTCGCGACCCGCGGGACAGCATTGCCGCGTTCTGGAGCTGGTGGGCCCGCGCACGCGACCAAGTGGGCGCCGGCCTCGACCGCGACGACCTCGGCAAGCTGCATCGAGACCTCACCGGGCGAGTGCGCGCCATCCACCCGGAGCTGGCCTGGGAACTGACGTCCGGTCGGCAGGCCAAGCATGCACTGGTGGTCAGCCCGGAGGGGTCACCAGCGCTGCGCCCGGTGACCGAGCGGTGGCTTCGCGCCGGCCCCGGCCCGGACGCCGACTGGGAGTACTACGCCTCCCGGCAACCCGACCCGGCCGCGTACACCGGTTCGGTGCAGCTCGGTGGTCGGCCGTTCCACCCGGGCTCCGCCCGGTTCGGGTTCGAGATCGACCTCGACCGCGCACGGGTGCACGTCGCGGTGTGGCACCCCGATTTTCCCCGCTTGGACGAGGCGATCCGGCTCCAAGCGTCGTTCCTGCTCCTCGATTGGGCACTGGGTGAGGACGACGTCGAACGCTGGCTGGGCGAGGTCAAGGTCACCAGCGAAGACCAGCCGTACGGCGTCGACGCGTTGCGCGCGGCCGTGGTCGAGTTGTCCACCCACTACCAGCACGGCGAGTGGGTCACCGTGGACGGCTTCGACGACCGCGATCGGCCGGTGGCGGTCCGGGTGCGGGTGCCGTTCGCGCGGCTCGACTATCCGCTCTACGACCTGCACGGCCGGGTACGGATGCCGTTCGAGCCGGGGTCGGCGGAGGAAGCGGCGCTGGACGGCATCCAGAACGGGTTGCTGGGGCGGCTCGGGGACTCCGCGGTCCTGGTTGCGGTGGTGACTGTTTCGGGCGTGCGTACGTTGCACCTCTACGCGGACAGCAACGGGGTGGTTCCCGACCAGGTGGCGACCTGGGCGACACAGCAGTCGATCGCGATTACGCAGGAATGGCGTCCGGATCCGGGCTGGGAAGCGGTGCGCGGCCTGTATTGACGTGGGTGGCGGTTCCGATCGGTGAACGATCTCAGTCAACTCACAACTGTCACTTAAGGAATCGACCGTTCTACGGCAGGGTAAGGGCCCTGAACCCGGCTCGTAACCCGCAGGAAGGAACGGCATGACCAACACCCCGCCTCCACCGAGCGCGGCACCGCCGCCGCTACCTGGTCAGGAGCCACGTCCGCCGCGGCCGACCACGGTCACGGCAGCGGCCGGCCTCCTGATCGTTGCAGCGGTCTTAAGCGTCATCGGCGTGATCGTTTCGCTGATCACCCAGGACACCATCCAGCAGGCCGCCGACGAGTTCGCGGAAGCGAACAACACCACGTCGAGCAGCGGCGGGTCGGCCCAGCAAGTCGGCGGCATCATCTTCAGCCTGGTGTTCGCTGCGGCGTTCGTCGCGCTCGCGCTCGGCTTGCTCCGTGCGGCGAACGTCGCCCGGATCATCACCTGGGTGCTCTGCGGGCTGGGGCTCTGCTGCACCGGCGTCATATCGGCCTTCTCGCTGATACTCGTCGAGTATCTGCCGGGTGGGTACGTCGCCTATATGTACACGGTCACCGCCGTCACGCTGATCATCTACATCGCGATCATCGTGCTGTTGGCGCTGCCGGCGTCCAACGCGTACTTCCGTCGGCCGAAGGCCGGGTTCTGAGCTGACGTTCGCGGGGCCGGCGGTGCACACCGTCGGCCCCGCAGCGTCCGGTAGCGCCGATCCGGAAGGATGCACGCATGACGACAGCACTGGTCACCGGGGCAACGGCCGGACTCGGCGCAGCGTTCGCCCGAGCACTCGCCACCGAGCGACGCGATCTCGTCCTGGTGGCTCGCGACGGTGAGCGGCTCGCCGCGACCGCGAAGCAGCTGACCGAGAAGTACCACGTCGAGGTCGAGGTCCTGCCGGCCGACCTGGTCAGCGACGAGGGCTGTGCGCTGGTGGAAGCGCGGCTGGCGGACGCTACCCGCCCGGTGGAGCTGCTGGTCAACAACGCCGGCATCGGGCTCCGCTCGGGTTTCGTCAGCAACACGATCGACGACGAGGAGCGAATGCTCCGGCTCAACGTCCGGGCGGTCATGCGCCTCACCCACGCTGCGCTGCCGGGCATGATCGAGCGCGGGCACGGCGACGTGCTCAACGTGTCGTCGGTCGCCGGGTTCGGACCGACCGCGCCGGGCTCGACGTACTCGGCCACCAAGGCCTGGGTGACGACGTTCAGCGAGTCGGTGCACCTGACGCTGAAGCACCAGGGCGTGCGCGTGATCGCGCTGTGCCCCGGTTTCGTCCGCACCGAGTTCCACCAGCGAGCGGAGATTCCGACCAGCGACATCCCGGATGCGCTGTGGCTCGACGCCGACGCGGTCGTCCGGGATGCGCTCGTCGATCTGCGCCGTGGCCGCCCCACCAGCGTGCCGAGCGTCCGATACAAGGTTCTGGGCGGAATCGTGCGCTACGCACCTCGTCCGGTGTATTTGCGGTTGATCGGACGGGCCGCAAAGACCGTCGGGCGGACGACTTCCGACTAAGAATGGGTGCGTGCAGACGCTGACGGTCGAGGCCGTCGACCCGCGCGACGACGCGGCGTTCCGGCGCTGGTTCTCGGTGCCGGCCGTCGCGCACCCGGTCGACCAGCCACACCTGCCCGCGCAGGTGCTGTCCGAGTCCCTGGCTGATGCGCCGCCGCCGGGCGATCCGTACGACCGGTGGCACCATCTGATCGCTCTGGTCGGGGACGAGGGTGTCGGAGCGGCCCGGATCGAGCTGACGTCCGACAGCCCGAACCTGGCGTACTTCACGCTGGTGGTTCGCCCCGACCAGCGCCGTCGGGGGATCGGATCGGCACTGCTCGCGGCCGTGGAGAGCTGGGCGCTCGGGGTCGGCTGCGCGGTGGCGCTCAGCGAGACGACGCGGCCGCTGCCGGTGGAGACCGTTCCGGGGGCGGCGTTCGCCGAACAGCACGGGTACCGCGCGGGCACGGTCTCGGTGCTCCGGACGCTGGACCTGCCAGCGCCGGATCAGCACCTGACGGCCGCCGATCCCGGGCCGGTTCCGGGCTACCGCGTGGTGACCTGGACCGACCGATGCCCGGAGGAACTGCTGGAGGGTCGCGCCGCGCTCAACGCGGAGCTGGGTGAAATTCCGATCAAGGGCGGGTGGGCGGGGGGTACAGGGCCGGAGTCGAGCGACGATCCGGCGGCCGGTCCGCATCGGCAGCCCGAAGTGTGGGACGGCGATCGCGTTCGGGCGTACGAGGATCGGTTGATCAGCCACGGACGGCGTGCGCTGTGCGCCGGCGCCGTCCACGAGGGCACCGGAGAGCTGGTCGCCGTGACGGTGATCGCTCGTCACGGTGCTGGGCGGCCGCACGTCCACCAGTGGGGGACGACCGTGGCGCGAAAGCACCGCGGGCATCGGCTCGGGATGCTGGTGAAGGTCGCGAACCTGCGGCAACTGGCGTCGACGTGGCCGGACGCGCGGCAGATCTCGTCCTGGAACGGGGCCACGAACGCGTCGATGATCGCGATCAACACGGCCCTCGGATACCGCGCCGTGGGGGATGGGACTGATTGGGGGAAAGTTCTCCGTTCGAGTTAAGGGCGGGCGGGGGGAGTAGGGCTGGAGGGAGAAGGTTCTCGTTCGCCGGTAGCCGAACCGTGCCGCTGCCCCGCGCTGCGGGGTGAGGGTGGGGCATGCGACTTCTCGTGCTCGGTGGAACGAAGCTGCTCGGGAGTGCGGTGGTGCGCACTGCCCTGGATGCCGGCTGGCACGTCACGACGCTGACGCGCGGGCTGCACGGTACGCCCCCACCCGAGGTCGACGCCCGGATCGGTGATCGAACCACCGCCGCCGGCCTGGCCGCGCTCGGCGACGGCGAGTGGGACGCATGCGTCGACACGTCGGGGTACGTGCCGCGGGACGTCCGGCTCGGTGCACGGACGCTCGCGGGGCGGGTCGGACGCTACGTGTTCGTCTCGACGGTCAACGTGTACCCCGACTGGCCGGAGCGACCGGTGACCGCGTCGTCCCCGGTCAGCGACTGCCCGCTGGACGCCGGACCGGACGACGGCGACTACGGCTACCTCAAGTCCGGGTGCGAGCGAGCGGTGCTCGAGTCGTTTCCCGACGCGACGATCAACCGGGCCGGGCTGATCTTCGGGCCGCGGGACAACATCGCCCGGGTGTCGTGGTGGGTGCAGCGCGTGGCGGCCGGCGGTGAGGTGTTGGCGCCCGGACGTCCGGACCAGCCGCTCGCGCTGATCGACGCGCGGGACATGGCGGAGTGGATGCTGGCCGCGCCGCCCGGCGCGTTCGTCGTCAACTCGCGTGCGGGAACCCAGACGTTCGAGTCACTGCTCTCGACGGCCCGCGACGTGACCGGTTCCGATGCGCGCTTCACCTGGGTGGACGACCAGGTCCTGCTGGACGCTGCGGTGGAGCCGTGGACGGAGATGCCGCTCTGGCTCCCGGCGTCGCTGGCGGGGCACGCGTGGGATCTGGACGTGTCCGCCGCGTACGCCACCGGGTTGCGGATCCGCCCGCTGGCGGAGTCGCTGGCCGACGTCTGGGAGTGGGTGCGGGAGCACGGGCTGCCGTCGCACACGGACGCCGAGCGTCCCTCGGAGCTCGAGCGGCGGCTGCCCCTCGCGCGCGAACGGAAGATCCTCGCGGGCCTCGCGCGCTGACGTGGTCGAGGGCGGCGCGCGCCGGGGAACCGGGGCGACGTCCTAGGCTGGCGGCGTGGCCGACCGTGATGAGCTTCTCGACCTGATTCGTGACCTTGCCGTCGTGCACGGCAAAGTGACCCTCAGCAGCGGCCGCGAGGCCGACTACTACGTCGACCTGCGGCGGGTGACGCTGCACCACGCGGCGGCGCCGCTGATCGGCGGCGTTCTGCTCGACACCACCGCCGAGTGGTCATTCGACGCGGTCGGCGGGCTCACGCTCGGTGCCGACCCGGTGGCCACCGCGATGCTGCACGCCGCCGCGGCACGCGGCCGCAAGCTCGACGCGTTCGTGGTCCGCAAGGGCGAGAAGGCGCACGGGCTGCAGCGCCGGATCGAGGGCCCGGACGTCGCCGGGCGCCGGGTGCTCGCGGTGGAAGACACGTCCACGACCGGCGGCAGCGTGCTCACCGCGGTCGAGGCGCTGCGGGCGGCCGGCGCGGAGGTCGTCGGCGTGGCGGTCGTCGTCGATCGTGGGGCCGGACCGGCGATCGAAGCGGCTGGGCTGCCCTATCGCGCGGCGTACTCGCTCGCCGACCTCGGCCTCGACTGAGGCTGCAACAGAATGGTGGTGTGGGCCGCTGCCCACACCACCATCTGTTGTCTCAGCTCGTCTGCGGCGCCTGGGTGCGGACGTCGTTGAGCGACTTCTGCATCTCTTCCTTGTACTTGTCCGGCGACTGGAACCACACGCCGACCTGGTAGGTCAGTTTGCCGCCCGGCTTGTCGGCGAAGAAGTGGCTGAAGTCCACCGCGTAGAACCCGTCTTCGTTCTTCGGGATCTCGACGTAGGTCGTGGTGGCGTCGAACTTCTTGAGCTTCGGCTCTTCCTCGTCGTCGAACCACGCCTCGTTCATCGTCTGCTGCTCGGGCGCCGTGCAGCCGGTCGGGCAGCGACGGAGCATGATGTTCAGCCGCTGCTGGTGACTGGTGCCGTCGGTCTTGACGCAGCCCCAGGCGTTGGCGTCCGGCAGTTCCTCGATCTCGCCGCGCAGGCAGCTCCAGCCCTCCGGCAGACGGAACGCGAACGGCCAGCCGGTCAGGTCGAGCAGCTGGGTCTTGTCCTCGTCCTGCCAGGTCGGGCCGATGACGCTGACGGTCTCGACGTCGGTGCGGATCGTCGGCGTCGTGCTCGGGAGCGGCGACCGGGACGGCGACGGGCTCGGGCCAGCCGTGTCCGCCGGGAGCGGGCTCGCCGAGGGGGACGGCGGCGGCTTGGCCACCTGCCTGTCTTCCTCGTCGCCGCTGTTGATGAACACGACAGCGAACCCGGCGGCAACGATCACCAGTGCCGTGACCGCGGTGATCAGGCCGATCAGCATGCCGGCGCCGCGCTTGGAGCTGTCCGGCGGCGGGGGCGCGTAGGGCGAGTCGGGGCCGCTGGGCACTGCCGGGTCGGCGTAGGCGGGTGTGCCCTGGCCGGGGTAACCACCGGACTCGGAGTAGGCGGGCTGCTCGGAGTATCCGGACTGGTCAGGGCTGACGTACCCGCCGGCCGCGAACGGCGCGGCGGGCGGCCCGGACTGCGGGGGCCCGGACTGCGGCGCTCCCGAGTGCGGTGGTGCGGACTGGGGCGCTGCGGACTGGCCGATCGGGGAGGAGTACGGGTCGCTCGACGGCGGGCCGGAATGGGGTGAAACCGGCTGGCCGATCGGCGAGGAGTACGGGTCTGGCGCGGGCGGCCCGGACATCGGGGGTCCGGACATCGGCGGTCCGGACATCGGGGCCGACTGGGGCGCGCCGGACTGGGGTGGGCCGGACTGGGGCGCCGCAGAGACGGGCGCGGAGTACGGGGTCGGCGACACCGGGGCTGAGTACGGCGCGGACGAGGCCGCCGAGTACTGCTCGGCGGCGGGCGGACCGGCCTGCGTCGGCGGCACGGCCTGGGGCTGCCCCGGGTACGGCTGGCCGGGGTAGGGGCCCTGTGGCTGGCCGGGGTAAGGGCCCTGCGGCTGGCCGGGCGTCGTCCACTGCTGCGTTTGCGGGCCGGGCGCCGGTGCACCGGCTACTCCGCCAGCCGCGGCCAGCGCCGCGCCGATCAGCGCGGTGGGGTCGGCCCCCGGCGGGAGCGCCTGCGGGATCACGCTCAGGATCCGCTCGATCCCGCGGCGACCCGGCTCGTACCGGCTGGCTACCCAGGGCCGCGGCCCCTGCAACTCACCGGCGTGCGCCGCCACGAACTGCGGGTTGGTGGGGTTGACCGATGCGCGGTCACGGTTGACCAGATCAGCGAACGCACTCCGCCAGGCCTGGTCGGCGCCGGCCTCCGGTGTCAGCGCGACCATCACGACCGGGCGCCCGGTCTGGTCGACGCCGCTGAACAAGTCGGCCACCGCTGCGTGGTGGACCAGGCGGACCTGGGTGAACGCGCCTAACTCGTCGCCGGGTTGGGTCATCGGGGTTCTCGCTCCGCTCGCTTCCGTGCGTGGCCCGCACCCCGGACCGGCCGTCTTCGGCCCTGAGTAACAGGTCAGCCCGGACGAGGCTACACGGCCCGGCCACCCCCGGAGCCACTTGAGTCACCCTGAGCGGTCCGGTAACAACCCCGAAATCACGATCAAGGAAAACGTTAAGGCGTCTGGGTTCGGATGTCGTTGGCGACCTTCTGCACAGCGGCCCGATCGGTGTGCGGGCTCGTTCCGCGGACGACGACCTGCCAGCGCGGCTGCTGGCCCGGGCCGGGGCCGAAGAAGTGGCTGACGACGAGCCCGTAGGCGTTACCCCTTGGGTCCGCGCGCTCGGAGAAGCTCGTCGTCTCGTCGCCCTCGATGAGCGGGTCGGGCGAGACGTCGCGGTTCATCAGATCCTGGGTCGTGCTGTCGCACGGCGCGTCGCAGTCGCGGATGCCGACCCGCACGACGACGTTCCCGCCGCCGGGTGGGTGGCAGTTCAGCCCGTCGCGCTGACCGTCGATGACCGCGTCCCCGTCGCAGAACCAGCCGACCGGGACGCGGAACGCGAACGGCCAGCCCTCGCGCTGGACGATGTCCGTCTGCTCACCCTCGTCGAAGACCGAGCCGACGACGATGACCGGCAGCGCTTTCTTGTACTCGGGGAGGTCTTCCGAGGGCTGCTGGGCGTTGCGGCTCGGCACCGGAGCCGCGGAGCCGCTGGGCGCCGGTGCGGACGCGTCGCCCGTCTCGTCGTCGCCGGACACGACGAAGAGCGTCGTCATGGCGCAGAACGCGAGGACGACGATGGTGAACGTCCCGACCAGAACGAGGAGCGCGGTGCGGAAACCGCGGCGCTTCGGCGGGGGCGGCGGAGGCAGCTGCGGGCGCGGGAACGACCCGGTGTTGCCGCCGATCGGTCCGCCGGGGACACCCGGGCTACCGGGGCCGCCTGGACCGGGGCCGCCCGGGCCGGGGCCGTTCGGACCTGGGCCGCCAGGGCCTGGGCCTGGACCGTTCGGACCGGGTGCGCCGCGGACCGGGCTGCCGGGGCCGGGCGCTCCTTGGACGGCGGGGCCCGGAGGGCGCGGAGCCGCCGGGGCGGACGTCGGCGGACCGGGGTGCGGGATCGGGACGGTCGGGTTGTGCGCGCCGGGCGGGAGCGGACCGTGCTTCGGCGCACCGTCGGCGCGCGCTGCGGCGTCGCCGGTCCGCCCGGTCGGCGTGCCGGCCGGAACCGGGGAGCCAGGCGGAATGGGGGAGCCGAGCGGAACGGGAGAGCCGGGCGACGCCGGAGAGCCCGCCGAGCCCTCGGGCGGCGCGGGGGAGGCCGGGGGGCCGGTGGGCTCGACGGCCGGGATCGGCTCGGTCGGCTGCGAGCCGCTGGTCGGTGCGGTGGCGCCGGTGGCGATCGGCCCGGACACCGGAGCGGGCGCCGGCTGCCCCGAGACGGGTTGGCCGGACGCGGCCTGTGCTGCCGGCAGGCCGGACGCCGGGCGTGCGGCTCCGGGGTGGGGCGGTGCGGAGGTCTGGCCACTGGCTGCCGGTGGTCGGGGCTGCTGCGCGCCCGCGTTCCCCGGCTGCCCGGCAAACGCCGGCTGCGCCTGCGCGGCCTGCGGCGGCTGCGGTGTGCCCGGCGCGGTCTGGGGCGGTTGAGGCGTGGCCTGGGGCGGCTGGTGCGGCTGCGGGCCCTGTGGGCTCTGGGGCGCGCCCTGCGGTGTTGGCTGGACGTGCGGTGGCTGCTGGCCCTGCTGCCCCGGGTGTGGTGCGCTGACGTGCGGACCCTGCTGGCCCGGACCCTGCTGGCCCGGACCGGGCTGCCCCGGTGCACCCGGGTGCGGCGGACGCGGAGCGTGCAGCAGCGCGCTCGGGTCGGTGCCCTCGGGTACCGCGCCGGGCAGCGCCGCCAGGATCCGCTCAGCACCGCGCCGACCCGGCACGATGCGGCTGGCCGCCCACGGACGGCGTCCGTATAAATCACTGACGTGCACGGGGACGTCGAGGGGACCGAGCGTCGTGGCGTCCTTCGCCACCGCATCGGTGAACTCGGCCGACCAGTTCGGGTCGCGACCGGCCTGCTCCGTGAGCGCGATCAGCACGACCGGCCGCCGACCGTTGCGCTCGAACCCGGTGAACAGCTCGACGGTCGGCGTGTGGTGGATCAGGCGCAGGCCGGTGAACGGTCCGAGATCGCTCGCCGACGTCGTCATGTGCCTTCTCCGCCCGGGTCGACCGCTGTCAGTGAACCGATGCGGCCAGTTCTCGCTGTTCCGAGGCCGATGCCACGGCTGAGCTGGCCTGGAGACTAGCAGCGTGGAGCCAGCCCGGTCGGGTGTCCTCGCGTGCCCGGTCGACTATCCGACAGCGGTCAGAACGTCGGCGGAGTACCGGATCCGAGCGAAGCTTCGCCGTGGGCGTCCTCGGGCTCGTTCTTCTTGTGCCGACGGGTGCGGATCCACTCGATCAGGACCGGCAGGATCGACAGGAAGATGATGAACGCGATACCCGGCACCAGGTACTTGTCGATCGGGAAGTTCTCGTCCACGACATCGCCGAGGAAGTACCCGAGCAGGACGATTCCGTCGACCCAGAGAATGGCGCCGACGACGTTCCAGAGGAAGAACTGCCTCGTGGGCATGCCGAGCATTCCGGCGACCGGGTTGAGGAACGTCCGGACGATCGGGATGAACCGAGCGAACACCACGGCCTTGGCCGGGCCGAACTTCACGAACGCCTGCTCGGCCTTCTCGACGTAGATGCCCTTGAACAGGCGAGAGTTCGGCCGGTCGAACAGTTTCCGGCCGTACCGGGCGCCCAGGAAATGGCCGAACTGGGCACCGGCGATCGCGCAGATCGGGCCGCCGATCAGCATCCCGGGCAGGCTCAGAGTCGCGCCGACGATCGTGCCGCCGGTCGCCGACGTGGCGATGCCTGCGAGGAACAGCAGCGAGTCGCCAGGTAGGAAGAAGCCCAACAGCAGACCGGTCTCGGCGAAGAGGATCGCCCAGATGCCGAACAGGCCGAAGGTCGTCACCAGATACTTCGGGTCGATCGGGTTCGCGGCGAGCAGCTCGTTGGCGGCGTGGACGGTCTCGGATACCTGCACGCGCCGAGGCTACCGTGGCTTTCCTAGGAGTCGACTGAGCCTGTACCCGGCCTCTGCTGTGTGCATACGGAGCGTTACCACCCGTTGAGACCCGAATCACGCGTTAGCGTGGGGGGATGGCAGAGCGGCTGATCGTGGTGGGCGCCGACGCGGCCGGAATGAGCGCGGCCAGTCAGGCGCGACGTCGGCGCGATCATCGGGACCTGGAGATTCTCGCGTTCGAGCGGGGCACACACACGTCGTACTCGGCGTGCGGCATCCCATATTGGATCGCCGGACTGGTCGAGGAACGTGACGACCTGATCGCCCGCACCCCAGAGCAGCACCGCGAGCGGAACATCGATGTCCGAATCGGGCACACGGTGGTCGGCGTCGATCTCGATCGCCGGGCGGTTACCGTGCGCGAACCGCGCGGTGGAGAGACCACCCACGAATTCGATCAGTTGATGGTGGCAACCGGCGGCGAACCGGTCCGGCCGGACTGGCCGGGCATCGACGGCCGGGGCGTGCACGGCGTCCAGACGCTGGACGACGGTGAGGCGGTCAGCGCCTCGCTGCGGTCGCGAGACGCCAAACGGGCGGTCGTGATCGGCGGTGGGTACATCGGCGTCGAGATGGCCGAGGCGCTGATCCGGCAGGGCCTCGAGGTGACGCTCGTCGAGCGTGCCGAGCAGCCGATGAACACTCTCGACCCGGACATGGGGGAACGGGTCGGTGAGGCGCTGAAGGCGTTCGAGGTGGACGTCCGGATGGGCGTGACCGTAGAGGGCATCGAGCTGGACGGCGAGGGCTGGGCGCGGGCGGTGACCACCGATGCGGGCGAGTTCCCGGCTGACGTCGTCGTGCTCGGGCTCGGGACGCAGCCCGGCGTGACACTGGCCGAGGAGGCAGGTCTGCCGATCGGGCCGAGCGGTGGCATCGTCACCGACCGCCGGATGCGGGTTCCCGGGCACGACGGGATCTGGGCCGCGGGTGACTGTGTCGAGGTCGTGCACCGGGTGACCGGGCGCCCGGTGGCGATTCCGCTCGGGACGCACGCGAACAAGCAGGGGCGGGTCGCCGGGATCAACCTCGGCGGCGGCTACGCGACGTTCCCCGGCGTGCTCGGCACCGCCGTGACCAAGGTGTGCGACCTGGAGATCGCCCGCACCGGCCTCCGCGAGGCCGAGGCGGAGGAGGCGGGGTTCGCGGTGGTCAGCGCGGTGATCGAGTCGCACACGGTGGCCGGCTACTACCCCGGTGCCGACACGGTGACGGTGAAGCTGGTCGCCGAACGGGGCACCGGACGCTTGCTCGGCGGGCAGATCGTCGGCGGGAACGGTGCCGCGAAGCGCATCGACGTGGTGGCGGTCGCGCTCTGGAACCACATGACGGTCGACGAGATGACCGGCCTCGACCTCGGTTACGCGCCGCCGTTCTCCCCGGTCTGGGACCCCGTGCTGGTCGCCGCGCGGGCAGCCTCAGACGCTGTGCACGGCTGAGTCGACCAACCGGGTCACCAGATCGTCGACCTGCAGGTGGAGGTCGGGCCACGGGAAGTTCGGCCGGGCCTGCCGGAGCGTCACGATGCCGTGCAGCGCGCACCAGAACTGCATCGTGAACAGGCTCGCGTCCACGTGGTCCGGCAGTGCCTGCCGGACGATCTGCAGCACCGCCTCGAAGGTTCCCCCGCCCAGATATTGGACGCCGTCGGGCAGTGGTAGGAGCTCCGAGGTGAACAGCACCCGGTAACGCGCGGGGTCGCGCATGCCGGCGTCCACGTAGGCGTGGGAGATCGCCAGGATGCGTTCCCGCGGATCGTCGCCGGCTTCGGACGCCGCGGCCTCGACCTCCGCGGTGAGCATGTCGAGCCAGCGGTCCTTCACCGCTCGCTGTAGCGCCCCGAGGTTGTCGAAGTGCAGGTAGATCGACGTGGTGGCGACGCCGACCTTCCGGGCGACGGCTCGCAGCGAGAGCGAACTCATCTCCCCGGTCTCGGCGAGCAACCCACAGGCCGCGAGGACGATCTCGTCCCGCAGCCGGTCCCCCTCGCCGCGCTTGGCCGGGCGGCGCCGGGGGCTCGTCGTCGATTCGGCAGACATGCACTCCCTCTCTCCGGCGCCCATCTTAACGGTTGACACCTGTAAGGCTACAGGCGTACATCTACAGCCGTTGGGCTACGGCCGTACAGGGAGACGCGATGAAAGAGAACAAACAACACCCCGGCTGGACGCTGGCCGTGGTGTGCGCGGCGATATTCATGCTGTTGCTCGACCTCACGGTGGTGGCGGTCGCGCTCGGCGAACTCCAGCGCGACTTCGACGCCGACCTCGCCGACCTGCAGTGGGTCGTCGACGCCTACACGCTCCCGCTGGCCGGCCTGCTGCTCACCGCCGCGACGCTCGGCGATCGGATCGGGCGGCGCCGGATCTTCGCGGCCGGTCTGGCGCTCTTCACGCTCGGTTCACTGGCCTGCGCGCTGGCCTGGTCGGCGCTGTCGCTGGACGTGTTCCGGGTGGTACAGGGCACCGGCGCCGCCCTGCTCTTCGGCACCGGGCTACCGCTGATCGGGGCGGCGTTCCCCGACCCGCGGCGGCGCGCCGGGGCGATCGGGGTGTTCGGTGCGACGCTGACCGGCGCGACCGCGGTCGGCCCCCTCGTCGGTGGTGCGTTGGTGGACGGACCGGGGTGGCGCTGGATCTTCCTGATCAACGTCCCGATCGGTCTCGCTGCGCTGGCGGTGACCCGGTGGCGGCTGACCGAGTCGCGGCCGGAGAACCCGCGCCGAGCGGACTGGACGGGCACCGCGCTGCTCACCGGTGGGCTGTTCGCGCTACTGCTGGGGCTGATCCGGGGCCACGCGGACGGCTGGGGCTCGCCGCTGATCGTCGGACTGTTCGTCGTCGCAGGCGTCCTGACCGTGGGTTTTGTCGTGCGGCAGGCTACGGCGGCGCAGCCGATGGTCGACCTGAGCCTGTTCCGGTCGCCGACGTTCACCGGTGCTGCGCTCTCGGTGTTCACGGTCTCGGCGGTGCTGGTCGGGGCGACCACCTACCTCTCGCTGTACTTCCTCAACACGCTCGGCTACACGCCGTTCGAGGCCGGACTGCGATTCCTGCCGTGGACGCTCGCCTCGTTCGTCGCGGCTCCGCTGGCCGCGCAGATCGCGCACCGGGTCTCACCGCGGCTGACCGTGGGCGGCAGCGTGCTGCTGGCCGCGATCGGTGCGGCGATGATGACCGGCCTGGACGGCGACTCGGCATGGACCGTCTTGATCCCCGGGTTCATCGTCGCCGGGATCGGCATGGGAGTGCAGGGCGCGGTGGTGTCTCAGGTGTCGCTCGCCGCGGTGGAGCCCGCGCGGGCCGGGATGGCGACCGGTGTGGTCAACACGCTGCGGCAGCTCGGGATTGCGGCGGGCGTCGCGGTGTGGGGCGTGGTCTACCAGGCCCGGGTCGCTGACGAAGTGACGACGCGGCTGTCCGGGTCGGCGCTGCCCGACGACTCGGTGCGGTCGCTGGCCGACGCCGCCGGGGCCGGCGCGGGTACGCGGATCGTCGCGGCGGTGCCGGAGGCGCTGCGGGACCTGGTGAGCGCCGCGGCCCGCGCCGCCGGTGCGGCCGGAATCGGCCGGATGATGCTGTTGGGGGCAATCGTGCTGGCAGTGGCCGGGGTGGCTGCGGTGATCCTGGTGCGCTCGCCGAAGCCCGCAGCCCCGGTGCCGTCGGAGGAAGTGGCTCCCGCCGCAGTCTCGGCGGTCTGACCGGGTTCCGGTGATCGGGCGCGCGCGATCTACCCCGATTGGCGTGATCATTCCCGCTTTGCGGGTCCGGGCGGCTGCGACGTGCCCCGACGGCAAGGAATACTGCGGTGCGAGAGAGCACGCGACCGAGGAGCGCCCAGATGCCTATCGCCACCCCCGAGGTGTACGCCGAGATGATCGACAAGGCGAAGGCAGGTTCCTTCGCCTACCCGGCCATCAACGTGTCTTCGTCCCAGACCCTGAACGCGGCCATCCGCGGCTTCGCGGAGGCGGAGAGCGACGGCATCATCCAGGTGTCGACGGGTGGTGCCGAGTACCTCTCCGGCCCGACCGTGAAGGACATGGTGACCGGCTCGGTCGCGCTCGCCGCGTTCGCGCACGAGGTCGCCAAGAAGTACGGCGTCAACATCGCGCTGCACACCGACCACTGCCCGAAGGACAAGCTCGACGGGTTCGTCCGGCCGCTGCTCAAGATCAGCCAGGACCGGGTCGCGGCCGGTGAGAACCCGCTGTTCCAGTCGCACATGTGGGACGGCTCCGCGATCGACCTGGACGAGAACCTGAAGATCGCCCAGGAGCTGCTCGCCGAGGCCGCCAAGGCGAAGATCATCCTGGAAATCGAGATCGGCGTCGTCGGTGGCGAGGAGGACGGCGTCGCGCACGACATCAACGAGAAGCTGTACACCGCCGAAGGCGACTTCCTGCACACGATCGACGCGCTCGGTGCCGGCGAGAAGGGCCGCTACCTGCTCGCCGCGACGTTCGGCAACGTGCACGGCGTCTACAAGCCGGGCAACGTCGTGCTGAAGCCCGAGGTGCTCAAGCGCGGCCAGGAGGTCGCGGCCGAGAAGCTCGGGCTCGGCGCCGACGCGAAGCCGTTCGACCTGGTCTTCCACGGTGGCTCGGGCTCGCTGCTGGAGGAGATCCACGAGTCACTCGACTACGGCGTCGTGAAGATGAACGTCGACACCGACACGCAGTACGCGTACACGCGGCCGGTCGCCGACCACATGTTCAAGAACTACGACGGCGTCCTGAAGATCGACGGCGAGGTCGGCAACAAGAAGACCTACGACCCGCGGGCCTGGGGCAAGGCCGCTGAGGCGGGCATGGCCGCCCGCGTGGTCGAGGCGTGCCAGGCGCTGCGTTCGGCAGGCACCGCGAAGAAGTAGACGCCATCCTCGGCGACCCGGCAGACGCGTCCGGGTCGCTGAGGAAGTCGTTATTCGACGGGCTTCCCAGTACTGAGGGGTAGCGTCCGGAAACGACGATCGATGTGGTCGCGGATGGCGGGGAATCGGTCGGTTTCCACCCGGGTCTCCGACCAGGCGCGACGCAACGTGTCGACGGTCGTAGCGGCGGTGTCCCGAGCGGCACCGTCGTCTATCCCGACACGTTCGGCGAGCGCCGACACATGGTCGAGGCTGATGCGTTCGAAGATGGTCTCGCCGAGCCATGGAAGGGCGAACGGCGAGTACGGCCGCAGATAGACGGTGGTCGACAGAAAATCGTAAACCGGGCTCAGTTCCGGCGTTCGACCATCACGATAGATCAGCGACCAGTTCTTCAGATGAGCATCGTTGTTGCCGGTAAGGATCATTGCAACGAGGCGTCGGATATATTCCATGAATGCGGATTCGCCTGTCAGAGCTGCGATGATCGATCCGAGCCCCTCGACCGTATGAGGACCCACGCCCGGCATGTCGTATTTGAATCGTGGTTCGACCTCGAGCACCTGTGCGAAGTCTTCGATGTGTACGGGTCCATCGGGGCTCCGGTCGAACCGGGGAATGAGATAGACGAGGTCATCCGGCGTGGCCATCCCTTCCGGGAGGCCCTCGATCACCCGCGCGGGCGCTAGCTCAGGGACCGGCACCTCAAAACCCGCTCGTGCCAACCAGGTCATGACGATGTACTCATTGGCTGGTACGTTCGGGTTCGCGCGGTCCGGCAATTTCGCGATCCACCA
Source organism: Cryptosporangium aurantiacum (assembly GCF_900143005.1). Taxonomy (NCBI): domain Bacteria; kingdom Bacillati; phylum Actinomycetota; class Actinomycetes; order Cryptosporangiales; family Cryptosporangiaceae; genus Cryptosporangium; species Cryptosporangium aurantiacum. The sequence continues at coordinate 88,260 of NZ_FRCS01000010.1, forward strand.
GGTGCCCCGGTCGCGAACGGGAATGCTCAAACGGTCAGCAGGCACCGACAGCTTTCCCTGCATTCCGGAGAGCGAGGACCAGCGTACGTGATCGTCGGGGTCGGGCTCAGGACCGAAATCCTCCACGGTTTCGGAGCGAAGGACCTGGTCGGCGATCTCTGGATCCTCCACGACCCTCAGCGTTACCGCGCCTGGTAGGTCGGTGCGGAGTTGCAGCAGCAAGCGAGGATCGTCCAATTGGCCCCGGCCCAGCGTCTGTTCAATGTAGCGGCGTAGCGCACCGCCGCTCTCTGGGAGGAGGTTGGCGAACCAGGCCGGAACTCCGGTTCGTTCCTGCCGTACTGCTCCCGGACTCTCCTCAAAAGCCTGACCGAGCACCAGGTGGTCAGAAACATCGACACGATCAGTGTAATAGAAGCGCGATCCTCCGCGCGTCAACACCATGTGGCCGACGTGATGATCGTGCAACTGAACGATGGCGACCACTTGCTTTTTCACTTGAGAGTCCCGGAACGCATCAGATCTCTAATCGTCCGTCCATCGCGCGCCCCCCACTCGGCCATCCGATCGATGTGGTTGTTGATAGCTGCCTCAACCAATAGCTGTCGATGTTCGAAAAATTCGTCTGTCCGACCTTGGTGGAGAAGCTCGACGGCTGCCTCGTCGAGGAGGTGGCTGTCGGCAATTCCTTGATCGACCTTCGTCAGCGCGGCGGCAACGTTGGTCCCACCAAGAGCCCCATGGACGATGCGATTCGCGGCGCTCTTGCTGAGTGGGCTGGAACTTTGCGTGACGACTTGCCGCCATGGGTTCTTCGGGCCTGCATCCAGGAGTTGGGTGGGCTCAAGAATTGCACCCGTCCGGAGATCGCGGGGTTCCTGTGCGAGGAATCCGAGGAGAATTAGCTTGCCGACCGTCAGTCCGATACTGATGCTGGATAGCGGGATAGGCCTGGAAGGCCGCTTGTGCGGCACGGTCTGCAACAATCGCTCCGCCGAAGCCAGCGGATCCTGGTCGATAGTGGCTACGGCCCGGCGAATCGTAGTCACGCTCACACTCTGGTGGCCGAGTCCCGAGACAGCCTCTCGCCAGATCCATCGGCGCAATAGCTCTGCAGCACGGCCCTCCGGATGCCCGTGCAATCCGCAGAACCGAGTGAGAACGTAGAGCGTATGAGTGTGGGGAAGGATCCGAATGTGCGGTATGCCAGCTCCGGCCCGTAGGAACTCCACCGCACGAGTCACGGCGCTGAGCGTGTGATCCAGTGCCTCGCTGAACTCAGTCGGGTTGTCGAACTCGCCGTGTGGGTCGCGGAAGACATCGCTGCCGCGATAGGCGCGGACACACCGCAGCGCCGCGTCCTCCTCCAGCTTGCCGAAGCCCAGATCGGCCACTCGTGCAGTTAGCGTGTTCAGCGTGTCCGGCGCCGTTCCCGCAGCGTTGAGGGCATGAAAAACCTCGGAGAGTGTCATGGGCCGACCGCTGTTGTTCATTCGATCGAAGATCAGGCGAAGATCGCGCTCGTCATCACCGCTGACCGTGTACGTCGGTATCTGATACTCGCGCACTGTCGCGGATACTTCTTCGATCATGTCGATCTGCTCGTCGGTGATCCACTCGCTGTTCAAACGCAACCAGGCGAGCAATCGCTTGGTGTCGAGGAGGCGAGACACCGGGAGCCAGACCGGATTAGCCTCGAACGGCTCGATGACCGAGCGAAACTCCTCATTGGATACATCCAAGACGATGCGCAATCGTGGATCAGCTACGTCGTCCGGGGCCGTCAGGGCCCCGACGATGCTGATGATGCGCTGTTGACCGTCGACCACCCAATTCGCGTCCGGAACGGCTGGAACACGCATTTGTATCGGGCCAAGACTGAGTTCGCCCTCCGCGGCCGGGCGTCGCCAGAACAGAAGGCTCCCGATCGGAAACCCCCGCCGGAGACTGTCGAAGAGGGTAACGACGTCAGTCGGCTGCCACTTGTATGGTCGCTGGAAGGGGGGAATTCGGACTTTCCCGGCCCGGACCTCTGTCACGAGGTCGACCGTCGTCAGGTAGCCGGTGCGCGGCCGACCCAGCGTCGTCATGGCACCTCCTTCCTCGCTAAAAGGCTATCGGAGGTACCGACGAGTTGAGTTCACGCCGGTCGATGCGTCGTCAGGAGTTCGACCGCTTCGTCGACGTCGTCGGTGAGGTGAACGACCGCGGGCACCTCGGGGGCCTGAGTGAACAGCGGCCGCAGCAGCGCCTCCACCGGCAGCACGTCCGTCCAGTACCGACGGTCCAGGAAGATCATCGGCCCGGACGCTCCGTCGCTGCGGTAGAACGCCTTGGTCGCCGCCTGGAACACCTCCTGCACGGTGCCCGCCTTGCCCGGCGCGAACACGATGCCGCCGCGGGCCGCGCGCAGGATCGTGTCCTCCCGGATCGCGTTCGAGAAGTATTTTGCGATCCGGGCAGCGAACAAATTGGCCGGTTCGTGTCCGTAGAGCCAGGTCGGGATCGACAGCCCGCCGGCCCATGGCTCGGCCGACGGGTATCGCGCCCGGACCGCCAGCGCCGCTGCGGTGTACGGCTCGTGGTCGACGAAGTACGGCGCCGCGGACAACTCCTTGAGAGCGGCGTCCAGCGCTTCGGCCGACGGCACGTAGGCCCCGAGGTTGGCCGCTTCCATCACGCCCGGCCCGCCGCCGGTCAGCACCAGCGCACCGGCGTCGGCCAGCGCCCGGCCCAGCGTCGCGGCCTCCCGGTACGCCACCGAACCGCGGGGCTCGGCGTGTCCGCCCATGACACCGACCACCGGTCCGGTCGACGCGGACGCCCAGGCGGCCAGCGCGTCCGACAGTGCGTTGTCGATGCCGTGGTCGTGCAGTCGCTGCGAGAGCGCCTCGCGGATCGGCGGCAGCGGGCCGCCGTGCTCGACGAAGTGCCGGTAGACGACCGAGTCGTACATGCCTGCGAAGCCGCTCGCCTCGAACCCGACGGTCAGGTCGGCCGCGGTGTAGAGCGTCGACGGGTGAGTCGGGTAGGGCGCGTGGGCGAGCTCCGGCACCACGGACGCGCCACGCGCTACGAGGTCGGCGGCCTCCGGTGCGTTCAGCCGGCAGCCGAGGAACAGCGTGTCCTCGACCGTGACGTCGGCCAGCGAGATCCCGGTGAGGTCCAAACCTTGAACCGCGAGCCCGCTCAACGTCCGTTTGTCCAGCCAGATCCTGAGTTCGGCCAGGGTCTCTACTTCGTCCGGGGTGGCGTCCACCGTCCCATATTGCCGGTCGGCGCAAAGTCGGTGGAATGTACGTCAGATCGCGGACGCCACGAGTTTCCGCCAAGTTTCCTTGGATCGCGCGGCATGGTTTCGCAGCGATGATTTGTTATGGCTGGCTAGCGGCTTCACTGCGTCGCGTAATACTGCCCACACCTGGAGGCACGGTGGTTCGCTGTGTCCTCCCGCCCGTCAGGATGAACCCATGAGCCTTCCTCGAGACCTCCTCCCGCAGCCGCCCGCCACGCTCCTGCCGGAGGACCCGGAGGAACTGGCGGCGGTCCGGGCCGCAGCGGCCGGCGAGGAGGACCCCTCCGCCGTCGCGGCTCGCTACCCGACGAGCAGCGGTGCCTGGGCCGTACTCGCCGACCAGGCGTTCGCGAAGGGCGACGCGATCGCCTCGTACGCGTACGCGCGCACTGGTTACCACCGGGGCCTCGACGCGCTGCGCCGCAACGGCTGGAAGGGCCACGGTCCGGTTCCGTTCTCGCACGAGGGCAACCAGGGCTTCCTCCGGGCGCTGAACGCGCTGGCCCGCGCTGCGCTCGAGATCGGCGAGTCCGACGAGGCCGCGCGCTGCGCCCAGTTCCTCCGCGACTCGGATCCGTCAGCGGCCGACCGCATGTGAACGTGACAACGGCGGGCAACCCCTGCCCGCCGTTGTCGCGTTTCATCCGGCTTCTTCCGGGCGAGCCTTCTTCGGCAGCAGGAACGACAGCCCGGCCAGCACCACCATCAGCGCGGCGTCGATCAGCAGCAGTTTTTGCGCGGCGTCGGTGAAGATCTCCTTGCTCGCGGCGGCGCCCTCGTCCGCCAGCACCGCGCCGACCTCCGGGGTTACCGACGCCCGGCAACTCTCCGGCGTCGCGGCCGGATCGTCCGCGGTGGCCCGGTCCCGCACGCAGTCGCGGAAGTCCGCGACGATCTCCTCCTGGGCGGCGGCGGGTACTCCGGCGGCGGACAGCTCGGCGCGGAGGGACGGCGTCACGGACCCGACCCCACTGATCACCGCGCTCCCGAGCAGGCCCACGAACACCGAGGTCAGTACCGCGACCCCGACCGTGGCGCCGAGCTGCTGGATCGCGTTGAGCAGCCCGCTCGCCGAGCCGACCTCGGTGTCGTCCACGTCGCCGAGCGCGATGTCGAAGAACGGCGCCACCACGCCGCCCATGCCGATGCCTGCGACCAGCAACCCCGGCGCGAACGCGACGCTGCTGACCGACGAGCCCGCGATCTCCAGCGTGAGCCACACCCCGGCGATGCCCGCGGCCATCACCAGCGCGGAACCGACCACGACGTACCGGCCGAAGCGCGGCACCAGCACGCCCATTGCGAGTCCGGCGCCCACCGCGACGCCGAACGGCCACGGGCCCATCGTCAGACCGGCGCGCAGCGGGGTGTAACCCAGGCCGATCTGCAGGTAGAGGGTCATGACCAGCATCAGACCGCTCATCCCGGCGAAGAACAGCAAGCCGACGACGAGCGAGCTGCTGAAACTGCGCTTGCCGAACAGGCTGGGCATCACCAGCGGTGCACGTCCGTGTCGTGAACGCCGCACCAGGTGGACGCCGAGCAGCACGAACAGCACAACACCGAGGGCGAGACACCCGAAGATCCACCGTGGCCAGTCCAGTTCGTTGCCCTGCACCAGCGGATAGACCACCAGGAACGCCGCGGCGGTCGCGAGCCCGGCGCCGAGCGGGTCGAGCCCGCCTGCCGACGGCGTCCGGTCCTCCCGTAAGACGGTCACCGCACCGATCAGCGCGACGAGGCCGAGCGGCACGTTGATCAGGAAGATCATGCGCCAGCCGGTACCGAACAGGTCGGCATCCACGAGCGCGCCACCGACGATCGGCCCGGCCACCGCGGAGAGCCCCATCACCGGGCCGAAGAACGCGAACGCCTTGCCGAGTTGGTCGGGCGGGAACGCGGCCCGGATCAGCCCGAAGCCCTGCGGGATGAGGAGTGCGGCGAACAGTCCCTGGAGGAGTCGGGAGCCGATCAGCATGCCTGGCGAGACGGCGAGCGCGCAGGCGGCGGAGCTGAGCGTGAAGCCGGCGACACCGATCACGAATAGGCGTTTCCGGCCGTAGAGGTCGCCGAGGCGACCGGCGGTGAGCAGTCCGACCGCGAACGCCAGCGTGTAGCCGGCCGAGATCCACTGGATCGACGCGTAGGTGCCGCCGAGATCGTCGCGGATCGCGGGTGAGGCGACGCCGACGATCGTGGTGTCGAGCAGGTCCATCACCTCGGCGACGAGGACGACGGCCAGGGCGAGCCAGGCGAGCCGCCCGCCGGCCCGATAGCCGTCGGGCGGGCGGGCAGGCGCGGTGGGGGTTTCTATCTGGGAAGTCACGAGGATGGCTCCTTTACGAACAGTGTTCCGTTGCAACGAACACCGTTCTATGATCGAACGGCGTTCGTGTCAAGTACAGTGTTCGGAGGATCGGCGAGGGGAGCAGCGTTGGACGACATGCCGGTACCGCCCTGGCGCGAGCGCAAGAAGACCGCTTCGGTCCGGCGTCCGCTCAGCTACGAGCAGATCGTCGACGCGGCGATGACCGTCCTCGACTCCGAGGGCGTCGACGCGATGAGCATGCGGCGCGTCGCACAGGAACTCGGCACCGGCGCCGCGTCGCTGTACGCGCACGTCCAGAACAAAGAAGAGCTGGTCGACGCGGTGGTCGACCGTGTGCTCGCCACCGTGGAGTTCCCCGAACTGACCGGCGACTGGCGCCAGGACTTCACCCGGTTCGCCTACGCCACCCGCGAGGCGCTCATCGCTCACCGGGACGTCGCCAAAGCACTGTGGGGCCGCGTCCCGACCGGCCCGAACGCGATGCGGCTGAGCAACGAGGTATTCGGGATCCTGCGCCGGATCGGCCTACCCGACCAGCTCGCAGCCTGGGCCGGCCCGCTGCTGTTCGACTACATCACCGCGGACGCCCACGAGGGCAGCCTCTACGCTGCGGCGTTCGGCGATGCGGACAACGGCCAGCAGTACTTCAAGGGGCTCGGGGCGTACTTCGCCAGCCTGCCCGCCGACCGGTTCCCGCACGTCGTCGAGCTCTCCGAGGCCCTCACCACCGGTGGCGGCGAGGAACGGTTCGCGTTCGGCCTCGACGTCCTGCTCACCGGCCTCGCGGCCAAAGCAGCCGCGTCAGAGGCCCTCGGCGATAGCGGCGGCGATACGTAGCCAGGCGTTGCGAGTACGAGCCGACAGCTCGCCGTACCGGATCGGCTCACCCGAGTCGAGCAGCTTCTCGTACGGCGCCAGCAGCACCGCGCGCGTCCGGGCCGCGAAGTGCCGCTGGATCGCAGGCAGGTCGACGTCCTTCCGGCTGGCCGCCATCGCGACCACGGTGACCGCCCGGCGCACGAGCTCGTGCCGCCCGGTCTGGTCGAGGTGGTCGAGCATCCGCGCCGCGGTCTCCGCCGAGTCGCCGCGCGCCGACATCGTGACGACGAGCTGGTCGGTCGCGTCGATCGCGGCCTGCCAGTTCTCCGCCCGGACGTTGTTCCCGGTGTCGACGACGATCAGCTTGTAGAACCGGCTGACGACCTCGCGGATGTTGACGAACGCCTGCGCGGTGAGCATCTCACCGGCGGTCGCCGACTCGTCCGACGCCAGGACGTCGAACATCGCCTCACCCTGCGACCGGACGTACGGCGTCAGGTCGCCGACCTTGCCGCTGTTCTGGAAGCTCGGCAGCGCGCGCAGGACGTCCCGGACCGTGTGGACGTGGTAGTCCTGCTGGGAGCGCATGCCCAGCGTCCCCTGGGTCTCGTTGTTGTCCCAGGCCAGGACGTAACCACCGCGGTTCTGGCCGAACGTCATCGCGGTCATCAGCACCGCGACGGTCTTGCCCGCGCCGCCCTTCGGGTTGACGACCGTGACCTGGCGCAGCCCGCCGAAGTTCCGCCGGACCTTCGCGACCGCGTCCCGGTACTCGATCTCCCGCTTCGACAGCTGCGGGCTCACGGTGCCGAACGTGACCCGCCGAATCAGCGCGGGTACGCCCATCGTCGGTTCTGGCGGCCGGGGCCGGTGCGCCCTGCGGGCGGCGAATTCCTCCGCGGTCGGTGGTACGGCCGGTTGGTCGAAGCTGGGCTGGCCCGGGCCGGTCCGCCACTCCGGCTGCGGCGTCTGCCGTGGTGGCTGTTCCTGCAACGGTTGTGGACGCTCGGCGGCAGTGTCCGGCGCGGGCCGGTAGGCGTAGTGGTCTGCGGGCCGATGTAGGTCGTGTGCGGCTGGTGGTGGTACCGGAGGCGGACCGGCCGGAGGCTGTTCGGTGGGCCACGCCGCCGCAGCCGGTGGCGCCGCCCATTCCTGGGCCGGTTGGTCCGGCGCGGGCTCCGGTGCGGGCTCTGGCTCCGGGGGCGGCGCCGGCCACTGCGGTGCGGTCAACGGGTCGGGCTCAGCGTGCTGCCCCGAGACGGGCTGCCCCGAGACGGGCTGCCCGTAGGTCGGCTGCCCGGATACCGGGTGGTTGTACACCGGCTGCCCGGAGATGGGCTGCCCGGAGATGGGCTGCCCGGAGATGGGCTGCCCGGAGATGGGCTGCCCGGAGATGGGCTGCCCGGATACCGGGTGGTCGTACACGGGCTGGCCGGAGATCGGCTGTCCCGACGTCGGCGGGGTGGCCGAGGGGTCGCCGGAGACCGGGAACCCGCCCTGCTCGGAGGTCGGCTGCCCGGAGACCGGGTGGTTCGGATCCGCGGGTGCGGGCCACTGCTGCTCCGGCGCCTGCCATTGCTGGGGCTGGTGGGGCTGCTGGGGCTGGGGCGGCTGGTGGGGCGGCGGCGCGGGCTGCTGCTGGGCGGGCCACTGTGGCTGCTGCGCAGGCCATTGCTGCTGCTCCTGCGGGGGCCACTGGTTCTCCTGCCCCGGCCACTGCTGCTGCGCGGGCCACTCCTGCTGGGCAGGCCACTGGTTCTCCTGGCCGGGCCACTGCTGTTGCGCGGGCCACTGCGGTTCCGGCGCCGGCCAGCCGGGCTGCTGCTGCGGCCACTGCGCCGGTTGCTGCTGCGCCTGCCACTGCTGCTGGTCGTGCGGTGCCTGCGCCGGCCACTGCTGCTGGCCCGGCGGCTGCTGGGCGGGCCATTGCTGTTGTTCGTGCGGTTGCTGCGGCGGCCACTGCTGCTGGCCCGGTGGCTGCTGCGCCGGCCACTGCTGGCCCTGCGGCTGCGCGGGCCACTGGTGCTGCCCCGGCGACTGGTGCTGCCCCGGCGACTGGTGCTGCCCCGGCGACTGGTGCTGCCCCGGCCACTGCTGCTCCGCGCCCGGCGTCTGGTGCTGCTCCGCGCCCGGCCACGGCGGCTGGCCACCGGGCGACTGCTCCGCGCCCGGCCACTGCGGTTGGCTGCCGGGCGGCTGCTCTGTGCCTGGCCACTGCGGTTGGCTGCCGGGCGACTGCTCCGTGCCCGGCCACGGTGGTTCGCCACCGGACTGCGGCTGCGGCGTCGGCTGTTGCTGGGGCTGGGCACCGGCCTCTGGCGACGCCGGCCGGTCCGCGGCCTCCTGATCGCGGAGCTGGCCGAGCCACTGCTGGTCCGCCGAGTCAAGGTCACCGGAACCCACCTGACCCGGCCAACCCTGCGCCGACGGCGGCTGCCACTGCTCGTCCGGTGCCACGCCGGGCACGGTCTGGGCGTGCGGCCCGGGGTCCTGCGGTGGCGCCGACTGGGGGCCGTCGGGCCTCGGCCACTGCGGCAGCGTCGGCTGCTCGCTCGGCGACGGCGGCCCGGAGGTCGTGGCGTCCGGGCCCGGCTGCGCGGGCACCTCGGGCGTCTCGGCGATCCGGACGACCCCGTTCGTGCCGGTGGTGCTCTCCGCCCATCCGGAACCGGACTGCAGGTGCTGGGCCGCCTGCACACCGTTGGACGACGCCTCCGAGGACCCGGGTGTCGTCGGCTCTGGCCATCCGATCGCGGACGGCTCGCCGGACACCTCGGAGTGCGCCCCGGAACCGGGACGACCGTTGGCCTCACCGTTGCTCTGGCCGGTGCCTTGCACGGATTGGAACCCCCCAACATTTGGCCGGAGCACTGCAGTGGAGTATGCCCAATATCCATACTGCCGGTACCTACCAATGGCCGATAACGCCGGTTACCGGGTGTAGACGCCCCAGGCCCCGCGCTCCATCCACCAGGTTCGCTTCCTGGTCACGGTGCCGCTCACGCCGTCGTCGATCAGCGGGACGGCGTCCTCAGCGGTATTCGTCACGATGTTGAGCGACACCGCGCGGCCGCGTGCCCGCCGTACCTCGATCTCACCGTGCGCGCGCCTGCGGCCGAACAGGCCGCGCGTCGGCGCTGCCGGCAGCGCCAGCCCCACCTCCAGGACGCCGTCCGCCGGATCGGCGCTGACCACCAGCGGCAGCCCGCTGAGGTCGGTGTACCCGTCGGCGTTGGCGATCGCGCAGGCCAGCAGCGGTTCGGTGCCGTCGGTGAGCAGTGTGTCGTCGACGTCGATCCGGGCGTGCCAGGCAACCGGACGGCCACTCGTATCCGCGCCGCCGAGCAGCGCGCCGTGCAACGTCACCGAGCCGCCGTCGTGGCGCAGCAGGTCGACCCGCCGCTCGGCACCCTCGAGCACTGCGGCGGCCACGTCCGCGGGCGTGCGTGGAAGCCCCAACTTCGCCGCGAGGTCGGCGTCCCCATGCGCTTCGAGAGGCAGGACCCCGATGGCGGGAAGGTCGGGCACCGTGCGGTCGCTGGGCAGGTCGGCGGGGCGCTCGCCGCCCCGCGGCAGCGACCGGCGAACCATCCGGCGCAGCACCGCCCGCAGCTGACCGTCGCCGCCGGCGACCACCAGGCGGGCACCGTCCACGGACGCTCGCTTCACAGCGGCGTCGACCTCGGAATCCGAATCCAGCTCGAGCACCTCTACGTCCGCGCCCTTCCGGAGCGCGTCGCGACAGGCCAGCACGGGTACCCGGGTAGCGACGCCCGGACCCGGCGCGAGAAGCAGCACGTCCACGTTCGTTAGCCTTACATCCTGTCCGTGCCGGGGTTAATGGAGGACCGTATGCCCGCGATCGTGCTCGTCGGTGCCCAATGGGGGGACGAGGGTAAGGGTAAGGCCACCGACCTCCTCGGCGGTTCGGTCCAGTGGGTCGTCCGGTACCAGGGTGGCAACAACGCCGGGCACACGGTGATCACCCCGGACGGGGAGAAGTACGCGCTGCACCTGATCCCGTCCGGGATCCTCACGCCGAACACCACGTCGGTGATCGGCAACGGTGTCGTCGTCGACCCGGCCGTGCTGATCGGCGAGATGGACGGCCTGATCGAACGTGGTGTCGACGTGTCGAACCTGCGGATCTCGGCGGACGCGCACCTGATCATGCCGCACCACCGCGCGCTGGATAAGGTCACCGAGCGTTACCTCGGCAAGGCGCGGATCGGCACCACCGGGCGGGGCATCGGCCCGGCCTACGGTGACAAGCTCGCCCGGATCGGTATCCGGGTCGCCGACCTGCTCGACCCGGGCATCCTGCGCCGCAAGCTCGACACGGTGCTCGCCGAGAAGAACCAGATCCTGGTCAAGGTCTACAACCGCAAGGCGCTCGACCCGGCCGCAGTGGCCGAGGAGTACCTGGGGTACGCCGAGCGGCTGAAGCCGCACATCGCTGACAGCCGCTTGCTGCTGAACAAGGCGCTGGAGCGGGGCGAGACAGTGCTGCTCGAGGGGTCGCAGGGCACGCTGCTCGACGTCGACCACGGCACGTATCCGTTCGTGACCTCGTCGAACCCGACCGCGGGCGGTGCCTGCGCGGGCAGCGGCATCGGGCCCACCCGGATCACGAAGGTGATCGGGATCCTGAAGGCCTACACCACGCGGGTGGGGTCCGGCCCGTTCCCGACCGAGCTGCACGACGAGTACGGCGAGCGGCTGCGCAAGGTCGGCGGCGAGGTCGGCGTGACGACCGGGCGCAACCGCCGCACCGGCTGGTTCGATGCGGTGATCGCCCGGTACGCCACCCGGGTCAACGGACTGACCGATATCTTCCTGACGAAGCTCGACGTGCTGTCCGGCCTCGACCGGGTGCCGATCTGCGTCGGCTACGACGTCGACGGCGAGCGGATGGACGACATGCCGATGACGCAGACCGACTTCCACCACGCGAAGCCGATCTACGAGTACCTCGACGGTTGGTGGGAGGATCTGTCCGACGTCCGGACGTTCGCCGACCTGCCGAAGAACGCGCAGGCGTACGTCACTCGCCTGGAGGAGCTGTCCGGCACGCAGGTCAGCGTGATCGGCGTCGGCCCCGGCCGCGACCAGAACGTCGTGGTGCGTGACCTGATCTGAGTCGCTCGTCGGGTCGGCGGCCCGTGCGCGCCCCAGCTATAACGGCGGTACGAGACGGCGCTGGTGGGGCGGAGCGGGAGGCAGGTGACGATGGCGGACGACGATTCCGAGCGCAGGGTTTCCGAGCGCGGGGTTTCCGAGCGCGGGGCTTCCGAGCGCGGGGACTCCGAGCGCGGGACCGAGGAGCTTCAGTCGGCGCCGGCGGACACCGGGTTCGCCTCGCAATCGCGGCCCGGCCTTCCGCCGCGGTGGGTCGCGGGCGGCCGGACGTTATCCAAGCTCGACGGTCTGGGGCTCGCGGCTCGCCTGGCCCGGCTCGCGGTCGTCGTGGTGCTGCTGGTTGGCGCCGTCGTCGTCGCCGCGGTCACGGTGAGCGGGGTCGGGCCACCGTCGCAGGACGACCTTCGGCGGCAGGCCGGTCTGTTCGACAAGCGTCAGCTGCTGATCGGCGTCAAGGACGACCAGCCGGGGATGTCGCTGCTGGACAACGGCGTCTACCGCGGCTTCGACGTCGAGATCGCGTACCTGGTCGCTGCCAGCCTGGGGTTCGCCCCGGACGATGTGCGGTTGCTGACGATCGAGAGTGAGGACCGCGCCCGGCGTCAGGCCCTCGACGTGAAGACGAAGAAGATCGTCACGGTCGACCTGGTCGTGGCCACGTTCAGCATCACGCCGGCACGCGAGGCCGACCCGGACGTCTCGTTCTCGGCGCCGTATCTGCGTACCGAGCAGTCGGTTCTGACCCGGAAGACGTCCGCTCGGTACGAGGCGTTGTCCGACCTCGCCGACCGGAAGGTGTGCACGCTCAACACCACGACCTCGAAGCAGAACCTCGAGGCGGCCGGTGTGCTTCCGTTCGGCAAGAACAAGATCAGCGAGTGCGTCCGCGGGCTGGAGTCCGGCGCGTACGACGCGGTCTCCACCGACGCGGCGATCCTGGCCGGGTTCGTCTTCGAGAACCCCGGCAAGTTCACGATCCACGACATCGGGTCGGAGGGCAGCGAGCTCTACGGCATCAACGTCGGCACGAACGAGGCGCTGAAGACGCTCGTCGACCTCGCGCTCTACCGCTCGTACACCGAGCCGACCGACCGCCGCTGGGAGACCGCGTACGACACCTACCTGCGCCGGGAGCAGCCGAGCGCGATGCCGCAGCAGGTCGCGGTCGCCAAGCAGCCCGACGTCGAGAAGCCGCGGGTGCGGATCTGGCCGTGGGAGGACGAACAGTGACCCGGCCGCAGCCGGTCATGCTGCCCGCGCGCCGGCGCCGGGGCCGTGACCAGCAGTGGATGCTCACCGCGCTCCCGGCGTTCCCGCTGCTGTTGCTGGTGCTGCGGCTCTGGTACCTGAGTCGGCAGGACCTGCAGACGATGCTGCTGCTGGTCCAGAACGTGAGCCCGCTCGGTCTGATCGGCTCCCTGCTGATCACGCTGATCTGGGTGCCGCCGGTGTTCATCCTGGTCGGGCGGGCGTTGGGCGCGCTGCTGCTGGTCAGCTCGATCGACGCCGGGCGGTCGTGGCTGGCGCGTGCCGCGGGCCGGACGCCGGGCTGGGTGGTGCTGTCGGCGTTCGCGGTCGCCGCGGTCACCTGGCAACTGCGGTTCCTGCCGACGCTCGGCATGCTGCTGCTCGTCATCTTCGCGCTGGACGTCCGGCTGCGGTACGAGGATCACCCGCAGCTGATCCGGATGGCGTGCATCGTGGTGCCGGTGGTCTGTTCGGTGCTCGGCCTCCTGCTGTTCGGCCCGGCCACGCTGGACGCCGTCCGGGCGGGCGAGCCGGAGACCGCGTTCCTGCTGATCGCGCCGGTGGTGGCGCTGCCGTTCCTGACCGGTCCGGTGCCTGCGCCGTCCGCGCGGCTGGTGACGCACTGGGTTGCGATGGCCGGTCTGGTGATCGGGCCGATCCTGGTGGCCGCGATCTTCGTCCAGGCGCCGGTGTTGCCTGCGGTTGCGGTGGAGCTCAAGCCGGACGCGCTGGCCGACTCCTCGGCGGAGGAATCGGTCGGCGATCGGAGCGAGGTCACCGTGGTGCGGGGTCAGGTGATCACCGTGGACGACCGGGCGACGACGCTGCTGGAGTCCGGCGGCAAGGTCGAGTTCGTGGCGAACGACGCGGTGATCTCCCAGGTGCTCTGCCCGGACCCGATCGAGCCGCCGTACAGCGCGGTCGAGGTGCACGGGTGGCAGGTGGAGCGAGCGATGTTGTCCTGGCTGGCCCCGTCCCGTTCGTTATCCGACGACCCCGACCCCCGCTGCCTGGGCCGTCCCGCTCGACCAGGCGGTGGCTAGTTCGGCGATGCCGGCGTCGATGCGGTCGGTGGGCACGCTCGCGAAGCCGATCTTGACCGCGTTGAGCGCGCGTGGCTCGCGCAGGTGGTACGACTCGCTCGGCTCGACCAGGACGCTACGGGCGCGCGCCGCCGCAGCCAGCGCGCGGCTGTTCAGCTCGGGTGGCCCCACCACCCACAGCGCCGTACCACCGGCGGGGAACGTGTCCCCGAACGCCGGCCGCCACCCCAGGTGCGTATCCACCGCCGCGACGGTTCGCCGCCACCGGTCGCGCAGGATCGTGCGGGCCCGGCGGAGTGCCCTGGCGTAGTCGCCGGACGTGATCAGCAACGCCAGCGCCCGCTGCTGCTGTCCCGGCGCATGCCGCACCTGGAAGCGGCGCCGTTCGCGTAGCGCGGCGACCAGCCTGGCGTCCGCTACCAGGAAGCCCAGCCGCAGCCCCGGTGCCAGGAACTTCGAGAAACTGCCCAGGTAGACGACCTGCCCTCGGCGGTCGAGGGCCTTCAACGCCGGTGTCGGGCTGCCGGAGTACCGGAACTCCGCGTCGTAGTCGTCCTCGACGATCACCAGGTCGGGCGAGGCGTCCAGCAGCTGGTTCCGCCGCCCGACGGTGAGTGTCACGTTGGTCGGGTACTGGTGGCTCGGTGTCACGGCCACCGCGTCGCAGGAGGCCAGCGCGTCGGTCGGCACCAAACCGCCGCCGTCCACGTCCATCGGCACCAGCGACGCTCCGGCGCGCACCGCGATGTGCCAGAGGTCCGGGTAGCCGGGGTCCTCGACAGCCAGCCGCTTGCCCGGCCCGAGCAGCTCACCCGCGATCAGCGCCTGGCCCTGCTGCGAGCCGAGCGTCACCAGGACCTGCGACGGCTCGGCGTCGATGCCGCGGGCGGGGAGGATGTGCCGGCAGAGCGCCTCGACCAGCATCGGGTCGTCCGCGTCGCCGCTGTCGGAGAGGCTCGGCCAGAAGTTCGACCCCTCCATCGCGGCCCGCAGGGAACGCTGCCAGGCCCGGCGGGGGAACAGGTCGGCGGACGGCTGTCCGCTCAGGAACGGGTAGCGGTAGCGCTGCCAGTCGCGTGGCCGGTGCGAGATCGGGAGGTCGGCGTCGGGCGCCGGCGCGATCCGTGCGTCCCAGTCGAAGCGGCGTCCGGTGGGAGGGGGAGGAGGTTCGGCGTGCAGTTCGGCGTTGACCGCGAGCCCCGACCGCGGCATCGGCGTCACGTAACCCTCGGCGATGAGCTCCTGGTAGGCGGTGACCACGGTGTTGCGCGAGACCCCCAGTGCGGTGGCGAGTTCGCGGGACGACGGCAACCGGCCTTCGGTGCCCAATCGCCCGGCCAGGATCTCCCGCTCCAGCGCGGCCCGCAGTTGCCGGTACAGCGGCACGCTGCTGTTCCGGTCCAGCTCAGCCAGGAGGGTCACGGTTCCAGCGTCGCACAACTGGACTCATTACCAGCACATCAACTGGATCTTGTGACTGGTCCAGATCCGGGTGACGGTAGCGGTGGACCCCCGCAGCGACCAGAAGGAGAAGCCGATGCGTACCGTCCCGCACTGGATCGATGGCAAGCCGACCGAGGGCGCCGTCGACGCCGGCGAGGTCCGCACCGGGCCGGTGTACGACCCGAGTAGCGGCGAGCAGATCGCCACCGTGCCGTTCGCGAGCACCCAGGACGTCGACACCGCGGTTGCCGCCGCCAAGGCCGCGTTCAAGACGTGGCGCCGCTCGAGCCTCGCCCAGCGCACCCGCGTCCTGTTCGCGTTCCGTGAGCTGCTCGACCGCCACACCGACGAGCTGGCCCGGATCATCAGCCGCGAGCACGGCAAGACGATCCCGGACGCCAAGGGCGAGGTCGCCCGTGGCCTGGAGATCGTCGAGTTCGCCTGCGGCATCGGCGAGCACATCAAGGGCGACCAGAGCCCCAACGTCTCGACCGGTGTCGACTCGTTCTCGGTGCGCCAGCCGCTGGGCGTCGTCGCCGGCATCACGCCGTTCAACTTCCCGGCCATGGTGCCGCTCTGGATGTCGCCGATCGCGATCGCCTGTGGCAACACGTTCATCCTCAAGCCCAGCGAGAAGGACCCGTCGGCCGGCGTCCGGCTCGCGGAGCTCTGGGCCGAGGCCGGCCTGCCCGACGGCGTGTTCAACGTGCTGCACGGTGACAAGGTCGCCGTCGACGGCCTGCTCAACCACCCGGACGTCGCCGGGGTGAGCTTCGTCGGCTCGACCCCGATCGCGCAGTACATCCACCAGACCGCCACCGCCAACGGCAAGCGCGTCCAGGCACTCGGCGGTGCGAAGAACCACATGGTCGTGCTGCCCGACGCCGACCTCGACCTGGCCGCCGACGCCGCGGTGTCCGCGGGTTACGGCGCGGCCGGCGAGCGCTGCATGGCCGTCTCGGTCGTGGTGGCGGTCGGCGCCGTGGGTGACCAGCTCGTGGGCAAGATCGCCGAGCGCATCCCGGCCGTGAAGGTCGCTCCCGGCGACGAAGCGGGTGCCGAGATGGGCCCGGTCATCTCCGCCCAGCACCGCGACAAGATCAAGAGCTACATCGACCAGGGTGAGGCCGCCGGTGCCACGCTGGTCGCCGACGGCCGTGGCACCAGCGTCGAGGGCCGGGAGAACGGTTACTGGGTCGGCCCGACGCTGTTCGACAACGTCGGCAAGGACATGACGATCTACACCGACGAGATCTTCGGCCCGGTGCTGTCGGTCGTCCGGGTCGAGACCTACGACGACGCGCTGGACCTGGTCAACTCGAACCCGTACGCGAACGGCGTCGCGCTGTTCACCTGCGACGGCGGCGTCGCCCGGCAGTTCGGGCTCGACGTCGAGGTGGGCATGGTCGGCATCAACGTGCCGATCCCGGTGCCGGTGGCCACCTACTCTTTCGGTGGTTGGCGGAACTCGCTCTTCGGCGACGTGCACATGTACGGGGCCGAGGGCGTGCGGTTCTGGACCCGAGGCAAGGTTGTCACGACGCGGTGGCCCGACCCGTCCCACCGTGGCGTCGACCTTGGGTTCCCCCAGAACAAGTAAGGAGCACGGATGTCTCGCGCCTATGAACTCGACCGGGCTCACGTCTTCCACTCTTGGTCGGCCCAGTCGCTGATCAAGCCGATGGTGATCGAGGGCGCTCAGGGCTCCTACATCTGGGACCCGGACGGCAACCGGTACCTCGACTTCACCTCGCAGCTAGTGTTCACGAACATCGGGCACCAGCACCCGAAGGTGGTCGCCGCGATCCAGGAGCAGGCCGCGAAGCTCTGCACGGTGGCACCGGCGTTCGCGAACGACGTCCGGAGCGAAGCAGCGCGATTGATCGTCGAACGCGCGCCGGAAGGCCTGAACAAGGTCTTCTTCACCAACGGCGGTGCGGACGCCAACGAGAACGCGGTCCGGATGGCCCGGCTGCACACCGGTCGCCGCAAGGTGCTGACGACCTACCGCAGCTACCACGGCAACACCGCCACCGCGATGCAGATGACCGGCGACCCGCGTCGCTGGCCGAACGACGGCGCCGCGACCGACGTCCACCACTTCTTCGGGCCGTACCTGTACCGGTCGCCGTTCTGGGCGACCACCGAGGAGGAGGAGAACGACAGGGCCCTGGCGCACCTGGAGGCGACGATCCAGCTCGAGGGGCCGGCGACGATCGCGGCGATCGTGCTGGAGTCGATCCCGGGGACGGCCGGCATCCTGGTTCCGCCGGGCGGTTACCTGGCCGGCGTCCGGGAGCTGTGCAACCGGTACGGCATCGTGTTCATCGCCGACGAGGTGATGGCGGGGTTCGGCCGCGCCGGTGAGTGGTTCGCGGTCGACCACTGGGGTGTCACCCCGGACCTGATCACGTTCGCCAAGGGTGTGAACTCCGGATACGTGCCGCTGGGCGGCGTCATCATCTCGGATGAGATCGCCGCGACGTTCGCCGAGCGTCCGTTCCCGGGCGGCCTGACCTACTCCGGGCACCCGCTGGCGGCCGCCGCAGCGGTGGCGACGATCAACGCGATGGCCGACGAGGGCATCGTGGAGAACGCCGCCCGGCTCGGTGAGGACGTGTTCGGTCCGGGCCTGCGCGAGTTGGCCGCCCGGCACCCGGTGATCGGCGAGGTCCGTGGCCTGGGCGTCTTCTGGGCCCTCGACCTGGTGAAGAACCGGGAGACCCGGGAACCGCTGGTGCCCTACAACGCGGCGGGCGCCGACAACGCGCCGATGGCCGAGTTGCTGGCCGAGGCGAAGCTCCGCGGGCTGATCCCGTTCGTCAACATGAACCGGATGCACGTCGTGCCGCCGTGCACGATCAGCGATGGTGAGGCCAAGGAGGGCCTGGCGATCCTGGACGAGGTGTTCGGTCTGCTGGACCGCCACCACGTGTAGATCCACGCCACCCGATCGATGGGGGATCGGGCCCGCTGACCGCGGGCCTGGTCCCCATCGTGGTAACGGCGAGTTAATGAACCGGTACAGCTTATCTGCAATAGGCATGATCTACTCAAAAGGTGTCTCTGCCGCTGTGTGTGCTTGCACTCTCTCTCGGAACAGCGGTCGGCGCGGTACGCGGTAGCTGCCGATGTGCCTCGGCGCTCGCCGTTCTCGCCCCGGTATGGATCCTCGCCAACGGCCCGGTGGAGGGCCTCGTCCTTTGGACGCTCGACAGCGAGCACGGGCTCACCACGGCCGACCTGCTGACGATCCCGATGCTCGGGCTGGCGACCTGGCGCCTCGGCCGGAGTACCGAGGTCCGGCGATGGCTGGCCGCTCGGTCCCGCCCGGCGCAGCGTCCGCGGGTCGCGCCGCACCGGGTGGCACTGATCAGGCTCGGCGGCCGCCGCGTGCCGGTCGGCCCTCGGTCCGCGGCGCGCCTGGCCGACAGCGGCGTGGCCACAGCCTCAGTGGGACGGTCGGTCCGTGGCGTTGCCCGATCCCGTCGGGTCGCCGGACGCCTCCGCCGCTTATCGGTGAGCGGCTCGTTTCGGGTCGTCATCCACAGGGGGACCGGCCGGGGCACCGAGCGACTGACCGCGCTACTAGGCTCTTCGCGTGCGCGTCCTCGTTATCGGATCCGGTGCCCGCGAACATGCCTTGTGTACGGCGCTGGCAGCTGACCCCGCCGTCGAGCGTCTGGTGTGTGCTCCCGGCAACGCCGGCATCGCGGCGGTGGCCCAGATCGAGCCGGTGAAGCCGACCGATCCCTACGCCGTCGCGGCGCTCGCGCGCCAGGTCGAGGCCGACCTGGTCGTGATCGGCCCGGAAGCGCCGTTGATGGCGGGCGTTGCCGACATGGTGCGCGAGGAGGGTGTTCCCGTCTTCGGTCCGGACGCCGCGGCCGCGCGCATCGAGGGCTCGAAGTCGTTCGCGAAGGCCGTGATGAGCGCGGCCCGCGTCCCCACCGCGGAGTCCCGCACCTGCGACGACCCCCAGCAGGTGGAGGCGGCGCTCGACCTGTT
This sequence comes from Cryptosporangium aurantiacum, assembly GCF_900143005.1. Lineage (NCBI taxonomy): Bacteria > Bacillati > Actinomycetota > Actinomycetes > Cryptosporangiales > Cryptosporangiaceae > Cryptosporangium > Cryptosporangium aurantiacum. The sequence goes on from NZ_FRCS01000010.1 coordinate 107,584, forward strand.
CGGCGCTCCCTACGTGGTCAAGGCCGACGGGCTCGCTGCGGGCAAGGGCGTCGTGGTCACCGACGACCGTGCGGTGGCGCTCGCCCACGCGGAAGACTGCGGGCGCGTCGTGATCGAGGAGTACCTCGACGGCCCCGAGGTGTCACTGTTCGTCATCACCGACGGCAGTGCCGCGGTTCCGCTGCTGCCCGCGCAGGACTTCAAGCGCATCGGCGACGACGACACCGGCCCGAACACCGGCGGTATGGGTGCCTACACGCCGCTGGCCTGGCTGCCTGGCGGCACGATCGACCAGGTCATGAAGGACGTCGTCACGCCGACGCTCAACGACCTGGCCAGCCGGGGCACGCCGTTCGTCGGCGTCCTCTACGTCGGGCTCGCGATCACGACGCGCGGGCCGCGCGTGATCGAGTTCAACGCACGCTTCGGCGACCCGGAGACGCAGGTCGTCCTCGCGATGCTCGAGACGCCGCTGGCCGGTCTGCTCAACGCGGCCGCCACCGGGACGCTGGCCGCGCACCCGCCGCTGCGGTGGCGCGACGGCGCCGCTGTCACCGTGGTCATGGCCTCGGCGGGGTACCCCGGAACGCCGCGCACCGGTGACGTGATCACCGGCGCCGACCAGCCCGGCGTCCTGCACGCCGCGACCGTGCGGAACGACGCGGGTGACTTGGCGACCAGCGGCGGCCGGGTGCTCTCGGTGACCGCGACCGGCGACGACCTCGCCGCCGCCCGTGCCGGCGCGTACGCGAAGGTCGAGCAGATCACGTTCGAGGGCGCTCAGTACCGCTCCGACATCGCGGCCAAGGCCGAGGCCGGGGAGATTACGCTCGGCTGACCGGGGCTCAGATGCTCCAGATGCGGACCCCTCGATCCGCCTCGGCAGCCGCCAGGTACTTGCCGGACGGGCTGAACGCCATCGCGTCGACGAAGCGGAACCCACCGGGCGGCGGGTTGCCCACCGGACGGAGCGTCGTGGGGTCGTAGAGCTTGACCGGCCCCTCGATGCTCGCGCAGGCGAGCATCTTGCCGTCCGGGCGGAACGCGAACGCACCGATCGAATCGGTCTTCGGTACCGGGATCGAGCGTCCGGTCCGTGCGTCCCACAGGTGTACGCCGGACGCGCTGACGCTGGCGACGACTCGGCCGTCCGGCCGGTAGACCAACTCGTCACCGGCGGTGCCCACGGTGCTGGACGGCGAATCCGTCTGGCGGAGCCGCTCCCGCGTCGCGACGTTCCAGAACGACACCGAACCGTCGTCCGACAGCGTCGCCAGCATCTTGCCGTTCGGGCTGAACTTCACGGCGTTCACCGCGACCCGGTACGCCGCCCCCTCCGGGGTGGCATCGATCGGGTCACCGAGCTGCTGACCGTTGTTCGCGTTCCACAGCCGGACGGTGCCATCCGCGCTGGCGCTGGCCACCGTCTGCCGGTCCGGGGAGAGCGTCACGCTGTTCACGACGCCCATCCGTCCAGCGCCGAACGGCCTGGTCGCCAGCCGGCCGGTGTCGAGGTTCCAGACCTCGATCGATCCCCGCATTCCGGCGGCGACCAGTCGACGCCCGTCCCGGCTGAACTCGAGCGAACGCATCTCCGCGGGACCGCTGGCCGGCATGCCGTTGGTCGAATCGAACCGTGCCAGCCGGGCCTTTCGGCCCACCTTCCACAGCGTGATCGTGCCGTCGACGTTCGCGGTCGCGAACAAGTCGCCGTACCGGCTGTGGAACTCGACGTCGTTCGCCCGGACGCCGACGTCGCCAATCACCTTCCAGGTCGGTCCGAACGGCGCCGGGGACGGCGAGGTCGCGACGTTCGGCGTGCTGCTGTTCGTGACGCGCGGGTAGGCGAGCGCTGCGGCGGCGGCCAACCCGATGACCAGCAGCGCCGCCGAACCGCCGAGAATCCAAGCCCATTTTGAACGCCGTGATGGGGGCGCGACCACTATTTCCGGATCTTCTTCCCCGGCGAGCAGGGCTTGAATTCGAGCGGCGAAAACGTGATCGCGTTCCAGTTCGAATTGCAATGTTCGAATTGCGGCGTCTTTCGCTTCATCGTCCGTAGGGTGCTCCGTGATTCGCTGGTAGGCTCCGCGTCCGTCGTCGCTCAGAAGTAAACGGTCGGCAACGGCCCTGAACAGCGATTCGGACGTCACGTCCCCTTCGGTTTCCGTCGGGTTCGCGTCCGCTTGCGCCAATCGACTGGTTATCGCCTCGATGGCCTGGGAAGCGGGTGCTGCGTCCACGGGCAGTTCTCCCTGTGCCAAGTAGCGCTCGGCGGCCGTGGCACGGCCGGGCGGAACAGGGGCAGAATAACGCGGACGCCGGGGTCCCCGGATGCGCTCACGTCATTTCCGTGGCTGGCGGGGAAACCGGTGCGAATTGTTCGTCAATCAGCTGCGGATGTCGCCCAGGTCCCGTCGTCGCTGACCGTGATGCGGTACGGCAAGCTGTCGCCGTCGGTGAACGTGATCAGGCACTGGTAGGTGCCGGTGCCTGAGGTGTCGACGGCCTCCTCCACGCAGGCGGCGTCGGTGACGGCGAGCCCGGGGGAGCTGCTCGACTTCAGCTGTTGCTCGAGCCGGCTGGTCGTCATCACGGTGGCCGACTCCAGGTACACCGGGACCAGCACCGCGATCACCAGGCCGAGGACGAGCGTCCACATCGCGAAGCTGCCGACCAGCGCTCCGGCGAACACACCCCAGTAGCGGCCGACGGGCAGGCCGAGAGCGCGAGCGTCGCTGGAGCGACGGGCGGCCGAGATCGCGCCGAAGATCCCGAAGAACACGGTGAAGACCGCTACCGGCCAGGCTTTCGGGCCCTCGAACGCGGAGTGCCAGGTCGGCGGCGTGGCGTATCCGTAGCCGTACCCGGGTGAGTCGAAGCTCGGCAGGCGACCGACCGGCTGGAAGTCACCCGGGAACGGGCCGGTCGGCGCGTACGCGGGCGGGAACGCAGCGGCGCCACGGGTCCAGGGTGCGGCCCCGACGGCAGCGGGCTCGCCCTGCGCGGGCGCTTGGTCGGGCTCCGCGACGTCCGTGGGTGCTGCGGCCTCGGAGGGCGGGGGTGGCTCGTTGGCAGCAGGGCTCGTCATCGGACTCTCCAGGGAAGGAAGCGTGGTCGCGCTTTCCCGATGTCGACGTCCGTGCGGCGGAACGCTGCTAATTCGGGCATCCGCACCCGCCTCGCAACCACGCCGAAAGCATCAGGTGCGGCCCGCTCCGGCCGATGAACCGTTCATGCCCACGCTCGGCGGACGGCATCGTGGCCTGCGAGTCCTCGTCGCTACCGCGATCAGCATCTCCACCCTCGCCGCAGCCGAGCCGACCTCGGTCACGCTCGGCTACGCGTTCGCCCGGCCGGGCGCTGCGCCGGTGACGGCGGCCGCCACCACCCCGGATGCCCAGCGGAACATCGTCCGCAGCCGCGCTCTTCACACCGCACCCGGCAGCGCCGCAGCCGTCGCACTGGCCAAGACGCCGCGCTCGGAGACCCGCACCCGAACGCTGCTCGGGAAGATCGCGGGTCAGCCGCAGGCGGTCTGGTTCGGCGACTGGCTCAGCCCGGCGAAGGCACGGACGCAGGCCGCGTCGCTGGTGGCCGCCGCCAAGAAGGCGAACAAGCTGCTCCCGGTGGTGCTCTACAACATCCCGTTCCGCGACTGCCACGGTTACTCCGCCGGTGGCGCGAAGAGCGACGCCGCGTACCGCACGTGGGTGGACCAGGTCGCTGCCGGTCTGGCCGGCGGCAAGGTCGTCGCGGTACTGGAACCGGATGCCCTGCCGCACCTGGACTGCCTCACCGGCCCGCGGCAGTCGTCCCGGCTGGCCCTACTGCGGTACGCGGTGGCGAAGCTGACCAAGACGTCCGGCATCGCGGTTTACCTGGACGCCGGACACAACGCGTTCAAGCCGGCCGCCACGATGGCCGCCCGGCTCGAGCAGGCCGGTATCGACCAGGCCGCCGGGTTCGCGTTGAACGTGGCGAACTTCCAGACCACCGCGGACGAGGTGGCGTACGGACGTCAGGTCTCGGCGGCCTCCGGTGGTGCGCACTTCGTGATCGACGTCAGCCGGAACGGCAACGGGCCCTGGACCGGCACCCAGTCCTGGTGCAACCCGCCCGGGCGGGCGCTCGGGGCGCGACCCACCACGTCGACCGGTGATCCGCTGCTGGACGCGTCGCTCTGGGTGAAGACGATCGGGTTGTCCGACGGCACCTGCCGCGTCGGTGCGCCGAAGGCCGGCGTGTGGTGGCAGGCGTACGCGATCGGGTTGGCGTCTCGAGCGCGCTGGTGATCCGGTCAGCGTTCGGCCGTCGCGCGCCGGAGAAAAGCCTGTTCGGACGCATTGTCGGTGCGGGCGAGCGCGGCCTCGTAGGCGGCTCTGGCCTCGGTGTCGCGCCCGAGGCGGCGCAGCAGGTCGGCGCGGACCGCGTGGAACAGGTGATAGGAGTCCAGAGACAGGCCGTCGACCAGCGTGAGCGCCGCGGCGGGGCCTTCGACCTCGGCGACCGCGACGGCCCGGTTGAGCGCCACCACCGGTGTCGGGGTCAGCACCAGCAACTGGTCGTAGAGCTCCTTGATCCGCGTCCAGTCCGGGTTCGGTCCGTCGGTGTGCACCGCGCTGATCGCCGCCTGCACCTGGTAGGGGCCCGGCTGTCCGCGCCGTAGGCACTGCCGGACGAGCGCGCGGCCCTCCGCGACGAGCGTCGCGTCCCACGTCGAGCGGTCCTGGTCGGCCAGCGGCACCAGCGTCCCGTCGTCGCCGACCCTCGCGTTCCGGCGGGCTTCGGCCAGCAGCATCAGTGCCAGCAAGCCGCGGGCCTCGGGTTCGTCCGGCATCAACTCGACGAGCAGCCGCCCCAGCCGGATCGCCTCCGCGCACAGGTCGGCCCGGACCAGCCGGTCGCCGGTGCTGGCCGCGTACCCCTCGTTGAAGACGAGGTAGAGGACGGCCAGCACGGCGCGCAGGCGGTCGGGGAGGTCAGCCTCCCTGGGCACCCGGTACGGGATGCGGGCCGCGGAGATCTTCTTCTTCGCGCGGGTGAGCCGGGCCGCCATCGTGGGCTCCGGCACCAGGAAGGCTCGCGCGATCTCGGCGGTGGTGAGGCCGCCGAGGAGGCGGAGCGTGAGAGCCACCCGGGCCGTCGGGGCCAGCGCGGGGTGGCAGCAGGTGAAGATCAGCCGAAGTCGGTCGTCCGGCACGGCGCCCACCTCCTGCGGCGGCTCGTCGTCGAGCAGGGCGGCTGCTCGGGCGTGGCGTGCGTCCCTGGTGCTCTCGCGCCGGACCCGGTCGATGGCGCGGTTGCGGGCAGTGGTGATCAGCCATCCGGCGGGGCTGGGCGGGACGCCTTCGGTCGGCCAGCGGCTCAGCGCGGCTTCGAACGCGTCCTGGACGCATTCCTCGGCCAGGTCGATGTCACCGCAGACGCGGACCAGCACGGCGACGGTGCGCCCGTACTCCGCCCGGAAGACGGCTTCGATCTCCGCCGCCGACGCCGGGCGCCGGCCCGGCGTCGGCGGCGTCGCGGACGAGGTCAGGAGTCCACCCGGTGGAACGGGCGGACCTCGATCGGGAGCCCGATCGTCGCCGCGGTGCGCCGGCCCCAGCGCAGCGCCTCGTCCAGATCCGCGGCCTCCAGGATCGTGAACCCGCCGAGGTACTCCTTGGCCTCGATGAACGGGCCGTCGGTGAGCAGCACGTCGTCGCTGGAGAGCGTCCCGCTCGGAAGCAGCTCACCGGTCGCGCGCAGCACGGTCGCGGTGTCCGGGGCCTCCAGCCCTCCGGAGAACACCCAGGCTCCGGCGTCCTTCATCTCCTGCTGGAGCTTGCCGAGGTTCTCGAAAACCCCGGCCAACGCCTCCGGCTCCGGCGCCGGACCCTCGGGCTGGTACACGCTGAGCAGGTACTGAGCCATCGTGGAACTCCGTTCGATCGGTTCGAGTCGTCAGCCCTTACACGAACGGCCCCGCGCCGAATCGACAACTCGTCCGAGAAATTCCGACGGCCTTGCGGCGTCCGCGCGCTTACCCCTTATATGACCACCATGAGCGCTCCGGATGTCGAGACGCCGATCAGTGTCCTCGCGCGGATCGACCACGCGGAGGCGATGGATCTCACGGTGGTCGAGCACGATCGCTTCCACGCCCTGCTCGACGGCCTGGGCCCGGACGACTGGGAGCGCCCGACCGAGTGCGAGGGCTGGGACGTCCGGGCGGTCGCCGTGCACGTGCTCGGGTCGGCGTGCGCGCAGGCGTCCGTCCGGGAACTGGTGCGACAGGTCCGCGCGGGGCGCCGGAGCGGACAGCGACGCTGGCGTGATCGCGCGAACGCCGCGCAGCTGGCGGAGGGCGCACGGCTGGACCCGAGCGAACTGCCGGACCTCTGGGCTGCGGCGTCGTACCGGGCGTTGCACGCGCGGCAGCGTGTCCCGGCGCTGATTCGCGCGCTGCCGGTGCTGCCGCTGGGCCGCATCGACGGCGTCCGGTTCGGTTGGAAGCCGATCGGCTACCTCTACGGCATCGGCTTCACACGCAGCGTGTGGATGCACCGGCTCGACATCGCCGGTGCGACCGGACGCGAACCGTGGACGAGCCCCGAGCACGACGGGCGCATCATCGCCGATCTGGTGGCCGAGTGGGCCACGACCCACTCGGAGCCGTTCACGTTACGGCTGACCGGTCCGGCGGGCGGAAAGTTCGTGCGGGACCCCGCCGACCCGGGGACGACGGTCGAGATCGACGCGGTGGAGTTCGCCCGGATCCTGGCCGGCCGGGCGAAGGGCACCGGAGTGCTCCGGCACCCGCTTCCACTGGTCTGAGCGCTCAGGCTGCGCGAACCCGGCGGTGGGCGGCGTACGCACGGGAGATCAGCCGGATCCGCGGCGGCATCCGCGACCACACCGCGCCCATCGTCCGCATCACCCGGCGGAACCGGCGTTCGTCGCGGTCCGTCCAGGTGATGCCCAGCTTCTCCCGGACGACCGGCGGGAACACGCCGTAGTTCAGCCAGCGCAGCGGCGGGGAGATCAACGGCGCGACACCCCGCCACAGCAGCCGCGGCACGCCCGGGTACGGCGCCGCGCCGAAGTCGTCGAAGAGGCGTAACAGCCGGAGCGCGGCCGGCGTCGGCTCGAGGACGTCGGCGCACATCCGGTCCCAGTACGCGCAGAAGGCGGCGTAGTCGGCGGGCACCGGCGCATGCTCAACCCGTACATCGCGTACCAGTCGACCGACTCCCGGTACAGCTGCTCCTTCTGCGCGGCGGTGAGCTCGATGCCGCCGATCTCGATGCCGTAGAAGATCGCGCGGACGAACGTGGCATGTGCCCAGTAGTACGTCTCGGGGTCGAGCGCGTGGTAACGGCGGCCCTGCTCGTCGATGCCGGTGATCGGCTCGTGGTAGCGGCGGATCTGCTCGGCGGTCGCCAGCGCTTCCGGCCCGTCGTAGACGACGCCGAGGATCTGGGGGAGCGAGCGGATCAGCCGGTCCCACGGGTCGTCGTAGACGTCGGAGTGCTGGGTGACGCCGGCGCCGAGCGCCGGATACATGTTCTGGAGGATGCCGTAGGCGGCGCCGTGCAGGTATCCGAGCCGGGAGCCGAAGTGTTGCCACACCATCGAGTCCGGCCCGAACGGCTCGGGTGCCGGACGTGCTGCCCGTGACGTCGCAGCTGAGGGACGGTCCATGGATCCTCCCCGGGGAGTAATCTGGTGGCACCTGCCACCAATTAGACCTAGCCGCCCCCGTTCCGTCAACATCGCTGGTGTGGCAAGCGCCCGGCGTCCGTATAAGGGAGCCTCGGCCGACGAACGTCGGTCCGAGCGCCGCAGACGCTTGCTCACGGCCGGCCGGGAGCTGTGGGGTGACCACGGCTGGGCGGCGGTCACGATGCGCGGTGTCTGCGCGCGGGCGAACCTCAACGACCGGTACTTCTACGAGAGCTTTCCGGACGTCGAGGCGTTGCTGCTCGCGGTCTACGACGAAGCGCTGCAGGAACTGGTCGCGCGTACCGAACGGGCGATGACGGAAGCGCCCGCCACTCCCGAGGCGCAACTGCGCGCGGTGATCGGGGCGTTCGTCCACACGCTGGCCGACGATCCGCGCGGTGCCCGGATCGGACTCGTCGACCCGGCGGGCAGCGCCGCGCTGGAGCAGCGACGCCGCGCTACCTACCACGTGTGCGCGGAACTCAGCCTGGCCGCGGTGAAGCCCTACCTGCGGCCGGGTGCGGACGAGCGGAAACTGCGCTGGGACGCGTTGTTCTCGCTCGGCGGATTGGGTGAGCTCGTCCTCACCTGGCTGACCGGATCGCTGGAAGCGACCGCCGAGGAAATCGTGGAACATTTGGTGACTGTTGTTCTCCGAGTGGGAATCCCGCACCTTCGGGAATTGCGGGAAACCTGATCCGCGCTTCGGTTGATCGGCGCCTCGGCCGAACGGACGATCATCCTGGTCACGGTATCGGCGCTTCTGTCGTCTCTATTAAGCGAACCTAGTTGGAAGATGAAGATGATGCATTTGGTTTGGACTCGCATCGGAAGTTGCCTAACGTACTTATTATTAGAGCGGATGCTGGCATAGGTGGGGGAAACCGATGCGGCTGATCGCGGGCCGATATGAATTGCATCGAGAGCTGGGCGCCGGGGGAATGGGGGCCGTCTGGCTCGGGACGGATCAAGTGCTGCGGAGATCCGTGGCGATCAAGGAAGTCCGGCTGGCGCCACTGGACGCCGTCGGCACGACGAGGCTCACGGCGGCGGCCTTCCAGGAGGCGCGGGCCGCGGCGGCGCTCAGCCACACGCACATCGTTCCGGTGTACGACGTGGTGGAGCACCGCAGCCGGCCGTGGATAGTGATGCTGGCGATCGAGGGGCCGACGCTCCAGCAGCAGGTGCAGGAGAGCGGTCCGCTGCCGGTCGACACCGTCGCGCGGATCGGGCGGAGTCTCGCGTCCGCGCTGGACGCCGCCCACGAGCAGGGCATCGTCCACCGGGACGTGAAGCCGGCGAACGTGCTGCTCGCCGCCCACGACCACCCGTGGCTCACGGATTTTGGCATCGCGCAGTCGCTCGCCGTCGCGTCGTCGTCCTCGTGCCGGGCCGCCAAGGGGAGCCCCGGCTACGCGGCGCCGGAGCAGGTGCGCGGCGAGCCGCCCGGCCCCGCCGTGGACGTGTTCGGGCTCGGCGCGACGCTGTATTACGCGGTGGAGGGTGACCACGCGTTCCACGGCGAGGACGGCTGGGCGACGCTGATGGCGCCCGAGTACGGGACGCCGCGCAAGCCGGAGCGGGCGGCGTGGCTGGAGCCGATCCTGCTGCGGATGATGGCGCGGCGCCCGGCCGAGCGGCCGACGCTGACCGCGGTGCAGGAGGCGCTCCGGGTGCGGCGGCTCGCTCCGCGCCGCCGCCCGGGCCGCTGCTGCTTCACCCGCCTGCGCCGCCGCTGAGCCGCGGGGCCGCGGGGGCCGCTCCGCCGCTGAGCCGCGGGGCCGCGGGGGCCCCGCTGCGCAGCGGAACCGGCCTGCGGGCCGGCCCCCGCGGCCTGAGGGTCCCGCGGGCTCACTCCGTCGGCGAGTGAACCGGCGTGACGGTCGCGACGAGTGCCCGGTGGTCACCGACCGGCAGGATCCGGGTGTGCAGTGACTCCACCGTGAGCCCCTGGGTGATCACGTAGTCGATCGTCCGGTCGGGATGGCGCAGCGGAAACGTCTCCAGCCCGGCCGTCGCGGTCCAACCGGCGGCCTCGACGGCGGGCACCACCACCGACGGTGGCAAGTTCAGATCGCCCATCAGTAGGTGCGGACCCGGCCGACGGCGGAGCACGTCGATCACGGCCGCGAGCTGGATCTCCGCCAGCGCGGGCCGGAAGTCGAGGTGGGTGACGCCGACCGAGAGCGTCTCGCCTGCGGTGTGCACGTGGGCAAGGATGGCGACCCGCTGCTCGGCCCCTTCGTACCGGGACGTCTGCGGCAGGATCACCACCTCGCGGTCGCCCAGGTCACCGTCGACCAGCAGCGCGTTGCCGTACTCGCCGCCCTCCATCTCCATCGCGGCGCCGAAGCACGACTGCATGCCGGTCTCCTCCGCGGCCAGCGCGGTGAGATCGGTGCCGCCGGAGCGCGTAGTACATCGGTCGACCTCCTGGAGCGCGATCACCGAAGCGCCCAGCTCCGCGCAGGCCTTCCCGAGCAGACCGGGTTCGACCGCACCCGCCTCCGTCCTCCCGTGCTGGATGTTGAACGTCGCGACGACCACGGACCCCACCGGCTGCCCCTCTCTTTCCGCCCTACTGCCGCTTACCCCGCAGATGGTCCAGACATGTTTGGCACCCGGAACGGGTAGCGAACGCTCATCCCCTTTGAAGTGAGAGGACGCGATGGCCCTGCTACATCCCACGCTCCCCGGTGACGTCGACCGCGCGGTCGTCAACGACCACGCCGCCGTGCTGCGCTTGCTCGAGCACCTCGAGACGGGGTCCGGCGATCGCCGGACCCTCGCCGATCAGGTGGTCCACCGATTCTCGGTGCTGTCCGCGGGGATGGAACAGGTCGTGCTCCCCGCGGTCGCCAAATTCGAGGGGGACGCCGGGCGGCGGCCGGTCTCTGCGATCGTCGACGAGGCGGTGAGCGGCCAGCACGCTGCGAAGGAGCGGCTGGCCGTGCTGGAGGCTGCGGAGCCGGGCGAGCCGGAGTTCGCGCAGGCGCTGCTCCGGCTGATCGAGGGCACCCGCGTGCACTTCACCCAGGTGGCCGATGAGCTGCTGCCGGTACTTCGCCGGTCCGGCGCCGACCTGCATGCGCTCGGCGCGGACTACCTGGCGGCGCGGCGCCGTTCGTCCGGCCACGTGCACCCCGACGCGCCGGTGTCCCCGGCCGCGTCCCGGATCGTCCATGCGGTGACGTCGGTGATCGACGGGCTCCGCGACCGGTCGTCCGGGCGTACCGATCGCCTGACCACCGACGCGTCCGGGCTGCTCGACCACGACGCCCAGCGGGTGATCGACGCGTTCGCGCAGCTGGAGCCGGACCCGCTGGACTCGCTCGACGTGGCCGACGCACGGCAGCGCGGATCGATCGGAGCCGTGCTCTCGGCACCGGAGCCGGCGCCGGTGGGGAAGCGGACGATCGACGGCGTGCCGGTGGTGCTGTTCCGGCCGGCCGGCGCGGAGGAGACGCTGCCGGTCGTCGTGTACGCGCACGGCGGGGGCGGCGTGCTCGGAGCCGCGGTCGACCTGACCGCGCAGGCGCTCTCCGATCAACTCGACAGCGTGGTCGTCAGCGTGGACTACCGGCTGGCGCCCGAGCACCCGTTCCCGGCCGGTCACGAGGACTACCGGGTGGTCCTGGAGTGGGTCCTGGCCAACGCCCGGGAACTCGGGGCGGATCCGGCGCTGGTAGTCGCGGCCGGAGAGTCGATGGGCGCGAACATCGCCGCGTCGGCCTGCCTGAGCCTGACCGGCGGGTCGCGCCCGGTGGCGCTGCTGATGATCGTGCCGGTGACGACGGCGGCGCAGGACACACCGTCCATGCTGGACTCCGCCGAAGCGGCGACGCTCGACCGGCCGTCGCTGGACTGGTTCCTGACGCACCTGTTCGGACAGCCGACCGATGCGACGGATCCGCGGTTCGCACTGCTGGAGGCGCCGGCGGAAGCGCTCGCCACGCTACCGCCGACGCACGTCGTCACCGCTGACCGCGACCCGCTGCGGGACCAGGGTGAGCTGTTCGCGGCGCGGCTGTCCGAGGCAGGCGTGGCGACGACGCTCAACCGCTACTCCGGCGTGCCGCACAACTTCTTCGCGCTCGGCGCCGACCTCCAGGCGTCCGTGCAGGCCCAGCTCGACGCCGCCACCGCCCTGCGTCCGTACCTCGCCTAACGTCCTCCCGCCCGGAGGACCTCGATGAAGGTTCGGATGAACACCTTCACGTCGAGCCAGAGGGACCAGTTCTCGATGTAGTAGTTGTCGAACCGGGCACGGTCGGAGATCGGTGTGTCCCCGCGCAAGCCACTGACCTGCGCGAGCCCGGTGAGTCCCGCCGGTACGCGGTGGCGGTACGCGTACCGGCGGTGTTCCGCCGAGAACCGCTCCACGAAGAACGGACGCTCCGGGCGCGGCCCGACGATCGTCATGTCGCCGCGCAGGATGTTCCACAGCTGCGGCAGCTCGTCCATCGACGTCCGGCGCAGCACCCTGCCGACCGGCCCGACCCGGTTGTCGTGCGCGATCGACCAGTTGGTGGCCGACTCCGCCTCGTTCACCGGACGCATCGACCGGAACTTGTACAGGTCGAACGGCTGCCCGTCGCGCCCGATCCGCTGCTGCGTGAACAGGACGCCCGGCCCGCCCTCCAGCCGCACGGCTATCGCGATCACGGCCATCAGCGGGCTGAGCAGGATCAGGCCGACCGTCGCGACGACGAGGTCGACCGCCCGCTTCGCCAGCCACATCGGACCGTCCAACCGAGGCTGCCGGATACGCATGATCGGGATCGCACCGATGTGGTCGGGCAGTCCGGTCTGGGTGTGGAACTCGCGCATCCGCGGCACGACCAGCAGGTCGCAGCGCGCCGCGCGCGGGCGGCGCACCAGCTCGACCAGGCGGGCGTCGTCCGGGGTGTCGGCGACCAGGAGCACGTCGGAGCCGGTGGCGCTGATGACGTTCTCGATCTCGTCGAGGCCACCGCGCCACGGCACGTCGATACCTCCCGCCGGCCCCGCGTCGCTGACGTGCGCGACGACCCGCAGGCCGTACTGGGGATAACGCCGCAGCAGGTCGGTGAGCTCCATCGCGGCTTCCCCCGAGCCCACCAGGACCGTTCCGTGTGCCACCAGCCGCGCCCGGCGTCCATAGAGGATCACCTGGCCGGTGAGAAAGCGACCGACGATGACCAGCGCCATCGCGGCCGCGGCAGCGCGGAGGAAGTTGCCGAGGATGACCGTGTCCTCGTGCCGGATCGAGGTGATCACGGCGACCACTGCGGCGGCGGTCAGCAGCCGGCCCAGCAGCAGCGGTAATTCGTCGAGGATGCTCAGGTGCAGCCGGGCGCGGTAGCGGCCACCGGTCGCGAACAGCGCCACGGTCAGCAGGGCCATCGAGAGGACGGCCTTGAGGTTGCCCAGCGTCCAGATGGCCGGGATCGACAGCATGACCAGGTCGACCGGCAGGACGATGTAGTACGCCTTCATGTGCGGCACCCACCTGCGCAGGCGCCGCTTGATGAAACCGTCGTGCGGAGCTTTCGGTGCTGGCGGATCGGTCAGCGGCTGCGGCTTCCGTCCGGCCGGGCTGAGTGCGGCGCCGGGTTCGGCGTCCTGCACCGGAGCAGCCGGATCGAGATCGACCACCGGGTGTTCACCAGTTACCTGCGACACCATTCCCACCCCTGGAAAACGGGCTGCGCGGCCCGTGGTCGGTTGACGGCAGTTGGGCTGTCGGGATCACTCGCATCAAGGACGTAATGCTCCGGTCACATAAAGACGCGTAATGGCGGCGTCACATCATGATCGCTCCTTCCGCATCCGCTGTCGCCCCCGAGCGGGAAAAGATCGCCATGTTTTACGAGCGATTAACCCCATTGCGGGGACGCTGACCTGGTCAAATTGCTGCTCTGCAGGTGGACGGTCGGCTATCGGACTGATGGTGTGCCTGAATGGTTGACAACGATGGCCTGGTCGGTTGATTTTATTTCCGGCGTGTGACGGGACGTCGTTGGTGTGGCCCGGTGTCGTTCGCGCGACCGGATTATGGCGGAAATTCCGGTTGCCTCTCCGGGTTACTCTGGTCTTTCGTCGGTCGTGCGAGCACTGCGGTAGCCCTCGACAGCGCGTTCCGCAGCGCTCTCCCAGGACAATTCGCGCTTCATGAACTCGTATCCGGCGATCCCCATGCGCTCGGCGTCGGCGGGTGACTGGAGCAGTACCAGAAGAGCCTCCGCGAATCCGTCCGGAGTGGGTTCTGCGAGCAATCCGGTCTCACCCGCGATGACGACGTCCCGCATCGAACCGACGTCGGTAGCGACGACCGGCCGGGCGAACGTATACGCCATATGTACGACGCCGCTGATATTGACGATCTCGTAGGGAAGCGCGACGACCCGGGCTCCGGCGAACAGACCAGGCACATCCTCCATCGCGACATATCCCGGTTTCAACTGGACGCCGGGGATATCGGCGGCATGTTTCGTGACCGCATCCAGATCCATGTCGCCCATCACCGGACCGGCGACCACGAGCTCCGCGCTCGGCAACTCCGCGCGGACTTTCGCGAACGCGTTGAGCAGCATCGGGATGTTCTTGTAGCGCGTCCAGGTGCCGAAGAAGACCACCCGTGGCGGAGCGGAGGCCGCACCGGGTGTCTCCGCGGCGTCCCCGGCGAACGCGGAGTACTCGCCGTGGCCGATCACCGCGGTGCGCCGCACCTCGGGATAAGCCTTCACCAGGTCGTCGCGCGGGCCGGGGCCGAGTGTCAGGACCAGGTCGAACGACTTGTACGCCGCGCGGAGCGCCCGCATCGTCACCGGGTCGGACTTCTCGACCGAGTCGTGGTCGCCGCTGACGTCGTACGGCGTCGGGTTGTGGGCGACCTCGGCGATGACCGTGCCGGGCCGGCGCGCCTTCGCGAGCCGGACGGCGAAGAAGCTGTCGAGCGCGAACCGCATCTCGCCCAGCTGGACGACGTCCGGCCGGGCGCTGCGGACGTACCGCACCAGCTTCGTCCACGAGTACGTCAGCCGCGCCGCCCGCCACACTCGGCGGACCTTGCGGAACCAGGTGGCCTCGCCGGTGTCCGCGCCGGGATGCCAGGTGGGGAAGTAGGACCGGACGGTGAAGCCGGGCACCTGGGTCGACAACTCCGGCTCGGGGCCGGTCAGCAGCGTGACGCGGTGGCCCAGCCCGGCGAGCGCCTCGCCCAGCATGAAGTTGAATTGGAACATCCCGCCGCTGGGGAGGAACTCCACCAGGACGATCGTCAGCGGACCATCGGAGACGGTGCGATCAGTCACGAAAACAGAACCCGTTCGTTCGTCGAGTCGGACTCGGTCGTGGATGGGTCCGTCGTCGTCGACGTCTTGTCACCCGCGCCGGCCTGAGCCGGAGCAGCGGCGGGGGCAGCCGGCGCGGGCGGCCCAGCCGGAGCGGGCGTGGGCGCGGGCGGGGCGGCCGGAGCCGTGGTGGCCGGAGCCGGGGTCGCCGGAGCCGGGGTCGCCGCGGCGGCGGGGCTCGGGTCCGCGGCCGAGAACGGCGGGCGCCGCAGCGGCCGGCGCGACCGGCGGCGGGGCTGCAGGACCTGGTACGCGGCCTGCTGGACGGCCAGTGCCACCGCCAGGGCCGCGATCACCGTGCCGGCGATGACGATCCACGGTGCGGTGCCCGCCGAGTACGCGGTGTTCGCGGCCGGCCGCACCTGGGTCGCGGCGTACGGCTTGATCATCGACTGCAGGTAGGTCGCGCTCAGCGCCGCGGTCCGGTCGGCCAGCTGTTCCGCGATCCGCGCGGTGCTCGCCTCGGCCTCGACGAGCAGCACCGACGTGGACGGCACGACGGTGACCGTCACGGTCGTGTCGGCGGCTTCGGCGGTCGAGAGCCCCAGCGCCTTCTCCGCCTCGGTCTCGAACCGGCCGCTCTGGGCCACCTCGGCCATCGTGGCGACGACCTGGCCGCGGCTGAGCGTCTCCAGGAAGCTGGCCTGGTCCTGGGCGGCCAGCGTGCTGGCAGGCAGGACGATCAGCGTGGTTTCCGCCTTGTAGCGGCCCTGCTGCGTCAGCGCGAAGACCACGCCGGCGGCCAACACGAGTAACGCCGCGACAGCCGCGATCAGCAGGCTGCGTCGCAACGGCTGGAAATCACTCACTGGACGTCCCATCTTCGGTGCTCGGCTGCGTCCTGCGGCCCCGGCGTCGCGGCCCGGCGAGTACGGACCGGTACGCGTCGGCGAGGCGGGCGCTCAGTATCGGCAGATCATGCCGCTCCTCGGCGCGTTTCCGTGCTGCTGCGCCGATCGTCTGACGCCGTTGCTTCGACGCGAGTACGTCCGCCAGAGCCTCGGTGAGGGCCGGTACGTCCCCGGGCTCGATCACCCGACCTTCGACACCGTCCCGGATCAGCGTCGGTACCGCGCCGATCGCGGTGGCCACGACCGGCAGGCCGCCGGCCATCGCCTCCAGGATGGCCATCGGCTGGCCCTCAAGATAGGACGGAAGCACAAACACGTCGCTCTGCCGCAGCCGCGCGCGGACCTGCTCGCCGTACTCCGGCCCGACACACGCGCCCGACAGCCCGGCGGCGTCGAGGGCGGCGGTGACCCGCCCGTACTCCTCGTCCGGCGTCGGGCCCTGGCCACCGACGATCACCAGGTCGAACGACACGCCCCGCGTGCGGAGCTCGGCGCAGGCCGCAGCCAGTTCCGGTACGCCCTTGCGGGCGCAGACGACCCCGACGAACAGCACGGTCGGGACGTCGGCGTCGAGCCCGGCGGGTTCGAAGCTACCGACGTCCACCGCGTTGTCGACGGTCTCGACCGGCGTCTTCGGCAGGATCCCGGCGAACGTCCGAGTGCCGGCCTCGGAGACCGTGAGCACCAGCGCGCTGACCCCTACCGCGCGGAGGATCCGCCGGTCGCGGGCGCTGTAGTCGGCGACCTCGGGACGCCCGGCGTTACCGGTGGCCGAGTGGACGTGCGCGATCACACCGCGGGTACCCGCCCGCGCCGCCAGGCAGAGCGCCGCGGCCCGGATCGTGGGCAGGCCGGGGTCGGCCACCAGCTGGACGTGCATGATGTCGGCGCGGCGGGCGGCCCGGAACGTCTTCCAGGCGTCGCTGAGCGCGTGTGTGATGTTGGAGAACACCAGCTTGCCGCCCTGACGGGTGGCGGTCCGTGCGGTGTTCAGCAGCTCGACGTCGAACTCGGCGGCCAGCCGTGGGTCGCCGGTGATCGTCTCGGCGAACGTCGCGATGCCACCCCGCATCGGTGCGGCTTCGGCGACCACGACGACGCGTGGGCGAACAGGAACCGTCACGCGACGGTCCCCGCTCTGTGACTGTCACTTCCTGCCGCGGCTTCCTCGTACAGCGCTCGCAGCTGTCGAGCCCAGTTCACGGCGTCGAAATGTTGTTCAACGTGGGCGCGGGCCGTGACGCCCATCGCGGCCCGGCGGGACGGATCGTCGAGCAGGGAGATCAGCGCGTCGGCGATCGCGTTCGGGTCGCCGGGTGGCGTCAACACGCCGGTGACGCCGTCCTCGACGATGTCGGGGATGCCGCCGATCCGGCTCGCGACGACCGGACGAGCACACCCGGCGGCCTCGATCAGCACGGTCGGCAGGTTCTCGCCGTACGTGGAGGGCAGCAGGACGACGTCCGAGGCGCGCAGGATCTCGGCCACATCGGAGCGGGCGCCGGCGAAGATCACGTCCTCGGTCAGCTCCGCCTCGGCGACCTGGCGCCGTAGGTTTTCGGTCTCGTTGCCGGCGCCGACCAGCAGTAACCGTGCGTCCGGGCGAGCCGCGCGCACCTTCGGCCAGGCGCGCACCGCGTGCGTGATGCCCTTGAAGTCGCGGTGAGCGGCCAGCACCGTGACGACCGGCCGTCCGGTGACGCCGAACTCGGGCGGCATCAGCGACGGTCCGGGCGAGAAGTGGGCCAGATCGACGCCATTGTGGACGACGATCCAGTTCTTCGGGACCCGACCGGATCGGCGGTACTTCTCCGCGAACGACGTCCGGGACGCCTCCGACACGAAGATCGTGCGGTGCGAGCGGCCGGCCACCTCGACCGCGAGCTTCTCCCGCCAGGCGGCCCTACCCGGCAACGGCCGGTGGACGTGGTGGAACGTGCAGAGCGCCTTCCGTCCGGCGAGCTTCGCGGCCGGCACTCCGAGCGTCATCGCCATCTCGAGGTGGGCGTGGACGACGTCCGCGCCGGACTCCTTGATCGCGGCGGCCAGCAGGCGCGGCGCACGGGGGTCGAGCGTGCGGCGAACGCCCAGATAGCGGGGCTCCAGCCCGGATTCGCGCAACAGGGGTTCGAGCTTCGAGTGCTCGTCGGAAGGAGGCAGGAGGCTGAGCACGTCCATCTCGAACCCGGCCGCGCCCGCGACACGACCGAGTTGCGCGATCAGTGTTTCGGCTCCCCCTAACCGAAACGCGTCGACGAGCGTCAGTACTCGAACCATATGACTCCCACCCGTGGACACGTCAGGTAGCGAGGCCGACATATGTTCACATCGACAATGTCTGGTTGCAGAACATTACGCAGCGTGCCCATCGGCAACGACGGGACGAATAGGCCTGGGTGTTGGTTTCGGCGCCCACGTTAGCATGCGTTCGGATCGCGGTTCCGGGCCGTCAGATCGCCCGATGCCCACCAATTGGTGGTGCGCGAATGGGACATTCAACCGTCTGGGGGGAGGAAAGGTGTCACAGTCCAGCGCTTCCGAGGGTGATGTCGACGCGCGTGATCCCGGAAGAGAGGACCGTGAACCACCCGTTCAGCCGAGCCTCGCGGGCGCTGCCACCAGGGGTTTTCTCTGGACGACGCTGGCGTGGGGCGGTAACCGTCTGGTGGTACTGGCGCTCACCGCGTTACTAGCGCGCCTATTGGTTCCGGAGGATTTCGGCCTCGTAACTGCGGGGTTGACGATCATCACCTTCTTTGACGCCGCTCTCGATCTCGGCGTCGGCTACGCGCTCGTGTACGAACAGGAACGCGGAATCAACGCGCGAGTTCGGCTCGCTGCTGGCCTCAATCTGGTGCTCAGTGCAGCGATCTGTGCAATCGGCGTGGCGGCTTCACCGTTCATTGCGCGACTGTTCGGCGAATCCGACCAGACAGAGTTGTTCGCAGTGCTTTTTCTCTACCCGTTGTTCCGCGGTGCCGCCCAGGTGAACGACGCGATCCTCAAACGCGACATGTTGTTCAAGAAACGGACCGTCGCGGATCTGACCCGGGCCGCCGTCCGGGTCGTGGTGTCGATCCCGCTGGCGCTGACCGGCTTCGGCGCGTGGAGCATCGCGCTCGGCATCATCGCCGGTGAGGCCGCCTGCATGGTGTTCCTCTGGTCGCTGGTGCCGATCCGTCCCGACTTCCGGCTGCGCTGGAGCCGGATCCGGACGCTGGTGTCGTTCGGTGGTGCGGTGACCGGCGTTCGCGTGCTCGGGTCGTTCCGGTCGAGCGTCGACTACCTGTTCATCGGCGCCGTGCTCGGTTCGGCCGCGCTCGGCTACTACGGCATGGGCTACCGGCTGCCCGAGCTGATCATCGCGAACGTGCTGTGGATCTTCACCACGGTGGCGTTCCCGGTCTACGCCAGGGCGCGGATCGAAGGCCTGGAGAAACTGCGGGCCACGATGCTGCGGGCGACGCGGCTGGTCGCGCTGTTCGGCCTCGCGGCGGGCGTGGCGCTGGCGGTGCTGGCGCCGCTGGCGATCCCGGTCGTGTTCTCGGAGACCTGGGAGCCTGCGGTGGTGCCGATGGCGCTGGTGTCGCTCGCGCTGGCCTGCCAGTCGCTGGGGTGGGCCAGCGGCGACGTGTTCTCGGCTCTCGGCAGACCCGGCCTGCTGCTCGCCCTGGACATCCCGGCGACGATCCTCGTGACGATCGCGTTCGGGGTGGCCGCGCAGCAGAGCATCGCCGCGGTCGCCGCAGTCCACATCGGCTTCGAGATCGTCTACGCGATCATCCGGGTCACGCTCGCGGTGCGGGTCACCGGCGTCGCGGCAGCCGCGATGGCCCGGACGCTGGCGCCCGCGTTCGCCACCGGCGCGGCGATCGCCGCCGTGGGTCTGCCGCTCCGCTCGGTGCTGCCGGAGGACTCGTTCTGGTCGCTGCTGGCGCTGACCACGGCGTGCGGGGTCACCGCGGCGGTGGTCGGCGGGCTCACCGCGCGGCGCGAGGTCCTCGGCGTCCTCAGCGCCGTCCGCAACCGGGTGGCCCCCGCCGGCTCGCGTCAACCGGCGCAGTAGTGCGAGTCACGAGAAGAACTCGTCGTAGCTGCGGCGGATGACGTCCGGCGCGAACCGCTTCTCCCACGTCTCGCGGGCGGCCGCGGACAGCGTCTGGTTGGTGTCGGGGTCGGCGGCGCGGGCCAGCAGCGCCGCGAGGTCGGCCGGGGTCGAGCCGATGAGGCACCCGTTCTCCTCGCCGACCTCGGTGCCCTGGACGCCGTACGGCGTCGCGACGACCGGCAACGACCGGGACAGCGCTTCGAGGACCTTGATCTTGATACCGCTGCCCACTCGTAGCACCGACAGCAGCGCCGAGCAGCCGGCCAGCGTCTCGCCGAGGTCGTCCACCCAGCCCACGAACTTCACGTGCTCGCCCCAGGCCGCGGCCTCCGGGACGCCGACCTCGGTGCCCTTGCCGATGACCAGCAACTCGAAGTTCGGCAGCGCCGCCAGCACCTGCTCACGGCAGTGGGTCAAGAACCACGTCAGGCCGTCGGTGTTCGGCGCGTAGTCCAGCCCGCCGAGGAACGCGAACCGCGCGCCCACCGGCGCCCGGTCGCGCGGCGCCACCTCCGGCAGCATCGGCAGCAGCGTGTGAATGTCGGTGCGGCCGGTGAACGTACGCAGGCGGTTGGTCTCCTCGTCGTTGACCAGCAGCGTCGCGTCGAACCAGCCGGGCTGGTTGCGCTCGGACGCGCCGACCAGCCGGCTCTCCAGCCGGAGCAGCGGCCGATACACGGCACGTCGGCTCAGCAGCGGACGCGCCGGGCGCGGCAACATCTTGTGGAACTCACCGAGCGGGTTCACCTGCTTGTTGCTCCGCCCGCTCAGCTCGCGCAGCATCGTTTTGTATCGCTCGGAGAACAGGTCGTCCTCGTACAGCAGGCGGCGCCTGCGCGGCACCCCGGCGGCGTACTGGCCGGTGCGGATCGTGTCCCAGACCTCGAGGTCGGCGTCGATCGTGGCCAGTAGCTCGCGGATCTCCCTGGCGATCCGGGGAGCGTAGACCGCGGCCTCCTGGATCGACGTGTGCGGCCCGGCCGCGACCCGGCTCACCAGCGACCACGCCTGCTCCGACGAGCGCGGCTTCGGGAGGAGGTGGATCCGGTACCGCGTCGGACGCAGCTCGACGTCCGGCTTGGCGATCAGGATCAGGTGGACGTTCTCGCCCCCGAGCGTGTCGCACAGGTAGTCGAGGATGCCGCCCATCACGACCCGCTTGCCGTACGAGCGTGGCTCGGGCTCGGTCGTCGTGATGTAGACCGCTCGCCTGATCCGGGCGGATTCCGCCATCGGCTCCCCCTCGCTACGGCCGGTGGCCGCTTCGCGGGTCATTCAACCGCGTTCCCGGCTCCGGTGCGTTACGTCCACGAACGGAGTACCTGACTGGCGTGAAACCTCACGACTTGAAAGTGTAGGTAGCCTCGCCAGGGTCGTGCTCTGAAGATGTGGGCCCTCGGATCGTCCAGGAGCGCAGTGGTCTCCACAATCGCCGGTCTCGTCGCAGGTGGGGTCGTCGCGGCTTCGCTGGTCGCTGTCGCCCTGCTCAGGCCGGCGATCATCCTGGTCGTCACGGTCGCACTCGACGCCACGAACCTCAACGCCGTCATCGAGGCGAACGCCGGGATCAGCCCGTTCAAGCCGATGCTCGCCCTGGTTGTTCTCGCGCTGTTCGTATTGTGGCGGCAGGGAAAGCTGAAGGTCGGGTGGTCGCCGGTCCTCACGGCGCTGCTGGTGCTCGTCGCTGCCTGGTTCGTCACGATGTTCAACTCCGCCGACCCACCGGCGAGCTGGACGCTGTTCATGGACTACGCGAACGGCCTGGTCTACTTCGCGCTGATCTACGCGTTGCTGTGTGCCACCGGGTCGTGGAAGGCCGTGCTGTCCGCGGTTGTCGGTGGGCTGGCGCTCATTGCCGCGCTGACCATCGTCCACCAGGTCTTTTTGGACAACGCGGGCAATCTCTACGGCCTGAGCAACGTGCCGTTGGTGCAGGAGGACGGGGCGATGACCCCGCGGCACGCGGGGACCGCAGGCGACGTGAACTTCTGGGCGCGGATCCTGGTCACGGTGACGCCGCTCGCGCTGAGCCTGTGGGCGATCAACCGCGGGCTGACCAAGCTGTTCTGGGTCGGTGCCACGCTGGCGCTGATCGGTGGGCTGTTCCTCACCCAGTCGCGGGGCGGGTTCCTCGCGGTGCTGCCCGCGGTCGTGGTCTGGTTCATCGCGGCAGGCGGGAAGTACCGCCGACAGCTGGCGTATCTGCCGCTGGTGCTGCTCGTCGCGGTGCCGGTGAGTGGCGTCGGGGGTCGGTTGGCCACGCTCGCCGATGTCTCCGCGTCCTCGAACATCGCCGCGGCCGACCCGTCGCTGGTCACCCGCGCCCGGCTGCAGGAGGCCGCGTGGCGGATGTTCCTGGACGCGCCGGGGTTCGGGCACGGCATGGGCACCTACGGGTCGCTCTTCCCGCAGTACGACCGGTACTCCGACCAGGGCGATCCGGTGACGATCGTGGTCGCCTCGCACAACTTCTACTTGGAGCAGGCCGCGGACGGCGGGCTCGTGCTGCTGGCGGCGTGGGCGATCTTCTTCGGTGCGATCTTCTTCGTCTGCTGGCGGGTGTCGCAGCTGGCCCGCTCGATCGGACGCCGGACAGAGCACCTGCTGGCGGTGGGCGTCGCGTCGGCGGTGGCCGGGTGGCTGGCCTCCAGCGTGTTCCTGCACCTGTCCGACCTGCGGGTGCTGCTCCTGCTGGCCGGGATCGCGGCCGCGCTCGACGTCCGGGTGCGCTGGGCGGTGGCGGCGCTGCCGGAGTCCGAACGCGCCGGGACGCCCCCGCCGCCGCGGTCGGCCGACCTCCGCGTGTGGACGCCCCGGGTGTTGGTGCCGGCGGCTGCGGTGTTCGCGGTGCTGGCCGCGGTGTCGGTGGTCCGGGCGATCCCGACGACGTGGAGCGCGGAGCTGGAGAGCCGGGTGTCGGTGACCGCGGCCGACGAGGACTGGCTGACGTCGTACCAGCGGGACCTCGTGACGCGAGGGCAGCTCGTGCCGTCGTTCGCGGTCGTGGCCAATTCCCCCGACTTCCCGAGCGTGGTCGCGCGCCGTGCCGGGTTGAGCCAGGACCAGGCCGACCACGTGCGGATCTCGCTGGAGGTGTCGCGCCAGGGCGGTGCGATCACGGTCCATGCGACCGCTCGGGAGAAGACCGTGGCCGAGGACGTCGCGGTCGCCGCCGGGCAGGTCGTCGCCGAGCGGGTGAGGTCGCTGAACACCCCGTACGTGATGCAGCAGCCACGTCGACCGGTCGCCGCGCCCGGCCACCCGGGCTTGGCGCTCGGTATGGGCGCGTGCGCCGTTGCCCTGCTGCTCGCGTGTGCCGCCCTCTGGACCCGGCGGCGCCCCGAGCCGGAACCCGAGCCCGAGCCCGAGAAAGTTGGCCACGTACCGACGTATGCGCTTAGTGGGACACGCGGACCGTGAGCGTGTTCCCGATCGTCAACTGCCGCGAGCTCGCGCCGGTGCGGGCGTTCTATGAACGCGTCTTCGGCGGTGAGCTCGACTACCGTTTCCCCGACGAGGGTGAGCCGGTCTACCTCACGCTGCGGATCGGAACCGGCCAGGTCGCGCTCGGCCTCGGCAACGGGCCGGCGCTGTACGGCGAGGTTCCGCTCCCGGCGACCGGTCACGCGGTCGACCTGTGCCTCTACGTTCCCGACCTCGACGCGGCGGTGGCAGCCGCGGGGGATGCGGTGGTGACCGCCCCGGCCGACATGCCGTGGGGCGAACGGGTCGCCTATCTCCGCGACCCGGCAGGCACGATGCTGCTCGTCATCCAGGAGCAGGACTGATCGTCCGGCCGCCGGGTTGACATGCTGTCGGCATGAATGAGTTGTCGACGGCGCAGGTTTCCGACGTCCTGAGCCGGTACGTCGAAGCCGGTCAGGCGCCGGGTGCCGTTGCTCTGGTGAGCAGGCGAGGCGACGTGACCGTCGAGAAGGTCGGGGTCACCGGCCCGGATGGCGGCCCGCTGGGCCGCGACACGATCTTCCGCATCGGCGCGATCACGATGCCGATCGTTTCCGCGGCCGCGCTGATGCTGGCCGAGGAGGATCGGCTCGGGCTCGACGACCCGGTCGACCTGTGGCTGCCCGAGCTCGCCTCGCGGCGGGTGATCCGCACGGTCACTGCTGATCCGGACGACACGGTGCCGGCGAAGTCGCCGGTCACGCTGCGGCACCTCCTGACCAACTCGTGGGGCTTCGGGCTGTTCTTCGGCGCGGGCGACGCGCCGCTGCGCCGTGCGGCCAACGAGCTCCGGATCATGAACGGGCCACCGGTCCCGGAGAGTTCCGACAGCCCGGACGAGTGGCTGCGCAGGCTCGGCACGCTGCCGCTGGTGCACCAGCCGGGCGAGGGGTGGACGTACAGCACCGGAGCGGACGTGCTGGGAATTTTGCTCGCCAGAGCGTCCGGACAGCCGTTGGAGCAGGTGTTGCAGGAGCGGGTGTTCGACCCGCTCGGGATGGCCGACACCGGGTTTTTCGTGCCCGCGGAGAAGCTCGACCGGGTGCCGCCGGCGTTCGCGCCCGACCCGCGCAGCGGGGAACTTCACGTCTACGACCCGGGGCAGTGGGGCACCGAGTGGCGGGAGCGGCCGACCTACCCGTCCGCGGCCGGTGGGCTGGTCTCGACCGTCGACGACCTGCTGGCGTTCGGGCAGTTGTTGCTGGCGGGCGGACGCGTCGGCGCGGACCGGCTACTGACCCGGCGGTCGGTGGCTGACATGACGTCCGACCAGCTGACACCGCACCAAAAGGCCACCGCGCGGTTCTTCCCCGGCTTCTTCGAGCAGTACGGCTGGGGTTTCGGCCTCGCGGTGACGCCGTCCGGGCGGTTCGGCTGGGACGGTGGCCTGGGGACGTCGTTCTGGGTAGACCCGACCTCCGAGACGATCGGCATCCTGATGACCCAGCGGGCCGGGATGCCGATCCAGTCGGACCTCTATCGCGACTTCTGGGCCGCGCTCGGTCAGGGCTTGCGGGCCACCGCTCCGTAGACCGACACCAGCGCGTCGGAGCGGTCGGCGAACCGGTCCTTCTCGTCCGGACGCCAGCGGTGCACCAGCGTCAGACCGGGCTCGACCAGCTCGAGGCCGTCGAAGAACCGCTCGACCTCGGACTTCGGCCGCACCTGCATGGTGACGCCACGCGCGGCGTACATCTCCTCGACCTTCTTCCACTGCTCGGGCAGGAAGTCGCCGGTGAGGTGCGAGAGCGCCAGGTAGGAGCCGGACGGCAGCGCGTCGATCAGCTCGCGCACGACCCGGTGCGGCTCGTCCGCGTCGCCGACGAAGTGCGCGATCGCGATGAGCAGCAGGCCGATCGGCTGGTCGAAGTCGAGCGTGCGCTTCGCGGCCTCGAGGATCTGCTGCGGGTTACGGAAGTCCGCGTCGAGGTAGTCGGTCACGCCTTCCGGGGCGCTGGCCAGCAGCGCCCGCGCGTGGGTGAGCACGATCGGGTCGTTGTCGGTGTAGACCACGCGGACGGCCGGGTCGATCGCCTGCGCGACCTCGTGCACGTTCGGGCTGGTCGGTAACCCGGTGCCGATGTCGAGGAACTGCCGGATGCCCAGTTCCGCGGTCAGGTGCGTGACGGTCCGCCGGAGCCAGTCGCGGTTGGCGCCGGGGGCGACGTCGCTCGCGGGGTTCTCGCGCCGGCCGTTCTCCGCGACGGCGCGGTCGGCCGGGAAGTTGTCCTTCCCACCGAGGAGATAGTCGTAGACCCGCGCCGGGTGCGGTAGGTCCGTGCGGAGGTCGACCGGGTCCCGATCGACGGCCTCGGCGGCGGCAGCAGTCATCCAGTCGGCGTCGGCCACGGTGTCGTCCCCACTTCCCACACTTCCCGGTGGTCTCGGCGCCGATCCTAAACCTCGGGTTCCACTCGGGACGGACCGATGTGTTTGTTCTGTCGGTGTGCCGGGGCAGGATGGCCGACATGACGGGAATTGGACGCTTGGAAATGGTCGCAATCGACGCGCCGGACCACGCGAAGCTCGCGTCGTTCTACGCCGACCTCACCGGATGGCCGATCATCCGTAGCGAACCGGACTGGATCGTCACGCGCACGCCCGAGGGCAAGGACGTCGCGTTCCAGCTCGCACCCGATCACGTCCCACCGCAGTGGCCGGGCCAGGAACGCCCGCAACAGTTCCATCTGGACCTACTCGTCGACGGGTACCAGGAGGCTGCCGAGCGCGCGGTGTCGCTGGGGGCGACCCGGCTGGGTGAGGGGGCCACATGGGTGACGCTGGCCGACCCGGCGGGCCACCCGTTCGACCTCTGCCAGCGGGACGGCGTCGGGCCGGCGATGGAGCTGTTCGCGGTGACGATCGACGCTCCGGATGCCCCCGGGCTCGCTCGCTTCTACGCCGCGCTGACCGGCACCGAGATCACCTACGAGGGGCCGGAGGGCGTGATGATCTCCGGTACCGGTTATCGCGATGTTCCAGCGAACGTGTTGTTCCAGCAGGTCAGCGACTACACGCCGCCGCAGTGGCCGGATCCGGCGCATCCGCAGCAGGCGCACTGGGACATCCTCGTCGACGATCTGGACGAGGGCGAGGAGAAGGTGCTCGCGTTGGGTGCGCGGCGGCTGGAAGGTGCCCCCGAGGGGTTCCGCGTCTTCGCCGACCCGGCGGGCCACCCGTTCTGCCTGACGGTGGCGTGACCGCGGTGCCACATCCGGAACCGCCGGTCGCGGGCAGCGAGGTCGACACGTTGCTCGGCTCGCTCGACCGGCAGCGCGCCACGCTCGCGTGGAAGTGCGGCGACCTCGACGCGGACGGTATGAACGCGACGGTCGGCGCCTCCACGGTCACGCTCGGCGGGTTGCTGAAGCACCTCGCGCTGGTCGAGGACATGTACTTCACCGTGCGGCTGCGGGGTGACGACTACCCGTCGGTCTGGGAGAAGTACGACGGTGAGGGCTGGGAGTGGCGGTCGGCCGCCGACGACTCGCCCGAGCAGCTCAGGGCGCTGTGGGGGGATGCGGTGGCGCGATCGCGGGCGGCGATCGCGGCGGCACTGGAGGGCGGTGACGTCGGTCAGCTGGTCAAGTGGCAGTCCGACACCGGCGTCCGGCCCAGCCTGCGGCGGGTCCTGATCGACCTGATCGAGGAGTACGCGCGGCACGTCGGCCACGCCGACCTGATTCGCGAGTCCGTCGACGGCCTCGTCGGCGAGGACCCACCGAGCGACGACTCGTGAGTGGTCACGGGGTGACCAGGGTGCCTGCGACGGCGGTTCGGCCGTCGGGGGCGCCCACGAACTCCACGGTGACACCCGCGCGGACGCGTTCTCCGACGACGCCCGCGATCGCGTCGGAGACACCGGCGGCCAACCTGCCGAGGAGGTCCGCGGCGTCGGGGCGGCTGAACACACCGTCGCGGATACCGAACGCCACCCGGGGTGCCGGGGCCTCGACGGGCTTACCACCGAGGCCCCAGCGTCCGGCCGGGAAGCCGAGGAGCTGGACGACCGCGATCTCGCGGGCCCAGTCGCCGTAGACCGCGACGACATCGCGGCGGACGTCCGGCCGGCGATCACCGAGTGGCTGCATCCCGGTGCCCAGGCCTGGCGCACGGCGCCGACCGGAACTGAGGCAGGTCAGAGCCAGAAGTTGTCGTGCTCGAGGTAGAACGCGGCCTTCTCCTCCTCGCTCTTGTCCGCGATCGTGAGCAGCCCCTCGAAGTACCCCTCGCGCGGTGCGCCCGGCGAGAAGTGCAGCAACATCGACGCCGGCTCTCCGGATTCGTTGCGGAACCCGTGCACACCGCCGATCGGCACGTGGACGAAATCGCCCGGCCGCGTGTCGATCCAGCGGCGTCCGTCGTAGATCCGCACGCTGCCGGACAGGATGTAGAACGACTCCGAGATCGTCCGGTGGAAGTGCGGTCCAGGCCCGCTGGGTTCCGGCCCCATCTCCCAGCGGTACAACCCGAACAGCCCGCCCGTGGACTCGTGTGTCGCCAGGTAGTGGGCGGTGTTGCCGTTCGCGTAGGTCAGCTCGGGTTTCGCATCGGGGGTTCGGTACGTGGCCGTCAGTTCTCCGGTGTCACCGTGGTAGCTGGGCGGCGGGTAGCTCATGGCCTCCGACCTTTGCACCTTCCCGCCGGGAATTCAGCCGATTTCGGCGGCGCCACCCGAGTCCTACAGTCAGGGAATGACCAGTTCCGGTCCCACCGTCTGGTCGATCGCGCACGGCGAGTGGCTGCGGGGCGTCGCGATCGCCCCGGATGGGCGCTGGCTGGTGACGGTCGGCGACGACTGCGTCATCCACGTCCGGGACGCGACGTCCGGCCGGTCGCGCCTGCGGCTGGAAGGGCACGCGGACTGCGTCACGGCGGTGGCCGTCGCGGCCGACGGCGGCTGGTTCGCCACCGCGGGTGGTGACTGGACCGTCCGCCTCTGGTCCGCCTCCGGTCCGCACCGCGCGACGCTCGAAGGCCACACGGGCTGGGTGAGCGCGGTCGCGATCGCCCCGGACGGGTCCTGGCTCGCCACCGGGGCACACGACGGCACGGTTCGGATCTGGGAGACCGACACCGGCCTCCAGCGCTTACTGCTGCACGGCCACACCGACTGCGTCACCGGGGTGGCGATCGCGGGTGACTGGCTCGCGTCCGGCGGGCGGGACGGCACGATTCGCACCTGGGACGCCACCACGGGCGAGTTGCTCCGCACCATCCACGCGCATCCGCCCGGCGCGACCGCGGTGGCCGTCGCTCCGGCCGGCGATCTGCTCGCGTCGGCGGGCCAGGACGAGACCGTCCGGCTGTGGGAGACCGGCACCGGCCGACCCGCCGGCTGCCTCCGCGGCCACGCGCACCTGGTCAGCGCCGTGGCGTTCGCTGCCGACGGCAGCTGGCTCGCCTCCGCCAGCCACGACCGGACCGTACGCACCTGGACGCCGGACGGGCGGCCGCTCGCCGCGCTCGCCGGGCACCACGACGTCGTCAGCGATCTTGCGGTGGCCGCGGACGGGCGGTGGCTGGTCAGCGTCGGCTACGACGGCACCACCCGCCGGTGGGACGCGGACACCGGAGCTTGTGTCGCAGTGTTCTGAGCGTGTCTTCCTCGTTGCCGAACTGGAACGGTTGGCCTGAAACGGTTCAGTGTCCCGACCGGGGAAGTACGGTCACCGCGTGGAACTGTGGGGGCGGGAGGCCGAACTGGCCAGGCTCGACGACGTCCTGACCTCGCTGGCCGACGGGCTCAGCCGAGTCCTGGTACTGCGCGGCGAGGCGGGCATCGGCAAGACCGCGCTGCTCGACCACGCCGCTGCGGCGTCCGACGACTCCACGACCGTCGTCCGCGTGGCCGGCGTCGAGTCGGAGGCCGACTTCCCGTGGGCGGCCCTGCACCGGATGTTGATCCCCCACCTCGACCGGCGGCTCCGCCTGCCGACGGCTCAGCGTGACGCGCTGGCGGTCGCCTGCGGGCTGGCCGACGGGCCGGCCGCCGACCGCTACCTGGTCAGCCTCGCGACGCTCGGGCTGCTCGCCGAGGTCGCCGCCGCCGGTCCGGTGCTCTGCTGCGTCGACGATGCGCAGTGGCTGGACGCCGACTCGATGACCGCGCTCGCGTTCGTCGCCCGCCGGGTGCACGCCGAGGGCCTCGGGATCGTGTTCACCGTGCGCACCGGGACGCCGTTCACGGCGCTGGACGGGCTGCCCACCCTCGATCTGGAGGGGCTCGGTACGGCCGCGGCCGGGCAGCTCCTCCGGTCGGTGGTGCCGGGTGCGCTGGACCCGCGGGTGGCCGACCAGATCGTCCGGGCCACCGGCGGCAACCCGCTCGCGCTCACCGACCTCGGCCAGGAACTGACCGCCGACCAGTTCCGTGGCGGCAGACAGCTGCCCGAGCCGTTACCGGTCGGACCGCGCCTGGAAGCGCACTACCGCACGCAGATCGACGCGCTGCCGACCGATACCCAGAGCTGGCTGC
Organism: Cryptosporangium aurantiacum; assembly: GCF_900143005.1. Lineage (NCBI taxonomy): Bacteria > Bacillati > Actinomycetota > Actinomycetes > Cryptosporangiales > Cryptosporangiaceae > Cryptosporangium > Cryptosporangium aurantiacum. The sequence continues at coordinate 137,527 of NZ_FRCS01000010.1, forward strand.
TGTTGGCCGCGGCCGAGCCCAGCGGCCACTACGGCCGGATCGCCGACGCCGCAGCCGCGCTCGGCCTGGTCCCGGGGGCAGCCGAAGCGGCGGAGGCGTCGCGGTTGGTGTCGATCACGACCGAGGTCCGGTTCCGGCATCCGCTGGTGCGATCGGCGATCTACGGTGGTGCGATTCCGGGTGATCGGCGCGCCGCGCACCGGGCGCTGGCCTCGGCGACGACCGGATCGTCCGACGTGGATCGGCGGGCGTGGCACCTCGCCGCGGCCACTCTCGGGCCGGACGCGGCCGTCGCGGACCAACTCGAACACTGCGCCGAGCGAGCCGCCGCCCGCGGAGGGTACGCCGCACGGGTCAGCTTCCTGGCCCGCGCCGCCGAGCTCACCGCCGACGACCGGGAGCGCGCCCGCCGCGCGGTGATGGCCGCCCAGGCCGCGGTGACCAGCGGTGCACCGCTCCAGGCCCGGGCGCTGCTCGACGCACTGGCCCCGGCCTGGCTCGACGACGTCGACCGCGGCCGCGCGCTGATCGCCAGGGCCTACGCGGGAATCACGCTGGGCGACGGGTCGGTGGCCGACGCCTCGGCGATCTGCCTGGCGGCGGCCGAGGCGTTCGGGGACGCCGAGCCCGACCTCACCCGGCTCGCGCTGTTCCGGGCCGTGCAGTGGGCGATCAACGCGGAGCACCTGATTCGGGGGACGACACCCGCCGACGTGGCCGCGGCCGTTCTCGCGCACCCCTACTCCGAGCCGCTGACCAAACCGCGCGACCTTCTCGCGGTCGGGTTCGCCACGCTCGCCGTGCACGGTTACGCGCGGGGCGCTCCGATCCTGCAGCGCGGTGTCGCCGCGCTGCTCGCACCGGGGATCCCCGACGAGGAGCTGCTGGAAGCGTGGGTCGTCGCGACGACCGCGTGCACGATCCGGCGGGACTACGCCTCGGCGCACGCCGTCCTGCGCCGCGCCATCGACATCGCGCGCCGCACCGGTGCGCTCTGGGAACTCGACTCCGCGCTGTTCACCCACTCGATGGCGCACACCGAGCTCGGACGGCTCACGGTCGCCGAGCAACTCGTCGCCGACGGGTGCCAGATCCGCTCCGCGCTCGGTGCGACCGCGGAGCAGTGGGACATGTACCAGCATCCGGAGCTGCTGGCCTGGCGGGCGACCGCAGAGCACCTGAGCGTGAGGGTGCGCGGTGTCGGTCAGGCCTCGGTGCCGCTCGGGCACGGGTCGGTGGTGCGGATCGCGGAGTACGCCGAAGCGATCCTGGCGCTCGGCACCGGACACCCGGCGGAGGCCCGCGCGCTGTTGCGGCATCTGATCGACGACGACGTGTTCTGCGTCCACACCCGCGTGCTGCCGGACCTGATCGAGGCGTCGGTCCGGTCGGGGGACCGCGAGCTGGCCGAGCGCGCGCTCGAGATGCTGCGCTCCCGCGCGGACGTCGCCGCGACACCCTGGATCCACGGCCTGCTGCTCCGTTCGCGGGCGTTGCTCGCGGACGGCGGCGGCGCCGAGGAGCTCTACCGTGGCGCGGTCGAGCGGCTCGCGGAGACCGAGGCGCGGCTCGACGTCGCCAGGGCCCGCCTGCTTTACGGGGAGTGGCTGCGGCGGGAGAAGCGTCGCCGCGACGCCCGTGACCAACTGCGGACCGCGCTGGAGCTGCTGGAAGAGATCGGCGCCGGCGCGTTCGCCGAGCGCGCCCGCCGGGAGTTGGCCGCGACCGGCGAGACCGCGCAGCGCGGACCGGAGCCTGCCCGGTCGGCGCTCACCCCGCAGGAGGCGACGATCGCCGCACTCGCCCGCGACGGTGCCACGAACGCCGAGATCGCGGCCCAGCTGTTCCTGAGTGCGAGCACGGTCGACTACCACCTCCGTAAGGTCTTCCGGAAGCTCGGTGTGACGTCCCGCCGCAGGCTGCGCCAGGTCTATCGGTAGCCAAGGACTACGCGTTCCACGGGATACGAGCGACGACGCCGGGCAACGAGCATCGGCGTCATGTCCTCTACTGAGACGATCGTCCTAATCCACGGCCTCTGGATGACCCCCCGTTCCTGGGAAGGCTGGGTCGACTACTACGGCGCCAAGGGTTACCGCGTCCTCACCCCGGCGTACCCGGGCTTCGAGATCGAGGTCGAGGCGCTCCGCGAGAAGCCGGAGATCATCGCCGAGCTCACCGTGCCGGAGACCGTCGATCACCTGGCCGGCGTGATCGAGGGCCTCGACGCCCCGCCGATTCTGATCGGGCACTCCTTTGGCGGGACGCTGACCCAGCTGCTGCTGGCCCGCGGGCTCGGTAGCGCCGGCGTGGTGATCGACTCGGCGCCGACCGAGGGCGTCCACGTCACGCCGCTCTCGCAGGTCAAGTCGCTGTTCCCGGCGCTGAAGAACCCGGCCACCTTCCACCGCGCGGTGGGCTTCACGCCGGAGGAGTTCCACTACGCGTTCGCGAACACGCTGCCCCGCGAGGAGTCCGACAAGGCCTGGGAGCGGTACGCGATCCCGGCACCGGGCAACTGGATCTGGGCGTACGGGCTGATCGCCAACCTCAAGCCCGGCCACCAGGAGACCTGGGTCGACTACTCCAACGACGACCGGGCGCCGCTGCTGTTCATCGGCGGCGGATCCGACCACATCATGCCGCCGTCGGTGAACAAGTCGAACGCGAAGCACTACGCGAAGTCGTCGGCGCTCACCGAGTACTACGAGTTCCCCGGCCGGTCGCACTGGACGTGCGCCGAGCCCGGCTGGGAAGCGGTCGCCGACTACGCGCTGAACTGGGCACTGCAGCACCGTCGTTAGCCGCTCGCCGTGATCACCGGGACTCCGGTCGCGGTGAGGTCACGGAGAGCTGGGTGGTCGGCGGCGACATCGGTGACGACGCCGGCCACATCGGTCAACGCGAGCACGGCGAACCGCGACGCGGCGCCGATCTTCTCCGCGCTGGCCAGCACGTAGGTGTCCGCCGATCGGCGGGACAGCGCTCGCTTCATCGCCGCCTCGTCGGCGTCGCCGGTGGTCAGCCCGGCGGTGGCGTGCACACCGGTGACGCCCATCAGGAACACGTCCGCGTTGACGCCGGCCGCCGCCTCGACCGCGGCCGCTCCGCACGCCACCGCCGAGTGCTTGAAGATCCGTCCACCGATGACGTGGATCTCGACCGCCGGGTGGTCCACCAGCGCGGCCGCGACCGTGGGGCTGTGAGTGACGATCGTCGCCTGCAGGTCCGGCGGCAGTGCTCTGGCAACGGCGAGTGCGGTGGTGCCGCCGTCGAGGATCGCGGTGCTGCCCGGCGTGATCAGTTGCGCGGCCCTGGCAGCGACCCGCTGCTTGCTGTCCGGCTGCACGTTTGTGCGCGTTTGCAGATCCGCAATCGCCGGGGAGACCGGCAGCGCCCCGCCGTACACCCGCTGGCACAAACCGGCGGCGGCCAGCTCTCGAAGGTCGCGCCGGATGCTGTCCTCGGAAATCCCCAGTTCAGTGGCGATGTCCTTGGCCACTACACGACCTTCGATGCGCAATCGACCGAGTAGGAGTTCCTGCCTCTGAGCGGCGAGCATGCATAGTCCTTCTTGTTCGTGCACGATCTTGCACGTAGTCTACGCCCATGACGACGACCAAACCACTGCTGATCCTGATCGCCGGTCCCTATCGTTCCGGCACCGGCGACGACCCCGAGCTGATGGCCGCGAACCTGCGCTCGCTGGAAGAGGCGGCCTGGCCGCTGTTCCGCGCCGGGCACGTACCGATGATCGGCGAGTGGGTCGCGCTGCCGGTGCTGCGCGGTGCGGGCGCCGCCGGCCCGACCGATCCGTTCGCCGAGCAGGTCATGTACCCGACCGCGCAGCGGCTGCTCCAGCACTGCGACGCCGTCCTCCGCCTGCCCGGCGCGTCGACCGGCGCGGATCAGGACGTCGCGATCGCGCAGGAACGGGGCTTGCCGGTTTGGTACCGGCTCGACGACGTTCCCGGCGTCACCGCCCACGTCTGAGCTCAACAGTCGGACAGCCCGCTCTCGGTCACCAGGCGCGTCAGCCCGGTGCGGGACGGCACCCGCAGCTTCCGGTAGATGCTGGTCAGGTGCGCTTCCACGGTCTTCGGCGAGACGAACAGCGCGGAGCCGACCTCGGTGTTCGTCAGCCCGGCCGCGACCATGCGGGCGACCTGGAGCTCCTGCGGGCTCAGCCGGTCCAGCCCGCCGGCTCGCCGGGCGCGCGGCGGGTGATGGCCGCTCGCGGCTAGCTCGGCGAGGCAGCGCTGGGTCCACGGTGCCGCCCCGAGCGAGGAGAACATCCGGTGCGCGGCCAGCAGCGGACCCCGTGACCGTGCCTTCTGCCGGGTGCGGCGCAGCGCTTCGCCGTAACAGAGCAGCGTCCGCGCGTGGTCGAACGGCGTCGGCAGGCGATCGTGTTCTGCCAGCGCTTCGCGGAAGGCGGCGTCCGCGGCGTCGGGGTCGTCGGCGAGCAGCGCGCGGCAGCGCGCGCTCACCGCCCGTTGCCAGCGCAGGCCGGTCCGGTCGGCGCACTCCTCCAGCCAGGCGAGCGTGTCCCTGGCCGCGCCCGGGTTCCCGGCGCGCAGGTGAGCCTCGACGGCGTCCCCGGCGAACGGCGTGACGTTCGGGTTGCCCAGCCCGAAGCGGACGAAGATCTCCTGCGCGTGGCCCAGGTGGACCGCCGCATCCGTGCCCGCGCCCCGGCTCAGGCAGTCCAGCCCTAGCGCGGCTTCGCGGTAGATCTGCATCGACCGGACGTCAGTGAAGTCGGTGAACTCGATGGCTTCGGCGGCGCGCCGCTCGCAACCGGCGTGGTCGCCGCGGGCGGCGTCGAAGCGGGCCTGCATGAGCAGCCCGGCGGCCACCACACCCCGCTGACGCAGCGCCCGGCCTTTTGCCGTCGCTTCCAGGCAGTCGGCGTAGGCAGCCGACCACTGCCCGAGCCACCAGCCCAGCTCGCTGCGCACTCCGAAAGCGAACGCGTACGCGACCGGGTTGCCGCTCCGGCGCGCTCCGTCGAGGACCGCGTGCAGGAGACGCTGCGAGTCCTCGTAGCGCTCGACGCAGAAGCAGACCTGCGCGAGGTTCGTCAGCTCGATCCCGGTGGCGGCCGGATCGGTGCCCTCGAACGCGGCGAGGGCGCGGTCCAGCTCCCGGCAGGCGTCCTCGACGCGGTGGGTGAGCGCGAGGCCCTGGCAGAGGAACAGCGCGCACCGCTCGACCCCCGCGGCGGATGTCGCGAGTTCCATGCCCCGGCGCGCGGCGGCGATCGCGCCTGCCGGGTCCGCGTGCATGACGGCGGGGAGGGCGGCCTCGTGGGCGAGTGCGGCGGCGCGGACGCTGTCGGTCGGTGCGATCGCCTCGGCGGCCGTGCTCATCAGGCGATGTGCGTGCCGGACGCTGCCCATCCAGGTCAACGCCCGCCCGTGCAGCAGCGCGATGTCCGCGCGCAACGCCGGATCGGTCGCCGTCGCGCGTGCCTCCTCGCACCACCGCGCGGCGTCGTCGCAGGCCCCGCCCGCGAACGCGTCCCTGGCGGCGTCGAGCAGGCGGCCCGCGGTGAGGTTCGAGCGGGCGGGCGTCAGCTCCGCGGCTCGGCGCCACGCCTGCGCCGCGGCCAGGTACGAACCGCACTGTCGAGCCTCCCGCGCGGCCTGGACGAGTCCGGCCGCGACGTCCTCGTCCGGCCGCGACACCGCACAGGCGAGATACCAGGCCCGGGTGGCGCCGGTGGCTCCCTCGCCGAGCGCGCGGTAGGCCTGCCTGCGGACGCCGACCGGGACGTTGCTCAGCGCGACGCTGCGCAAGATCGGATGGACCAGCTCGTAGCGGTCGGCCACCACCCGGACCAGGCGCGCTTCCTCGGCTGCCGTCAGGTCGTCCGGCGCGAGCTTCCACGCCCCCAGCGCCCGGTCGACGATCTCCACCGTCGGCTCGCGCGCGGCGGCCACCAGCACGAGTGCCCGCTGGGTCGGAGCGGGCAACGCGCGGATCCGTGACGTCCAACCCTGTTCCGCGCGGCCGCCGCGGGCGGGTGCCGCGGGCAGCGGCTCCTCGCCGCGACGCTGCGCCTCGCTCAGTCGGAACGCGAACTCCAGCAGGATCAGCGGGTTCCCGCGGGAGAACCCGACCAACGCGTCGAGGACGCCGGGTGCGACCACGAGCCTGTGACTGTCCAGCACCAACCGGCACTCCCGCTCGGAGAGGCCGGTGACGTCGAGGACGGCGTGTCCTCGCGGCTCCTCGGAGAGCTTGCGGGTGGCGGCGATGAACGCCACATGGTCGGACGTGACCCGCCGGGCCACGAAGCGAAAGACGTTCACCGAGTCGGCGTCCACCCATTGCAGGTCGTCGACGAGCGCCACCAATGGCCGGTCGTGTCCGGCCAGCGACAGGACGTTGAGCGTAGCGACGCAGACGGCGTACGGGTTCACCGCGGAGTCGGACACCAGCTCGCTGAGCGCCAGCGCGGTCTCGAGGTTCTCCCGCTGGGCGCGCGGCAGCGCGCTGAAGCGTCGGCGGAGCGGCAGCAGCAGTTCACCGAGCGCGGCGAACGGGAGCGTCGTTTCGCTTTCCACCCCTCGCACCCGATACACCTGGTACCGGGAAGCGGCTTTGTGTTCCACGTAGTCCAGCAGCGTGGTCTTGCCGACGCCGGGATCACCGCGGACGAGCAGCGCACGACCGGCGACCGGCAACTCGTCGAGTAGATCGTCGAGGTACCGCCGCTCAGCGTCCCTGCCGATGAGTTCTGGGTCTGCTATCGAGCACACTGTGGTCGCCGTAGTGATCGCCACCAACTCCAGTTGCGGTCGCTCCGGGCAAAAGCCGCGTGTGACTGCGGCGTTGTCCAAAGTAGGGCATTACACCTGTATCGGTACACCCTGTGTGCTCGTTGGCGCTGCTGAAACGGCGTATCAATGCCTAGTTGTGCTTACCGTCGAACGGGACGAATTGGGGATTTCCCTAATACCGTCGCAGGCCTTCCGGCGCTTTCCTGGTCGCGACATCAGGACGCCGACGAAGGAAACACGATGAGTGTTCGACGAACGATGACGGGGGTGATCGGCGCGTCCGTGCTCGTGCCGCTCTCGGTGGTGGCGTTCGCTCACCCGGCCCGGGCCGACGGCTGCACGGTGGTTCGAGTCGCGCCGCTGTTCGGCGGCAGCATCACGGTCAACGCCCCCTGTTCTGGGGTCCGCACGCGGGTCGTCACCCGCACCACCGGTCGCTGCGTCGCCACCGCTAGCCAGCGGGTGACGTGGTCGAGCCCCACGCACCGGATGTCCACGGTGACCACCAGCCGGGTCAACTGCACCCGTAGATAGCGGAGGGCCCGGCCGGTGTTCCCACCGGCCGGGCCGCGCGCTACTTCGTCAGGATCTTCGAAAGCACTTCGTGGACGTGCGTGTTGGGGTGCTTGCCGGTGAACAACGTCGCGTACGGACCGGCCGCGGTGACCGGCACGTCGACGCCGGTGTGGCCGCTGGTCGTCCAGTCGAGGTTGAACTTCAGCGGGCTGCCGGGGATCGCGAACGGCCCGTCTTCCTTCGAGATCGCGTCGCCGGACTCATCCGTGGTCCCGGTGTCCTCGACCGTGAGGCCGCCGCACTCGTGGTCACCGGTGATGACGAGCAGCGTGTCCGGGTGCGCGTTGACGTACGCCTTCGCCACCGCGACGGCCTTCTCCAGCTCGCCCATCGACTGCAGCATCCGGGCCGCGTTGTTGTCGTGGGAGAACTCGTCGACGCCCTCCTCCTCGATGAGCAGGAAGAACCCGTCCCGGTCCTTCTTCAGCGTGGCGAGCGCCTTCGAGGTCATCGTGGCCAGGCTGACGACCGGGCTGTAGACGTCACCCTGGCCCTCCTCGCGCTGCTGGAACATCTCCTGGTTGGCGAACAGCCCGAGCAGCCTGCCGTCCGGGGCGGCCTGCAGTTGCGCCGCCGTCGACACGTACCGGTAGCCGGCCTGTCGTGCTATTGCGATCAGGTCGCCCTTCGTGCTGCGGCTGCCCTCGGTCGGGTCCTCCGCGGGCTTGTCGGGGTACGCGCCCGGGTTGCCTGCCGGCAGCCACCAGTCCTCGCCGCCACCGAGAATGACGTCCGGCTTGCTGACGTCGATGTATTGCCGGGCGATCTCGTCCTGCTGACCCCGGTCCGGGACGTTCGCGAACCAGGCGGCCGGGGAGGCGTCGGTGACCTGAGCGGTGGTCACCAGGCCAGTCGCCTTGCCCGCCTGCTTCGCCCGGTAGCCGAGCGTCGGCACCGGCCTCTTGTTGACGTCGTACCCGATCGAGCCGTTGTAGGTCCGCTGGCCGATCGTCCATGCGGTGGCGCCCGCCGCCGAGTCGGTGATCGGGTTCGCCGGGTCGTCCGGGCTGGTGGTCAGCTGCCCGGACACCGGCAGGCTGTCCATGACCAACTGTCCGTCGAGGCCCTCGAGCGCGAGCCGGGCCGCTTCGCGGTGCGCCGGACCCATGCCGTCGCCGTTGACGAAGATGACGCTGCGGGCCTTCTGCCGTTCGTTCGATGCATCCGCGGCGAGAGTGGTGGCTCCCACCGCCACGAGTACTCCGGTCGTGACCGTCGCGGCGAGCCAGCGCAGTGGTTTGGCGTCCACACGAGCCTCCCGAGTGTCGTCCGGTGATCCCGTTAGGCAACACCCTTTGCACACGTTTGGCTACGGTTCCTGGCGTGGAGATCACGACTCTTGACCCGCAACCCCGCTCCTACGGCATGGGCGCCCTGGCGACCGGCGCATCGAACATCCTGTTCATCAGCGGCCAGGTGCCCGAGGACGAGACCGGCCACGTTCCCGAGACCTTCGACGACCAGTGCCGATTGGCCTGGCGCAACGTCGTCGGAGTACTGAACACCGCACACCTGGGCCTGGAGAACCTCACGAAGGTGACGGTCTTCCTCTCCGACCGGCAGTACCGGGAGGCCAACGCCCGCATCCGGCACGAGGTGCTCGGCGGCCACAGCCCGGCGCTCACCGTCATCATCACCGGCATCTACGACGAGAAGTGGCTGCTCGAGATCGAGGCAGTCGCCGTGTCCTGACGCGCCACGCTCGACGGGGCTGTGGCGGGTCAATGCCCGGATTAACCTCTCCGGTGAGGCTTCGGTCCAACCTGGAGCGAGTCGTCGGCGGCCCTTCGGTGCAACCCAGAGGGGGAGGGGCCGCCGACGGCTCTTGCACCATATCGGTCGGCACCCGCGTGATGGGGACTCACGCGTTCACCGACGCGAGAAGTGACCGTGTCCGGGCCGGCGCCGACGGGGGCAGCGAGTCCAGGACGTCGGCCAGGCTCACGCCGGAGAGGCTGTTCCGCCACGCCTGGTGCGCGTCGGCCATCCTGGCGGCGAGGACGCAGGTGCTGCGGCACTCGTCGGGCGGGAGCGCGCCGCGTCCCTGCTGGCGGATCTCCTGGCAGACGTAGGGCTCGGACGGGCCGTCCACGGCTTCGACGATGTTCAGCAGCGTGATGTCGGCGGCGGGACGCGCGAGCCGGAAGCCGCCGCGAGGACCCGGCGACGCGGTGAGCACACCGGCCCGCACCAGCGCCTGCAACTGCTTGGCGAGCGACGCCGCGGGCAGGCCGTAGTACGCCACGAGCTGCGCCGCGGAGGCCGTGGCGCCCGGCTCCAACTGCGCCAACGTCGTCGCGCAGTGCAGAACCCACTCGGTGCTCACCGGAAGCTTCACAGTGATTAGTGTATCGCTGATATTGCGGATCTTTTTTATCCGGATTAGGGTTCGACACGACACCCGCCAGGAGAGAGGTAGTCGCCATGCGGATCGCAGTCGCCGGGGCCACCGGCAACATCGGGGCCCTCACCGTCGCCGCGCTCGAGCGAGACGGACACGACGTCGTGGGGATCAGCCGGTCGGGCGGCGTCGACCTGGTGACCGGCGAGGGTCTGGACGACGTGCTGGTAGGCGTCGAGGTGGTGGTCGACGCCACCAACGGCCCCGCGACCGACCGGGACGAGGCCGTCGCGTACTTCGGCGCAGCCACGCGCAACCTGCTGGCTGCCGAGGAACGCGCAGGCGTCCGTCACCACGTGCTGCTGTCGATCGCGGGGGTCCACCGTGTGGAGGGCAACGCGCACTACGCGGGCAAGCGCGAACAGGAGCGTTTGGTGAGTGCCGGCGTCGTGCCGTGGACGATCCTGCCGGCGGCGCAGTTCCACGACTTCGCGGCGATGGTTGCGAGTTGGACCGAGCGCGACGGCGTCGCGACGATCGCGCCGCTGCTCGTCCAGCCGATCGCTCCCGAGGACGTCGCCGCGGTGCTCGCCGAGATCGCGGTGGGCGAGCCGCGCGGCCGGGACGCCGATCTCGTCGGACCGGAGCCGCAGGACCTGGTGGACATGGCGCGTCGGACGAACGAGGCGCGGGGACGCGAAGTCCGGTTGGCGCCGAGCTGGTCAACCGGCATCTTCGGGGAGGAGATGGCCGGCAACGTGATGCTGCCCGGCGAGAATGCCCGGATCGCCCCCACGACGTTCGACGAGTGGCTACTCAGCCAGCGAGCCTGAAGCGTTGAGGACCCTGGGCGCGGCCTCGACCAGCTTTCGGAGTAACCACGGATACGGATCGGTCAGCGGCCGACGACGTCGACGAAGTTCCGTGTGCATTTCCCGGAGACGGTCGCCGGCGACGTAGAAGCGCCCCCGCGTTTCGCCCTGTGGGCGGAGCAGCTGCAACTCGGCCAGTCGTCCCAGATCGCGCGTTGCGGTGTGCTTTTCGACCTCGGTCATCTTCATGTATCCCGAGCGCCGAACCCGATACCCGAGCACCGCTTCGTAGAGGCTGTTGGTCACTCGTTCCGGAAGGCGGTGGTCGCTTACCAGTCCGTCCAACTCTTCCCAGATGTCGGCGGCTTCGCTCAACCGCTGAGCGACGGTCTGGGCCTGCATGTGATGGGCCCGAATGTTGAACGCAACCCAGAGGTGGGCATCGGACCGGGGGCGCCACGAACCTTGGCCAGTGACGGCGAGTGCCTGGTAGTAGTCCTCTGTGTTGTGGCCCAGCCACTCCTCGATGCTGGAGAACGCGGGCTCGACGATGGTCTGCCGTGAGATCGCCAGGGTCTGAAGGGCGCGGGCCATCCGCCCGTTCCCGTCGCGGAACGGATGGATCATCACCAGGTTGAGGTGCGCCATGGCGCCGCGCACCAAGGGATCGAGATCCGCATCCGCTCGAATGCTCTCCGCGAGTTCGGCCATCAGCGCAGGGACCCGATCGGCATCCGGACCCTCGTCCACGACGAGCCCGCGCTTCTCGTCGTGGACGTAAATCGGGCCCGTCCGGTATCGACCAGGGCTCTTGCGCAAGTCGTGCGCGAGCATCATGTAGTGCATGCTGCGCATCGCGGAGGTGTCGATTTCGAAGTGCGCGTCGACCGCCATCTGGAGGACGTAGCCGAGCGCCTGGCGATATCCGCGAATTTCGGCCCAGGTCTGTTCGTCGGCGCTCAGCGGCTCTTCGTCATCCAGGGCGGCTGCCGCATCGTCTTCCTCGACGAGGTACCCCTCGATGCTGTTGGATCCGCGGATCGCGCGGGCCAGCATCGTGCGCCGCAGGCCTCCCTGCCAGCGGCGTGGCGCGCGCAGAACGCTCGCCAGCTGCCGTCGCATCTCGTGGATCTCCGCGAGCACGCTACGGTCTTCACCGGTTAGAGGTGCCGGAGTGTAGATCATCGTGTCGCAATGATAGCGACATTCTGGTCGCGATGTTGGTTTGATAGCAACATCGCGACATCGAGCCCCGCATGCGACGGTGGCGCGGCGACTCGCTCGCTCCCGAGCGGTGTTCGGGCTGCGGTGCCGTGTAAACCTTGGGACGTCCCAATGAGGTGGGCTTCAGCGGACTATGGAGACCAGGGTCAGGGCGGCCCTTGCGAGCTCGTGATCGCCCTCGAGCTTGGCGTTCTCGAGCGCCTCATCCGGCTCGATCCCGCGCGTCGCGACCCGCCAGAGCGTCCTCGGCCCGACCTTCACGCGCGCGTCCGGTGCGTCGCACTCACCCCGCGCGAGCGTCCAGCCGTCCGGGCCCCGGCGCGCCGTCCACGCGTCGTCGACCGGAGCGGACACCGCCACCGTGACCGACGTGCCGTCGGCGTCCGCCAGGGCACGCGGCAGCGCACGCAGGAACGCGTCCACGACCGGGTACGTGAGCTGACGCGAGTCCGCGCCCGGGCGCCCGACGGCGTCCCGGATCTGCTGCTGGTGCACCCAGAACTCGGTGTACTCGCGAGCGATGTCGAGCCAGGCCGGCGCCGGGACGTCCGGCGCCGCCCACGACACCGAGATTCCGGGAGCGTCCAGGTCGCGCGTGGCCCAGTAGTCGTCGAGCTGCGGGCCGAGCCCGGCTACCAGCCCGATCAGCACCCGCGGGCTGATCCCGCGCAGCGCGGCGGCGAACTCGTCGTTAGCCCGGTTGAGCACCGGCGCGATGTCCCCATCGGGCACCGGGATCCAGCCGGCCGACCAGCCGTCCCGCCCGCCGGAGAGCCGCCGCATGTAGTCGTGGACGACATGCGCCACGAGGTCGTGGACGCTCCAGCCCGGGCACACCGTCGGAGCCAGCCACTGCTCCTCGTCGAGCGTGCCGAGCACCGCTAGCAGCTCCGCCCGTTCGACGGCGAAGAGCGGTCGTACGTCGATCGGCGGCCCGATCCGGCTCCAGTTCACTAATGCACGGTACGACGAGCCTCGTACCAGTTTTCTCCCGCCGGTTCGGGCTCCCCGTCGAGATTCCAGCTCCACGACACGGTCGGGGTGATCCGGAGGAAGTAACCGGGACCGACCATGCCGGTTCGCTCGACGGGCCCGTCCGCGACGCCGTACACACGCAACACTCGGACGATGAACGGGTCGAACGACACGACGTCGTCGAAGATCAACGCGACCTTGCGCCGGCCCGCCCGTACGTTCCGCATCTTCCGCGTCGCCAGCACGGCCTCGCCGGTGCCGCCGACCCAGAAGACCGAACCGTCGAACTCCACGGCCACGGGGACGGCGTCGGGCTGCTCCTCCGCGCCGACCGTGGCGAACCGGGCGATCGGCTGTGACCGCAGGTAGGCGACTTCCAGATCGGTGAACGTCATCGACGCATTGTGGCTGGTTTCAGCGCTTCCGGGCGATGCCTCCGGCCATCAGACGCTCGGCGACGGTCAGCTCCTCGACGATCGGCTCGTCCGGCCGCCACTCCGGCAGCGACACCAAGCCCGGCGGGACCATCTCGAGGTCACCGAAGAAGCCCTGCAGCTCCTCCAGCGAGCGGAATCGACCGGTGCCCAGCACGCTGAGGTACGTCTCCTCGAGCGCGGCGGCCTCCGGGAACGACGCGCAGAAGCTGGTCATGAACAGGTAGCTGCCGGACGGCACGGCGTCCATGTAGGCCTTGGCGACGCCCTGCGGGTCCTCGCCGTCGTGCAGGTGGTGCAGGATGCCGACGAGCAGGACACCTACCGGCTGCGAGAAGTCGATGAGGCGGTTCACCTCGGCGTTGGCGAGGACGGTCTCCGGGTCCCGCAGGTCGGCGGTGACCACGCTCGTGTTGTCGTTCTCAGCGAGGATGGCCCGGCCGTGGGCGAGAACGATCGGGTCGTTGTCGACGTAGACGACGCGGGACTCCGGCGCCGAAGCCTGGGCGATCTGGTGGGTGTTCTCCTGCGTCGGTAATCCGGAGCCGAGGTCCATGAACTGCCGGATGCCGGCTTCTTCGACGAGAAAACGGACGCCGCGCTTGAGGATCTGCCGGTTATAGGCGGCTACCTCGGGCAGCTGCGGCACGATCTTGAGCATTTCGCCGACCACGGCACGGTCGATCTCGAAGTTGTCCTTACCTCCGAGGACGACGTCGTAGGCCCGCGCGATGCTGGGTTTCGTGACGTCGATGCCGGTGGGAGCTGCTCGGTCCTGGTCGGCCATCTCATGCCCCTTCAAAGCGTCCGCCCTCGGCCGGACGGCATCCGGACGGCATCCTAGGGGACGATTCCGCGTTCCCGGGCGCTAATTCGACCACTGTGGATCGCTCGGGTGCACCCGTCAGCGACGAGACACGCAGCGTGCGAAAGCCGGGGAGCGATGTTCGCTCCCCGGCCATTTCGCGTTTGTCGGCTCAGTAGCCGTAGTCCCAGCAGTAGTCACGCTTCTTGTGGTGGCGGCGACGGCGGCGCGGCTTGTAGCAGTCGTTGTAGTCGTAGTCGTTGCAGTGGTTGTTGTAGTCGTAGTCGTAGCAGCCGCTCATGTCGTCCAGCCTCCTGAATTTTGTTGTCCGGGGCCGTTCCCCGTGTGCCACTAGATTGGCCCGGATCACCGCGCGGCTCGATCGGCCCGAGAACGCCCCGAACGTTCTCCTCCGAACACTCCGACATCCACTACGGACGCCAGGAGAAGGGCCGCTCCGGCCGCGGCGGACAGGCTCAGACATTCGCCGAGCAGGGTGACGGCCAGGGCCGCGGCGGTCAGCGGTTCCAGCAGCGCGACGACGGTCGCGGTCGCCGCGCTGCTACCGCGCAGTCCCCGGAAGTACAGCAGGTACGCCACCGCCGTCGGGACGGTGGCGAGCAGGAACAACAGCGCGGCCGAGGCGAGCGAGAGGTCGACGCCGATGCCCGCGGTGGTGCCGGCAGCGACGGCGAGTCCGGTGCCACCCAGCAGGAAGCCGTAACCGGTCGAGGTGGCCTCGTCCAGCTCCGGGACGGGCCGCCGGCCGAGCAGCGTGAGCAGTGCGAACCCGGCACCGGCGAGCACGCTGAGCGCGGCGCCCGCGAGCGTCGCCCCGAGCGGTTGGCCGGTCGGCGCGCCGACGAGCAGAGCGAGGCCGAGAACGCCGGTGGCCACCGGTCGAACGTCCGCTGAAGTAGGAAGGCGACGCGTGGACAGCGCGTCGGACACCACAACGAGGATCGGCGCGGAGCCGATCGCGATCAGCGTCGCAACGGTGACCGAGCTGATCGCCACCGCCCCGAAGTAGCAGGCCTGGAAGGCCGCGGCGAGAGCCGCGACCGCGCCGATCCGGCGCCACGCGCGGGAACCGCGCGGCATCCGGCCGACGACCAGCAGAACAGCGACGAGGAGCCCGCCGCCGAGCAGGAGCCGGTAGGCGGCGACGGCAGGCGCGGACACGTGGCCGACCTCGGTGAGGGCGCGGCCGGTCACACCGCCGGTGCCCCAGCAGACACCGGCAGCGACGAGCAGGGCGAAGGAAGAACGAGAAGACAACGGAAGCTCCAGCAACGATCGAGGACACCGGTCGCGAAGAGCGGGACCCGATCGCGCGAACCCCGCTCAGGCGCGAGGCGGCGGGGTGACGAACAGTTGCTGGCGCACGAAAGTGAACGTAGCAGCTACGAGCTAAGGATTTGCTCGCGCAGGATGTCGGCGTGGCCACAGTGTTGTGCCAGCTCGCGCAGGACGTGCAGGTAGACCCAGCGCATCGGGAGCGGCCCCCGATGGTTGCCGTGCACGACGTCGTCCAGCGCCAGGGCCGACGCCGCCCGGCGCGACGCCTCGCAGGCCTCGCGGTGGGCCAGCCGGATGCTCGCGATCGTGTCGGCGTCGTCGAGGACGAACGACTCGTCGGGCGTCCTGGGGATGCCGATCTCGGCCCGCGACCGGCACGTGACGGCCTCGTCGAACCAGACCTTCTCGACGAACGTCGCGTGTTTCACCAGGCCCAGCAACGTCGTCCGGGACGGCACCAACGAGCGGCGCGCCTGCTCCTCGGTGAGGCCCTCGAGGCAACCGTTCAGTGCGTCGCGGTGCTCGTCGAGGAACGCGTCGAACTGCTCGCGCAACGGCTGGTCGAGGACGTGGGGAGACATGGGTGCAGCATGTCAGCTCTCCACGGCGCGGCCCATTCGGCCGTGCAGCGTGCGGAACCGTTCGACGAGTTCGGGCGGCTCGTGCACGGTGAACTCGAAGCCGAGGAGCGTCACGTGCAGCGCCAGCCCGTCCAGCGAGTTCGACCCGGACCGCAGCGTGCAGGTGTTCTCGTCGATCGCCTCGATCAGCCCGGTGTCGGCCGGGACGCGTGCCGCAACCTGGTCGGCGGGCGCGTGCATCGTGAACCGGCCCTGGTAGCGGTACTGCTGGACGCCGACCGCCCAGGACGCGTATGCGCCGATGTTCTCGTCCGGCGGCGTCCGCGGGGTGAACCGCGGGCCGGGCGGCGTCCAGGGCCGGAGGCGGTCGACGCGGAACGTGCGCCAGTCGTCGCGGTCGACGTCGAACGCCACCAGGTACCAGCGCCGACCGGCGTGGACGAGCTTGTGCGGCTCGACCAGGCGGATCGTCTCGGTGCCGTCGTGGCTGCGGTAGTCGATGCGGAGCCGCTGGTGGTCGCGGCAGGCGCCGGCGAGCGTCGTCATCAGTTCGGCGGACACCACCGCACCGGGTCGGTTGGCCGCGACCGTGGCCGCGCTCAGCGACGAGACGCGGTGGCGCAGACGCGGCGGCAGGATCTGTTCGAGCTTCGACAGCGCGCGCATCGAGGTTTCCTCGATGCCTTCGACGGTGCCGTTCGCCGCGGTGCTCAGCCCGATCGCCACCGCGACGGCTTCTTCGTCATCGAGCAGCAGCGGCGGCATCCGCGTGCCCGCGCCCAGCCGGTAGCCGCCGACGTTGCCGATCGTCGCGTGCACGGGATAACCCAGCTCGCGGAGCCGATCGACGTCCCGGCGGACCGTCCGCACGGTGACACCGAGCCGCTCGGCCAGCTGCGGGCCGGACCAGTCCTGTTGCTGCTGGAGCAACGACAGCAGGCGAAGCAGGCGCGCGGAAGTTTCCAACATGGTTTCATTCTGCGCGCCAACGAGGACTGGACCTGACCTCCTTGGCTGACAGCGTGAAGCCATGACGATCACACCGTTTCGCATCGACGTCCCGCAGTCCGAACTGGACGACCTCGCTCAGCGTCTGCGTAACCTCCGGTGGCCGACCCAGGTCCCGGATGTCGGCTGGTCGCGCGGCGTCCCGACCGCCTGGGTAGCGGAGCTCGTCGAGCAGTGGACGACGTCCTACGACTGGCGGGCGATCGAACGGCGGCTCAACGAACACCCCCAGTTCACTACCGAGATCGACGGGCAGCGGATCCATTTCCTGCACATTCGTTCACCGCACGAGGACGCGCTCCCGCTGATCCTGCTGCACGGCTGGCCCGGGTCCGTGGTGGAGTTCCTGGACGTCATCGAGCCGTTGATCAACTCGGACGAGCCGTTTCACCTGGTGATCCCGTCGCACCCGAACTTCGGCTTCACCGGAGCGGCCGGCGTCGGCTGGGACGCCCGCCGAATCGCCACCGCCTACGCCGAGCTGATGGCACGGCTGGGCTACGAGCGGTACGGCGTCCAGGGCGGCGACTTCGGCGCGATCATCGGCCCGGACCTGGGCCGCGTCGCTCCCGAGCGCGTGGTGGGCGTGCACGTGAACGCGGCGACGGTCGGGTTCATCCCGTTCGACGAGACCCCGACCGACGTCTCCGAGTCCGAGGCCGTGCGCCTGCAGCGCCTGCAGCAGTTCATGGCCGACGGCAACGGCTACTTCCAGGTCCAGGCCACCCGGCCGCACACGCTCGGCTTCGCGCTGGCCGACTCCCCGGTCGGGCAGCTGGCGTGGATCGGCGAGAAGTTCCACGACTGGGCCCACCCGGCCGGCTCGATCGCCGCGACCCACGTCCTCGACCACGCGACGCTGTACTGGCTGACGAATACCGGAGCGTCGTCGGCCCAGATGTACTACGAGTCGATGCACAGCAAGGACTGGCCGACGCCGTCGACGGTGCCGACCGGGGTGGCCAACTTCGCCGAGGACATCGCGATCCGGCGGTACGCCGAGCCGCTGAACACGATCGTCCACTGGGAGGAGTACGAGGAGGGCGGGCACTTCGCGGCGCTGGAGGTGCCGGAGGTGTTCGTCGCGGAGGTCCGGGCGTTCTTCCGGACCGTGCGCTGAGTTCGGCTGGGCGGCCCCGGAGTGCGGTGTTCACTCCGGGGCGGTACGTCCACCCGCTTCGTAGGCCGCGCGTGCCCGGGTCAGCTCCTCGCCGTGCTCCCGACTCCAGGCGCAGGCCACCGCGAGCGGCTCCAGCAGCGACCGGCCGAGCGGCGTCAGCGCGTACTCCACGTGCGGCGGCTGCTCGCCGTACACGGTGCGGCTGACAAACCCGTTGCGCTCCAGCGAGCGCAACGACTCGCTCAGCACCTTCGGCGTCAGGCGCTTGAGCGGCCGGCGCAGCTCGTTGAAACGCCGCGGAGCGTCCTTCAAGCAGACCAGGATCTGCGCGGTCCACTTGTCGCCCACCCGCACGGGTATTGACGTCGGCTCTGCGCAGCCGTCGAACATGGTCGGGTCGAGTGTCTGCCGCACCCACCCAGAATAGGCAGGTCAGCGCCGGTACCGTTGCGGGTACCGGCACCTCGGCGCCTACGGTCCGCGCCATGAGAATCGTGGTTTTCGGAGCAGGCGGACGAGCCGGGCGTCGAGTGGTCGAGTACGCGAACGAGCGGGGGCACGAGGTGACGCCGGTCGTCCGGGACCGGTCCCGGTACCCGGGCGACGGTGCGGTCGAGGGTGACGTCACCGACCCGTCGAGGGTGGCCGAGCTGGTCGACGGCCAGGACGCCGTCGTCATGACCGCGGTCCGGCTGGACGTCCCCGCCGTCGAATTCTTCTCCCAGGCGGCCCGGTCGTTGACCGCTGCACGTCCGCGACGGTTGCTCGCCGCCGGCATCGGGACGACGCTCGACGCCGCGCCGGGGGTGCCGGTCCACGACACGCCGGGCTTCCCGGCCGAGCACCGCGCGTTCTCCCTCGGCCACGTCGCCCAGCTGGACGCGTTCCGCGCGGCGCCGCCGGAGGTGGACTGGGTCGTCCTGGCCCCACCCCCGGTGATGCTGACCGACGAGCCGGCGGGTGGCCCGTCCGTCACCGGTGGAACCGCAGTACTGCCCGGGACGACGTTCTCCTACGGCGACCTGGCGGCGGCGCTCGTGACCGAGGCGGAGGAGCCCCGGTATCACCGCCAGTTGGTCGCCGTCGCCCGCGGATATTGATTCGACATCCCACGGAGGACTGTGGAGGGCCGGGCCGGGGCGTGACCGTTGGCCGGCGTCCGCGGATCGGCCGGTCGTCTACGCGACCGGTGCAGCCGGTGACGTCTACCTCTGCCACCCGTTCCTGGTCCATGCCGCCCAGCCGCACACCGGCCGGATCCCGCGGTTCATGGCGCAGCCGCCGCTGGATCCGGCCGGGGAACTCGTCCTCGACCGGCCCGACGGCGCGTACTCAGCGGTCGAGGAGGCCGTGCGGCTGGCGCTTCAGGCCGCGAAGCTGTGCCCGAAAACCGGCAGGACGAGCGCCAGCTGACAGGCGGGGAGCAGCACGGTCGAGATTCCCAGCGCTGCCGCGCGGGCCGTGTCCCTACCGAGCGAGCGCGGTGGGTCGGTCAGCAGGACGGCCCAGCCGATGACAACGCCGAGGACGATTAGCCCGGCCAGGAACACCGGCTGGACCTGGTCGAACGGGCTGGAGCCGGCCATCAGGTACCAGAGCGCGCGATACAGCTGCAAGCCTCCCCACAGCCCCGGGGCCACGAGCAGCGGCACCAGCAGCAGTGCGGTCGGACGCGCGGTCACCGCGTCCCCCAGAGCACGAGGACCCCGCCCGCGATCAGCAAGAACGGGGCGACCAGCGCGCCGACCCCGGCGGCGACGAGCGCGTCGACCGACGGCCGGCGGCCCGGGCTGCGCTTGCTCAGCGCGAGCACCAGCCAGCCGACCAGGATCGCGGCCCCGGTGCCCGGCACTCCGCCGAACACGACCAAAACGAGGATGGGGCCCGGGAGGATCTCCGGCGCCAGCGGGCGGAGGGCGAACACCAGCGCGAGGTGGGCACCCGAGAGGTAGTTGACCACCAGCAACGCCGTCCACCAAGGACGTTTCTGAATGACGGGGGTGGTCACGCCCCCGATTGTTCAGTTTCGGGACGGACCGCGCTAGCGATCGTCAGTCGATGGCCGGTGCGGGGTCGGAGCGGAGGCGGCTGTAGAGCAGGCCGTCGCGCCATTCGCCGTCGCGGAACTCGCAGGCGCGGAGCACACCCTCCAGCTGGAAACCGGCCTTCACCAGCGCCTTCTGCTCGGCGATGTTCTCGGGGTGGGTGCCGGCCTGGATCCGCTGCACCGGCGTGTGGCGGAACAGGTAGTCGCACAGCATGGCCTGGGCTCGCCAGCCGATGCCCCGACCCCGCCAGGTCGTCAGCACGACGATCCCGATCTCCCAGTGCGCTCCGGTGCTGGCGAGGATTCCGCGCCGCCAGTTCACCAGGGCCACGGTCGTCCCGTCGTCCGCGTCGACCACCAGCCAGCCGTCATCCGCGCCGAGGTAACCGTCCTGGTCGAACCGCCGCCGGGGCTGGCCCGGGTCAAGGAAACCGCTCCAGTCCAACCCGGCGAATTCCGGATCGGTCCGGAGCTGTTGGAAGAGCGCCAGGTCACCTTCGGCGACCGGCCGGAAACGTAAGGGCAGTGTGCTCACGGTTCGATCATCCCGCGGAGCAATAGGCGCAGGCCCTCGGTGAACTCCTCGTCCGGGCCCAGGCTCCTGGCGAGCCGCGCGTTGTCGGCGGTGTACGGGAATTCGTTCGGTGGCAGGTGGGCCAGTGCCTCGGTGCCCGGTCCGGCCAGCGGTCCGAGGTGTTCGAGTTGCAGCGCGCCGACGAGGTAGCTGAACAGCGCGCGGACCGCGACGAGCCGCTGCCGGTCGGCAAAACCGGCGTCGGTGAGCACCGCGAGGAGCGTCTCGCCCCACCGCAGCACCCCGGGCGACTGATGCCGATGGACGAGCGTGAGCGCGACCACCGCCGGGTGGGCGGCGAACGCGTCTCGGACCCGTACGACGACGTCCGTCACCCGGTCCTCCCACGGCAAGTCCGCGGGCGGCGGTCCGGTCGCGACGGTGTCGAAGACGTGGTCGACGACGAGCCGTTCGAGTTCGTCCCGGTCGGCGACGTACCGGTAGAGACCCATCGTGCTCATGCCGAGCTCGCCGGCGACCGTGCGCATGGAGAGCCCAGCCAGCCCGGCGCGGTCGGTGACGGCTAGTGCGGCGGACGCGAGTTGGTCGGTGGTGAGTGAACGTGGTCGAGGCATAGGACTTGACAGCGTACGCCTTACGCCTACGGTGGTAAGCGTAGGACGTACGCTTACGAGGAGGTCGGCGATGAAGCACGTGCCTATCCGTGAACTTCGGCCGGTGAACGGCGCGCCGCTCCGCGTGCCCCTCGCCGGAAAACACGTCCATCTGCAGTTCCGGCGGTTCGCCGGATGCCCCGTCTGCAACCTGCACTTACGGACGATCGTCCAGCGCCACGACGAGATCGTGGCCAACGGCGTCCAGGAAGTCGTGGTGTTCCATTCGCCCGCCGACGAACTGCGGGAACACACCGCGGACCTGCCGTTCCCTGCGGTCGCCGACCCGGACAAGCACCTCTACCGCGAGTTCGGCGTGGAGTCCGGACGCCGGGCCCTGCTGGACCCACGGGTATGGACGACGATCGTGCGAGCCGTCGTCCGCGGTCTGGTGGCCCGTGAGCGCCTACCGTCGCCCACCCAGCCCAATGGCCGTCTCGGCCTGCCCGGCGACTTCCTGATCGCCCCCGACGGCACCGTCGTCGCGCAGAAGTACGGCGAGCACGCCTACGACCAGTGGTCGGTCGACGAGCTCCTGGCCATCGTCAAGGGACTCCCGGCGGGTGTCCGATGACGCTTCCTGCCTTCGCCAACCTCCGCCGAGCGCTCGCGCCCGGCGGCCGGCTGACGCGTCCGTCGACCTTGGTCGATACCCGCTCGACTCCCGGCCGCTGAGCCGGGGTAGGCACCGGCGCAACCCTGGATCTGCGTCGGCAGGACGGTCGGCGCAGACCAGAAGGAGCGCCGATGTCTCGCCGACGACGGATCGCCCTCGTGCTGGCACTGTGGGTGCTGGCGCCGTGGACCGCCGAATGTTCGTGGGGCGGCTTCGCGCTCTCCGACTACCTGCTCGTCGTTGTGTTCCTCAGCCCGCTCTACGGCGCCGCCGCCGTCCTGATCCGCGAGGCCGTGCGCCGCACCGGCCGGGGCTGGCCGGCGATCGCGCTGATGGGCGCCGCGTTCGGCATCTACCAGGCGGGCATCGTCGACCAGGCACTGTTCAACCTGGACTACCTCGCCGACACCGAGTACGCCGACCTCATCCGGGACCCGAGGGCGACCCTTCTACCCGGCATCGAGGTCAGCGCCGGCGACGCGCTGAACTACATCGGCAACCACATCGTGCTCAGCATCTGCGTGCCGATCGCGATCGTCGAGTCGTTCGTCGCACCCGACCGCCGTCGTGAGCCCTGGCTCGGCCCGGTGGGCCTCGCGGTGGTGGGGGTTCTGTTCGTGCTCGGCAGCCTGCTCATTCATTCGGACGCCGTGAAGGGCTATTCCGCCGAGCCGTACCAGCTCGCGTTCGCGGCGACGCTCGTTGTCGCACTGATCGGGCTCGCGCTGTGGCCGCGGTCGTGGCCGCCGTCCGTGGCCTGGCGCCTGCCCCGGCCGGTCGCCTGGAGTCGTCCGGAGCGGCGGGCGCCGCGGGCCTTCTGGAGTGCGGTGGTGACGCTGGCTGCGGCGGCCACCGCGGACCTCGTGCCTGGGTGGGGAGGAGTCGCGATCAACGTGTTGGCGATCGTGATCGCGGTCGTTGTGATCGTGCGCTGGTCCCACCGTCCCGGATGGACCCACCGACACGTGCTGGCCGCGTTCTCCGGGCCGTTGGTGCTCGCCGCGGCGGGAGCCTACGTGGTACCGAATTACGCACCGGCGTCCCCCACGGAAGCCCTCATCGGCGACCTCACGATCACCGTCGTGACAGTGGCCCTGCTCGGTTCCGCGTTCTACCGCCTGCGCCACGAAGAAGCTCCTACCCCCACCCCCGCCGCCTCGGCGGCGGGATGACGGTCAGAGCCGCTTGCTGAAGTACTCGGCGCCGGCCTGGTACCCGAGGGCCGCGTAGAAATCGGCGGCGCGTCGCGTCGCGAGCGCGGTGAGCACGCACCCCTCGGAGCGCGCCAAATCCTCGAACGCTGCCATCAGCCGGGCGCCCAGCCCGTGGCGTCGCCGGTCGTGCCGCACGGCGATCTCCTCGACCCAGCCCACCGGACCGTTCGCGTAGAACGTCGGGTGGACGAAGCCGAGCAGGTACCCCTCAACGGCGCCGACGACGAGCAGGTGCGCCCCTGCGGTGTTCAGGACCGAGGACAGACCGCGCCCGAACGCCTCCCGCTCCACCGTGAAGCTGACCGCCATCTCCGCGGCCAACACGAAGACCGCCTCGGCGTCCTCCTCGGTGGCTCGGCGGACGTCACTCATGTCAGCGCGCACCCGCGTCGTGCACGACCAGGGCGATCTGAACGCGGTTGGTCGCGTCGAGCTTGGTGAGCAGCCGCGACACGTGCGCTTTCACGGTGGGCACGCTCATTCGGAGGTCAGCCGCGATCTCCGCGTTCGACCGTCCCCGGCCCACGGCCTGCGCCACCTCGCGCTCGCGAGCGGTCAGCCGTGCCAACCGCGTGCGGGCGTCCTGCTGCCGCGCTCCCGCGCCGGGGTCGGCGACGTGCTCGATGAGCTGCTTGGTGATCGACGGCGAGAGCATCGCGTCGCCGGCCACGATCGTGCGCACGGCCTGGATGAGGTCGCGCGGCGGCGTGTCCTTCAGGAGGAACCCGCTGGCCCCGGCACGGAGGGCCCGCAGCACGTAGTCGTCGGCGGAGAAGGTGGTCAAGACGATGACGTGGGGTCGGTTCGCCCGCGACCGCAGCCGCTCGGTCGCGATCAACCCGTCGACCTTGGGCATCCGGATGTCCATCAGGACGACGTCCGGCGAGTGCGCGTCCACCGCAACGGCGGCCTCTGCGCCGTCCGCGGCCTCGGCCACGATCTCGATGTCGGAGGCGGCGGCGAGCAGCATTCGCAGCCCGGCCCGCACCAGCGGATCGTCGTCCACGATGGCCAGCCGGATCATGGGTCGGTCTTCGGCCAGGGCAACCATCCCTCCAGCGTGAAGCAGCCGTCCTCGTCGGGACCGTACTCCAAGCGGCCGCCCGCGAGCGCGAAGCGTTCGCGGAGGCCGACGAGGCCCATGCCGGCGCCGGGGACACCGGTGGACGGTGGTGTCAGCGGCAGCGGGTTCGTGACCAGGGCCCGAAGGCCCTCCGCCGGCGTTCCGGCGACCCGCACCCGTGCCGCGGTGTGCGGCGCGTGCTTGCGGACGTTCGTCAACCCCTCCTGGACCAGCCGGTACACCGTGCGGCCCAGGGTGGCCGGGACCTTCTCGATCGGACACGCGAAGTCCACCTTCGTGCCGGCGGCACGAGCGGTCTCGATCAGCTCCGGGAGGTCGGCCAGGCCGGGCTGCGGTCGCTCGGCGCCGGTCACGCCGGACGGTTCCTCGCGGAGCACACCGATGACCGAGCGGAGCTCCTCCAGGGCCTCGTGCGTGCTCGCACGGATCACGCCCGCCGCAGCCGACACCTCCTCCGGGCGCGCGTCGGTCCGAATCTCCAGTGCCCCGGCGTGCAGGCTGAGCAGCGACAATCGGTGCGCCAGGACGTCGTGCATCTCGCGTGCGATGCGGGTCCGCTCGGTCAGCCGGGCCTGGTCGACGCGGAGGTGCTGCTCAGCCTCGAGTTGAGCCGCACGTTCTCGCAGGGAGCCGACCAGTTGACGCTGCGCGCGCACAGCAGACCCCCAGCCGACAGCGGCCGCGAGAAACGCACCGCGCAGCACGAAGTCGACCCAGATCGGGAACCTCGGATTCGCCTGCAGCAGGAAGAACACCGGGACCGTCGCGAGGTTGGCTACTGCCACGGTCAGCGCCGTCCGGGCACGGTGGTGCACAGCCACGGCGAAGACGGCGACGGTGATCGGCGCGGCCGCCATGCCGGAGATCGCCCCGGCCGGGACGCACGCCCAGGCCAGTCCCAGCGGCCAACGGTGACGCCACCACAGCCCGACGCAGCAGAGCGTGCCCAGAACGGCGTGGACCTGCCAGGGCAGCAGCGGCGCGGGATCGGCCATCGCGTCCCCGAACCGCAGCAACAACGCCCCGAGAGCCAGCGTCAGCGCGATACACGTGACGTCCCACCACCGGGCGCGGATGCGGGACATGGCCCCAGCGTAGGGGCGCCGGGTCGGTGCGGGCAGCGTCCGAAGACCGGGCGGTGCCCCTACCAAAGTCGGTGCCCGGGGCCGTCTTAATCGCCCGCGTGCGGTGTCCGGCGACCGATGCCCGACCACCCGCGCTCCGCCCACCCTCGACGGCATGATCGACATCCGGCAACTGTCCAAACGCTACAACGGCCGGCTCGTCGTGGACGACGTCACGTTCCGCTGCGAGCCGGGCACGGTCACTGGTTTTCTCGGCCCCAACGGGGCGGGCAAGTCCACCACCCTGCGCATGGTCTGTGGGTTGAGCGCGCCGACGTCCGGGGCCGCTCTCGTCGACGGGGTGCCCTACCGGGCGCTGCCTGATCCCGGGCGGCGGGTCGGCGTCCTGCTAGATGCTTCGGCACATCACCTCGGTCGTACCGGCCGTGAGATCCTCACGCTCTCCGCGCAGGTGCTCGGCCTGGGCCGCGATCGGGTGGACGAGGTTCTCGACCTGGTCGGGCTGACCGAGGAAGCGACCCGGAAGCGCGTGCGCGGATACTCGCTCGGGATGCGCCAGCGCCTCGGGATCGCACACGCGCTGCTGGGCGAGCCCGAGGTGCTCGTTCTCGACGAGCCGGCGAACGGCCTCGACCCGGGGGGTATCCGATGGATGCGCCGCCTGCTGCGCGAACATGCCGACCGCGGTGGCACCGTCCTGCTCTCCTCCCATCTGCTCGCCGAGATCGACCGCACCGCGGACTACCTGGTCGTCATCGCCGAGGGCCGGGTCGTGGCGCAAGGCAGTCGCGACGACCTGGGCGCCGATGATCTGGAGGAGACTTTCCTCCGGTTGACCGGAGCGGTGGAATGAGCGCCCGGCTGACGCTCGTCGAGCTGCGCAAGGCCACCGACACCCGGGCCGGCGTCTGGCTCCTGGTGACGATCGGCGTGCTCGCGGCCCTGGTGGTCGGCCTGCAACTCGGGTTCGCCGACGTCAAGACGTGGAATTCGGTGGTCGCGAACGCGCAGCAGCCGGTCTCGGTGCTGACGCCGCTGCTCGGCCTGCTCCTGGTGACCGGCGAGTGGTCGCAGCGGACGGCGCTGACCACGTTCGTCCTCGTGCCGGCCCGCGAGCGGATCGTCGCCGCGAAACTCGCCGCCGCCGGCCTGCTGTCGCTGGCGACGACCGCGGTCGGGTTCGCGGTTGCGTTCGCCGGGCTCGCGTCCGGTGGGGACTGGAGTTTCTCCGGCGCCGTGGTCGTCCAATTAACGCTGGTCAATTGGCTGACGATGATGTTCGGGACGTCGTTCGGCCTTCTGCTGTGGCAGTCGGCGCCGGCGATCGTGGTCTATTACGTGGTGCCGTTCGCCTGGACGTTCGTGGGGCGGATCGTGCCGGGGTTGGACTCCGTGTCGCCGTGGCTGGATATCGGGCAGTCGCGGGCGCCGCTGGCCGAGCCGGGCGTCACCGGCCGTGAGTGGGCGCAACTGCTCACGTCGTCCCTGCTCTGGATCGCGCTCCCGGCAGTACTCGGAACCCTCCGCATCCGGCGCGCCGACTTGGGCTGAGGGGACGAGTTCGCGACGTCAGTCACCGGCCGCCCACGGCGACTCCGGATGAGCGAGGCGGACGGCGTCCCGGAGCCAGCGTCGCTCGGCAGCGGGCAGCCGCGGATGCACCAGTCGATAGTCCTGCTCGTCCCGGTCCCGTGGCGACCGGGCCTTCCAGGGCAGCTGCACGGCGGGGTTGATGCAGGTCACCCGCCCGGATCGCCAGGAAGCCTCGGCGACCGGGCGGGTGACGCGTGGGTCGCGACGGTACGCCCAGGTGCCCGCGGTGATCGGTTCGAGGTTGATCTGGACCCGCCAGACCTGCTCACCCGGGTGGCGGGCCCAGAGGTTGTGGTCGCCGGGGAGCAGCGGGTGGTCGTTCGCAGGGAACAACTCCCCGTCGCGCGCGATGTGAACGTCCAGCCGGGAGCCACCAGCCCACCGGCGCCCCCGCGAACCCCCGCACCACGTCGTCCACCGACCACGGCTCCCACGGAAACTGCGGCAGGTCGGCGGCCCGGGGGTTGTGTTCGCCCACGGTCGGACAGCCTAGGGTCCAACAGGTGGCAACCATCGTTGAGCTGGCCTATTACCCGGTGAAATCCTGCGCGCCGACCGCGGCCGGCTCGGTGACGATCGCTCCGGCCGGGCCGTCGCACGACCGTGCGTTCCTGGTGACCGACCCGGACGGCGACTACCAGACCCAGCGTGCCCTCCCGCGGCTCGCCGTCATCCGTCCCGCGGTGAGCGACGACGGCACGACCCTGACGCTGGACGCCCCCGACGTCGAGCCCTGCGCGGTTCCGATCGACGTCACCGGGCCCCGGCGGCCGGTGACGCTGTTCGGCGAGCATTTCACCGGCATCGACCAGGGCGCGCCGGTCGCGGAGTGGCTCGCGACCGTGCTCGGCGGGCAGTACCGGCTGGTGCGGGTGCCCCCGGAACACGAGCGGGTAACCAAGGGCGCCGTCGACGGCACCGCGAGTTACGCCGACAGCGCGCCGCTGATGTTGCTCTCCCGGGCGTCGCTCGAAAGTTTGAACGCGCGCCTGACCGCCGTCGGGCAACCGGCGCTGCCGATGCGGCGGTTCCGGGCGAACCTCGTGGTCGACGGATGGGACGCGCCGTTCACCGAGGACCGGCTTCGGCGGTTCCGGGTCGGTGACACCGAGTTGGCGTTCGCGAAGCGCTGCCTTCGGTGTGCGGTGGTCACTGTGGACCAGGACACCGGCCGGAAGCAGGGCCCGGAGCCGTTGCGCACGCTCGCGACGTTCCGCCGCGACTCCGGCGGGGTGGCGTTCGGCGTCAAACTGTCGGTGCTGCGCGGCGGGAAGGTCTCGGTCGGTGACGAACTGCAGGTCGACGCGTGGGGAGACGCCCGGTAAATGAGTGGCGCGAACCACCCAGGATGAGTGCATGCGGGTTTTCCTGGAGACCGAACGCCTGATACTGCGGCACTTCACCGACGATGATCTCGAGCTGATCGTCGATGTCAACAGCGATCCTGAGGTGACCTGGTTCATCACCGGGGGCAAGCCGACGCCGCTGGAAGAGGTCCGCGACGAGGTGCTGCCCCGCTGGAAGTCGTTCTACGAACAGTACGAGGGCTTCGGCTACTTCGCGGCGATCGAGAAGTCGACCGGTGAGTTCCTCGGCTGGCTGATCTTCCGGCCCAACGACAAGCCGGTGCGCGCGGACGGCAGTGTCCGCGAGGGCATCGAGCTGGGCTACCGGCTGCGTCGCTCGGCGTGGGGCAAAGGGTACGCCACCGAGGGATCGCGGGCGCTGATCCGCAAGGGCTTCACCGAGCTCGGCGTCGACCGGGTGTTCGCGGAGGCGTTGGCGGTCCATGGCGCGTCCCGCCGCGTAATGGAGAAGGCCGGGCTGCGGTACGTGGGCGCGTGCCGCGACGACTGGCCCGACCACGTTCCCGGCGATGAGCACGGCGACGTCGAGTACGCGCTCACGAAAGACGAGTGGGCCGCTTCCGCGAACTAGGCGACCCGACGCCGGCCGCCCGGCCCGGTTCGGGCCCGGCACCAGGAGGCCGCGCGGTCGCCGCACCGTTCCGTGCGGCGACCGGCGGTGTAGCTCAGTTCGACCTGATGAACTTCGTGCCGTTCCAGCGGTACGCCCACACCTGCGGCATGTCATGTGCCGGGCGGTAGTCGATGACGATCGTGCTGCCTTGGTGCCGTGAACTGAGCACCGGGTCGATGTAGGCCTGCATTGCGTCCACGACCCCGATCGGCGTCGGGCCACCCTTAGCGTTCCCGGCGAAGGCGGCGATCAAGAACCGCGATTCCGGCCCGCCGACGTCGTCGTCACCGTGACACTCGATGATTGCCACCGCGTCGGTGAAGCCGTCGCGGTCGAAGTCGCCGTAGAGCGGAGGGCCGAAGCGCACGATCGAGTACTGCCAGTGGCCGAGCGACGCCTTGCCGTCGGTGAACTGCACCCGGCGGTGCGGGCACATCTCGTTCGGCGGCAGGTCCATCACCGAATTCGCCCAGTCGATCTGGCCCAGCGACGTCGTGGGCGAACCGGGTTCCGGACTCTTCGTGGGCGGAATCTCGTTGTGGTAGGTAGCCCCCTGGTTCGGGGGCGGAGTCACCGGCTGCAGGCGGTCGGTGGTATCCCGGCGGAACCCGAGGACGACCCCCACCGCGGCGATCACCAGCACCAGGATGGCGGCCACCGCTGCACCCCGCTGGTGCCGACGCCGTTCGGCGGCGCGCACGCGGGCGGCAGCCGAACCGAGGCCCTGGTACGGCTCGTCCGGCGCGGCCCGTAGATCTTGGAGTTGTCCCACGACGTTCTCGTTCACTGCGCCCTCCGTTCCAACGTCGGCTCGGCCAGTTGATCCGCGAGCGCGGCGCGCCCTCGGTGCAGCCAGGACTTCACCGTGCCGTCGGCGACCCGCTCGCTCGCGGCGATCTCCGCGACCGGGAGATCTGCGAGGTAGTGCAGGACGATCGCCCGGCGATGTTTGGTCGGTAACGTCGAGAGCGCCGCGACCAGCGCGACGTGCGCCGGGTCCGGCGGCGGTACCACCGGCTCCTCGCGTTGCCCGGCCAGGAACGACAGCGCGCGGCGGGCTCTTCGCCACCGGCTGATCGCCAGCCGCCAGGCGACCGTGCGCACCCAGGCCGACGGTTCGTCGTAACCCCGGATCGTCGACCAGCGCGCCCACCCGCGGGAGAACGCCTCCTGGACGACGTCCTGGGCTTCGCCTCGGTCGCCGGTGTACGCGTACAGCTGCTTGCACAGCGATGGGAAGTGCGCGGCGTAGAACGTCGCGAATTCCGTCTCGCTTTCGGACTCCACCGGCGACCCCCGTCTGTCGTCGTGTGCTCTCACAGGGGTACACGCCCGCGCGATCAGTCGGTTGCAGTCGAATTCTGTTCTCGGTACCGCAGGTAGTCGTCGAGCCGGCCGGCGGCGGTGAGCATGGCGCGGCCGCGATCGGTCAGCCGCTCCCGCCATCCGGCCAGCGACGCCGCCAGCGCGTCGACACCGCCCGCGGTGCGGACCTGCTCCACCACGGTCGCGATGTGGGCCAGCAGGTACCCGCCGCGTCGGAGCAGGTGGGCGAGTTCGGCGTCGCGGACGTCGTCGGCGCTGTAAAGGCGGTAGCCGGTGGCCAGGTCGCGCTGCGGCGTGAGGATCCCGGCCCGCTCCCACTTCCGGAGCGTCGCCGGGCTCACGCTCAGCCGCTGGGCCACCGCGCTCACCGGCAGCAGCCGGTCGGGACGGTCGGCGGCCGGCTCGGTCAGCACCCCGATAGCGGCCTCGACGACGTCCAGCGTCTCCCGGTCGCGCAGTAGCTGGGCGTGGCTGCGATCGACGGCGCGCAGGGCGTCGTCCACAGCGTTGTTGTTGATTGCGCGGAGGATCTCACCGCCGGTCGCGTACCCGTGGGCAGGCAGTTGGGCGAGATACGCGCGAAGCGCGATCGCGTGCAGGTCGGTGTAGATCCGGTAGCCGGTGGCGGTGCGCTCGGCAGGCGGGAGCACACCGCGTTCCTCGTAGTTGCGGATCGCCTGGGCGGTCAGGCCGTGCTCGCGGGCGAGCTCCACCGGCCGGTAGGTGTGCACTCCGGTTTGAGCTTTCAGGGCACTCCTCCCGGGCTATTGGCGGAAAAGTCTCAACCGCTAGTTCAAAGATACGGTAGAAGCTATGGAAATCGCTCTGAATGCCCTGCTCGTCCGCGACCCCACCGTGCTGGCACTCGGCGAACCGTCGCACGCCGAACCGGCGTTCCAACAACAGCGCAACCAGATTTTCGCCGCGCTGGTCGACCGTGGGTTCCGGTCGATCGCGCTGGAGACCGACCGTCTCGCGGCCTTCACCATCGACGACTATGTCAGCGGCCGGGCGGAGTCGGTGCGGACCGACGACTTCAGCCACGGTTTCGGGCTGCTGGAAGGGAACCGCGAGCTCATCGACTGGATGCGTGCCTACAACGAGTCGCACGCCGAGCCGCTCACCTTCCACGGCTTCGACACCCCGCTGGACATCACGAACGCGCCGAGTCCGCGACCGTACCTGCGAGAGTTGTGCGAGTACGTCGCTCCCGAGCGCTGGAACTCGATCGACGCCCTGATCGGCGACGACGAGCCGTGGGACGAGGTGCTCGATCCCGCGCTGTCGATCGGGGCCTCGCCCGAGGCGATGGCGCTGCGGGCGGCGACCGACGATCTGATCGTCGCGCTGTACGCGTCGACGCCGCGGCTGGTGGCGGCCTCGTCGGTGTCGGCGTGGCGGCGGGCGGCGGTCTGCGCGTCGACGGCGCTCGGACTGCTGCGCTACCACGCGCAGATCGCCGCCGGTGGACCCGATCCGCTCTCCCGGATGGCCGCCGTGCGCGACGCCTGGATGGCGCAGAACCTGCTCGACATCCGGGTCGTCGAGCAGCACCGCGGGCCGACGCTCGTCCACACGCACAACCGCCACGTGCAGCGGCACGTGGGCCGGATGCAGATGGGCGGCGAGAACCTGGAGTGGTCGAGCGCCGGCTCGATCCTCTCCTCGTTGCTCGGCGAGCGCTACGCGCTCATCACGGGGAGCCTCGGCGCGAGCCCACGGCTCCGTCTGGGGTCGCCTCCCCCCGGTACGTACGAACACGCTCTGGACGCTCTGGGCAGCGGATTGTTCGGGGGAACCGCGGTGCGTGAGGTGACCAGCGGGAAGCAGGCGAGGACCGACGCGCCGGACTACCGCTACTTCCCGCTGGACGGCGAGGACCTCGCGACGACCGACGCGGTGCTGCACGTTGCCGCGGCTCCCGGCGAGGCTCCCGAGCCGACGGCGACCGTCTCGGAGGCCGCTGCGGCGCGGGCGGCCGCGTTGGCTGCGCGAATCAGCACGCTTCCGGACGTGACGGCGTTGCAGGCCGAGTACGGGTCGCAGGCGCCGGAGAGCAACTGGGGCAACTACTTCTTCTTCCTCGGCGACGACCAGTACCGGCCGTTCGCCACGATCGTGATCCGCAACATGCCGGGTTACGACGAGGAGTCACAGCTCGACCGGCCCGACGTCGTCCGGCTCAACCTGCACGTCGGGCGGGCCGAGTTCGAGCGGCGGTTCGGCTTCCCGCCGCGGGAGCTGTCCGCGCATCGTTTCGACTACACGGCTGTCGACGAGCTGTTGCCGCACCCGGTCTACGGCAACCAGGGCTGGATGTGTGTGCTGAATCCGGACCGCACGCTGCCGGAAGTTGAGCGGCTGGTGGCCTTGGCACACGGCAACGCCGTAGCCAGGGAAAAGCGGCGAACCACCGCTTAGGCCCGCGGCTTCAACCGTTCGAACAGCAGCACCCCGGTGATCGCCAGGCCCAGGATCGTCAGCGGCACGATCCAGAGCGCCGCACCCGGGTCTTGGCCGAGAACGAACCGCAGTAGGCCACCGCGGCGGATGCCGAACGCGTACTGAGCCAGCGGAATCACGCCGAGCGTGACGCCGACGAAGCAGAAGAGCCCTTGCCAGCCGTCGACGGTCTTGCGGGTCATGGACCTCACCTCATAACAATGCGACTGCATTGGACACGTTCGACGTTACCATGCGGTCGCATTGTTATGCTCGGCTCGTGCCCCGCACCGCTGACCACGAGCTGAACCGCACCACGCTGAGTCGTGCGGCCTGGGACCTGATCGCCCGGGGCGGGTTGGAGGAGGTGTCGCTGCGCTCGGTCGCGGCGGAGGCCGGCGTCTCGATGGGGCGGGTCCAGTACTACTTCCGCACCAAGGACGACCTGCTGCTCTTCGCGCTGCAGGACGCGCACCGCCGGATGGAGCAACGGATCGCCGCGCGGCTGAGCGACGAACCGGACGACGACCCGAGGGCGGCGCTGGTCGCCGTCCTCGACGAGCTGCTCGGCGGTGACCCCGAGACGCGGGACGCGATCCGCGTCCACCTGGCGTACGCGGCGCGGGCGCGGGAGGACGAGCGGCTGGCGGAGGTCCTGGTCGAGGGCGACGATGAGCTGCTGGCGCTGGCCGTGCACGTCGTCGCGCTGGCGAAGGAGGCCGGGCGGGTGGGGGCGGATGTCGATCCGTCGCTGGACGGGCAGGCGTTGTGGGTGCTGGCACGGGGGCTGGGGACGGACGTTGCGCTGTACCGCCTACCGATCGAGCGAGCCCGCGAGATCCTCGCCCACGCGATCCGCCGCGTCGCCCCCGCCTAGCCCGCTCGCTCGGCGGAGCGCCATTCGGGGGCCAGGACGGACCAGACTTCTAGGTCGTGGCGTTGGCCGCGGTGGAGGTCGCCCTCGCGCAGCACGCCGTCTCGCGTCATGCCGAGCCGCCGGGCCACCGCGATGCTCGGCTCGTTGCCCGACGCTGCCCGCCACTCCACGCGGTGGATGCCACGCTCCTCGATCGCCCAGTCGATGATCCGGCGTGCGGCACGCGTGACCAGGCCCTTGCCGGTTGCTGCGGGCTCCAGCCAGCACCCCGCTTCGGCGGTGCCCTCATGGACGTTCATCGACCGGAACAGCACCCCGCCGACGAGGACTCCGTCGCTCCAGATGCCGAAGATGTGTCCGGTGTCCGCGGCGGCCTTCTCCGCGTAGGCCTGCAGAAACGTCCGGGCGGACGCGGCGTCGGTCACCACGTCGGCCAGTCGGATGAAGCGGCCGATCCACTCGCGGCCACGGTTGATGTTCGCCAGGAACTCGTCGGACCGCCACGGCTCCAGGCGCCGCAACAGCGCGCCGTCGTCCCCCAGCGTCACCGTGAACATGTGAACCTCCAGCGTGTCGTGGCGGCGTTCAGCGCAGGGCGGTGAGCCGCTGCAGCTGATCGTCGGTCAGCGACAGCGTCGCGGCCCCGACGTTCTCCTCCAGGTGCGGTATCGACGCCGTCCCGGGGATCGGCAGCATCACCGGCGACCGGTGCAGCAGCCAGGCGAGCGATACCTGGGCGGCCGTAGCTTCGAGTTCCGCGGCGACGGCGGTGACGTCCGGAGCGTCCAGCAGCGGATGAACCGGCCGCCACGGGAGGAACGCGATGCCCGCGGCGGTGCAGGCGTCGAGCACGGCTTCGTGTTCCCGGTCGAGGACGTTGTACCGGTTCTGGACGCTCGCGATCTCAGCGATCGTCCGCGCCTCGTTCAGCTGGTCGACGGTCACCTCCGACAACCCGAGATGACCGATCTTTCCCGCGGCCTGCAACTCGCGCAGCGTCCCCACCTGGTCGGCCAGCGGGACCTCCGGGTCGACCCGGTGCAGCTGCAACAGCTCGACCCGTTCCAGGCGCAGCCGCCGGAGCCCTTCGTCGACCTGCCGGCGCAGGACGTCGGGGCGTCCGCACAGCTCGCCACCCTCCGGGGTCTTCACGACGCCGACCTTGGTCGTGATCAGCAGCTCGTCGGGGTAGGGGTGCAGCGCCTCGGCGAGCAGTTCCTCGTTGGCGCCCCAGCCGTAGAGGTGCGCGGTGTCGATCAGCGTGACGCCGAGCGCCACCGCGCGCCGGGCGACGGCGATCGCGGCAGCACGCGCGGCGGTCGGCTCGGTCGGGAGGCGCATCGCGCCGAAACCCAGGCGCTGGACGGTGCGGTCGTTACCGATGTGAATCGTGGTCGGAGGCACGCATTGATGATGCCGTGTTCTGGCAGCAGCGGACGAAGGCCCGCGCCACGGCGTCGCCGGGTGCACACCGGGCCATCGCGACCTGGCTCGGGCTCACGCCGGTCACCGGGCGGTAGACGACGCCCGGCCGGGCGTAGAACCGGGACGCCGACTGCGGTGCCAGCGCGATGCCGTAGCCGTTCCTGGCTCTGGCCGTGGGGTCGCTCGTGCTGGGGCTGGCCGTCGGCTAGGTCAGCCGGCTGCGGCCTCGCGCTGGACGCGCTCGAACTCGGCGCCCATCGCCTCGCCCAGCGCCTGCACGCCGGACATCGGACGGACCATGACCGTCAGCTCGTCGATCAGCCCGTTGTCGTCGACGTGCAGGAAGTCGCAGCCGTTGACCTCCTTGCCGTTCACGGTCGCGCGGAACACCAGCGCGTGGTTCTGGCCGTCGGAGATCTCTCGTACATACCGGAAGTCTTTGAAGACGCGCAGCGCGGCTCGCAGAACGGCCGCGGTGAGCGGCTTGCCGGGGTAGGGCTTGTACGCGACCGGGCTGTTGAACACGACGTCGTCGCTGAGGAGGGCTTCCAGAGCTGCGGCGTCACCGGACTCGACGGCCTTGCGAAACGCTTCCATGACGACCTTCCTATCAGCCTGCACCACGCTGGCGGCAGCCTCACGGGTAGAGCACCCGAACGTCTCGCTCAGCGGCGTCCGGGCTGAGGAACGTGTGCAGACGCGCGCCCTCGGCCTCGATCTCCTGACGCGCACCGACCGGCAGCGGGCGGAACGGCCGCACGGTGAGAACGGCCTCGCGTAGCTCCCAGGTCGCCGCGACTGTTCCGTCGACCAGCACCGTGGCAGCGACGGCCGCGCCGTTGCAGACTTCTGCGCGCACCGCGTCGGTCATCACGCGGGTGCGGTCGGCGAACGCGAGCAGCGGCGCGTCGAACTCGGGGAGGAACCGCACCGGCGCGGGGGCGTCCGGATCGGTCAGCTCCGCGTCCGGGACGTCGAACAGTTCGCGCCCGGACTCGTCGGTGTACGTGCGGAGTTCCGGGCGCATCGCCGCGAACACCTCGCGGAGCCCGCTGATGCCCGACCACGCGCGGGCGTCGGCGATCGTCGCCGGCCCGAACGCGGCGAGGTAGCGCCGGACGACCTCGGCGGCATCGTCCACGGTCGGCTCCCGGTGGGACGCCGGTAGGGCGAACGGGGTGGCGCCGTAGACGTTCCAGGTACCGCTGGGCGCCGGGTGGATCAGCGGTACCAGGTACTGCACGGTCCAGCCCAGGGCCGTGGCGTCGGTGCCGGGGTGACGCTCGGCCAGCAGGCGGCCGAGCTGCGGGCGGGTGAGCACCTGCCCGTCGGCGAGCAGCTCCCTGGCGTCCGACATCAGGACGTCCAGGTCGACGCCCTGCGTGCGTTTGCCGAACGCGTTCCGCTGGACGCGGCGGAGCAGCGGGCCGAGCAACGGCCGTAGTAACGCGAAGTCGGACGCGGTCATCAGGTGTTGGGTGGCGCGGATCAGCGTCGACCGCACCAGCCTGCCGTCGGTGATCGCCGCCGTGAGGTCGGGGACCGCGAACGGCGCCAGCCGACTCCACAGCGCCAGGTACGGCAGGTTCGGCCCCTGCGCGTTGAGCCCGAACAACGTGTGCACCGCGGGGACGACCGGCACGGCGGCCCGCTCGAGCAGCAGTTGGCGGGCCAACGTGGTGCGACCGAGCTCTCGCGTGGTCAGCAACCGTCCCATGCTCACCACCGTCCGGGCGCCCCGAGTCCATCCGGCCTAGAGCAAACTACAGAATCGCGCGACGCGCCGCCCATTTGCTGGTTCCTTTCACCGGACCTGGGTTCAGTGTGCCTATGCGATCACAACACCTGGCCGGTTTCTCGGCCATCGGACTCTTTTCCGCGCTCACCGTCGCAGGCTTTGTCGGTACCGCCGGCGCCGGCCAAGTCGACGCGGTTGCCGGCGAATCTTCGAAATGCGTCGGCATCATTTGCGACGCCATCGTGCCACTGAAATCCGACGACACGAAGATTACGGCCGCTGCCGCTGGGAAGGCCGAGCGGTGAGGGTCTCCTGGCGCTCTGCGGCATTCGCTCTGCTGATCCTGTTCGTCGACCTCATCTTCTTCTGGAATCGGAACGATATTCCTGAGCTGCTCGACCTGACCGCGGGAACCCTGGTCGTGCTGGCCATCGCGCTGCCGACCTACGCGGCGCTGGCCTGGCACCGCTCTCCGTTCCTGACGCTGATCGTCGTCAGTGCCGGCGCCACCGTACTCGGCGCGATCTCCATCCACGACTCGATACCCCAATTCATTCCGGCGATCCATGTCTGGGTCGCGCTCTATCGGGTCGTGGGAGCAACCGTCGGCCCGCGGCGATACGCGGCAGCGCTGATCGCGGCGATCCCGCTCGGGGCGGGCGCCGCTCTCACGATCAAGGCGATATCCGTCCAGCCGAGTTCGTTCGCGATGGCGGCGGTCGTCGTGATCTACGCGCTGACGACCGCGTGTTTCTGGTGGGCCGCACGGTGGACTCTCGCGAGGCAACTGCAGCACGCCGAGGCGGCTCGCTACCACTCGTCCCGACGGCTCCACGAGGAGACCGCTGGAGCGCTGAACTCGATGATCTGTCGGTCGGCGGTCGCGGGCGAGTATCTGGCGACCGAGCCGACCGTGGCGGCGTTCTCGATCGAACGGGTGGAGCTCATCGGCGCCGAGGCGCTCGTAGATCTACGACACGGCCTGCACGAGCTCAACGCCACCGACCTCGACACCGCGGAGCCGGTCGCGCAGAGAGCGTCCGTTCGGTGAGGCTCGGATCGGAAGATTCCGCGAAGGCTCAGGTCATCGCCGTCACAGGCGATCCGGACGTGATGGCGTGGATCCGCGTCGTGCTGGAGCGGAGCGCCCGCTACGCGGTCCAGAAGGACGTCGCTACAGCCGAGGACGCCGTGACCGCGGTGACGAACGAACGGCCGTCCGCCGTTGTTTGGGACAACCGCGTGGGCGGGTTGCTGCAACTCGACGAGGTCCGGCGAGCCTCACCGCGCCCCACCCCGGTCGTGATCCTGGTCAACATCGAGGTGGACGCGTTTGTCGCCGCTGCGGCTGCCCGCGGCGTCAGCGCGTTCCTGCTGAGCGAGAACATCCGCGGCCACCTGATACCCGCGTTGGACGGCGCGCTCGGCGGCGTCACCTGGGTCGGGCCGGGACTGCAATCACAGCTGAGGCTCACCGCGCGAATAGCCGGACCCGGACGGCTCAGCTCGCGGGACATCGCGCTGCTGGAAGCGGAGCTGGACAACCGGCCCGTGAAGCAGATCGCGAAAGACTTCGGGTACTCGGTTCAGGGCATTCACTACCGGCGTCAGGCGATCGCGCGCAAGCTGAACATCCCGAACAACTCGCCCTCCCGCATCAAGGCGCTCTTCGAGGCGTGGCGCGAGTAAGGCGCGCTGCCAACGCCACTCACGACGATCGAAAGGAAGTCCGGTGGATCGACCATCCTTGGCGATAATGGCTTCTCTCGAAGGGGACGATCTGGCGCGCGCCGCCCAGATCAACCTGGACGACGATTGCGAAGTCGCAACCTGGAGACAGGCGCCGTCGGCGCTCTCGCAGATAATCATCGGTCACATCGAAGATTGGCTGCGGAAATCCGACTTCTGCCTCATCATCATGACTGCGGACGATCAAGTCAGGTCGCGGGGTAGGCAGATGGCGGCGATGCGCAACAATCTGCTGCTCGAGATCGGAATGAGCATCGGCATCGTCGGGCGGGAACGCACGATTCTCTTGTGTGACCGTAATAACCCGCCGGTGCTCCCCACCGACCTCGGGGGCATCACCGTCGTGACGTTCGCTGCGCACAGCAACGGGAACTATGCGGCGGCGCTCGGAGCGCCGTGCTCGATCATCCGCAGCCATCTGCTGCGCCTCGGCCCCCGGGAGGTTCACTGAACTCACCCACCGGTTGTCCGCGGTGGAGGTAGCTGATCGTGTCGGTGCGTAGCGCCTCCAGCGCAGCGTCGATCCGGGCCGCGACCAACGGCAGCAGCCGCTTCCGGGCCTCCACCCGCTCGCAGAACCGATAGGCGGTGACCTCGCCGTCCACCACCCGGATGCGTGCGGCCTCGGCTTCGGTGAGGGTTCCGCCGTCGAAGACGAACGCGAGGACGTCGTCCCACGGCTCGTGCGGCGGCATCCAGTCGACGACCAGCAGCCGGCCGGGCACCAGGTCGAGCCCTAACTCCTCGCGCATCTCGCGGGCGGCGGCGGCATGCGGCGCCTCGTTCACCTCGACCATGCCGCCCGGAACGTCCCAGCCGAGTTTGTAGTGCGGATCGACGAGCAGGATCCGACCGGCCACGTCGCGGACCACCAGGTCGGCGGTGACCCGTTTACGCGGCAGTTTGATCGGGCCTTCGCCGAGATAGGACTCCCACTCCAGAGCCGTCGGCTCTGATTCTGTTGCCACGTGAGCCAGGGTAGGCCCGGTCATCGAGCCGCCTTGCGTGCGCGATACGCCGCCACGTTCGTGCGATTTCCGCACCCGCTGTCGCAGAACCGGCGCGACCGATTCTTGGAGAGGTCGATCAGGACGTCGTCGCAGTCGTCGGCGGCGCAGATCCGGAGCCGTCCCAGCTCGTCCATGCGGACGACGTCCACCATCGCCATTCCGGTCTCGACCAGGATCCGGACCGCCAGGTCGGCCTCGGCCGAGATCGCGTGCAGGTGGTAGTCCCAGGTGTCGTGCCGGACCAGCTGCGGCAGCGCGCCGGTCTCCCGCAGCATCGCGTTGGTCTCGACGACGACCTCGTCGCGGTCGGCGTGCCAGAGCCGCTTCAACCGCGGCCGCACCGCGCGGACCGCATCGAACTCCGCCTGGTCGCCGGCGACCCGGCCGGTGTAGCTCCACCGTTCGACGAACGCCACGACGTCGGCGGGGCGGGCGAGCGCATCCGGCGTTTCGTGCGCGGTGTTCACCAGCTCGGCGGCCGCCATCAGAGAAGCCTCGGTGTCATGAGCAAAAAGCATCTTGACTCCTTACCGGCTCGGCTCCTAGGTTCGCGTCATGAGTGTAACGAGGATTGCCTCTTACGCTGGGCAGCGACGCGGAGCGGTCGGGCTCGGCCTGGCGCTGATCTCCGCGACGGCGTTCGGTACGTCCGGCAGCTTCGGCGATGCGCTGATGTCGTCCGGGTGGACGTCCGGCGCGGTGGTGACCACCCGGATCTCGCTCGCTGCCCTGATCCTGACCGTCCCGGCGCTGTGGCAACTGCGGGGCCGATGGCGCGCGCTCCGGTCGAGCTTCGGCGTTGTCGCGCTGTACGGCGCGGTGGCGGTGGCCGGCTGTCAGCTGTTCTTCTTCAACGCCGTGCAGCGGCTCGACGTGGGGGTCGCGCTGCTGCTGGAGTACATGGGCATCGTGCTGGTCGTGCTCTGGATGTGGGTGCGCCACCGGCGGCGTCCGCGCTGGTTGACGCTGCTGGGTGTGGCGGCCGCGATCGGCGGGCTCGTGTTGGTGCTCGATCCGTCCGGTGGCCTGGACGCCGTCGGGGTGATCTGGGGGCTGCTCGCCGGCACCGGGCTGGCGGTCTACTTCGTGCTCTCGGCCCGCCAGGACGACGCGGTGCCGCCGCTCGTCGTCGCCTGGGGCGGCATGGTCGTCGGTTCGCTGACGCTCGGCGCGTTCGCGCTGGTCGGTGCGCTGCCGGTGCATGCGGCGAGCAGCGACGTCGAGCTGTTCGGCCAGCGCATGAGCTGGCTGGTGCCGGTGCTGGGGCTGTCGGTGGTGGCGGCCGCGATCGCGTACACGGCAGGCGTCGGGGCGGCGCGGCTGCTCGGAGCGACCGTGGCCTCGTTCGTGGGGCTGACCGAGGTCCTGTTCGCGGTCTTGTTCGCCGCCCTGTCGGTCGGCCAGGTCCCGGGTGTGACGCAGCTGATCGGTGGGCTGGTCGTGCTGGTCGGTGTCGCGCTGGTCCGGGCGACCGAAGGAGCGGCGGACGACGCTCCGCCGGTCGTCGACGACGTCACTCCGACGAAGATCGCAGCTTGAGCGGGATGAATTGTCGGAGCCGGGTGGTACACCGGAGGGCATGACATCGGTCGTGGAGGCGTTCGCCAGCGTCGCCGCCCAGGTCGTGGAGCGGTTCGTCGGGCGGAACGGGCGGGTCCGCGGGTCGTCCGTCGTGCACGCCGTCCACCCCGAGCGGTGGCTGGGGGAGATCCGGGTGCCCGCACCGGCCTGCCGGGTGGGCGTGGCCGGGTTCGAGCTGGACGCGTTGGTACCGACCGACGATCCAGTGACGTGCGCGCGGTGCCTGCAGAGCGGGCAGTACAGCACGGTCGGCACCACCGGGCCGCGTCAGCTGCCGCTCTGGGAGCCCGAGGGAGAGTGACCTTCGGGCGGCGGCAGCCCGCATAGCCGATGGAGCGTGGCCAGGCCGGTCGCGCCGCCCGGCCAGT
Organism: Cryptosporangium aurantiacum; assembly: GCF_900143005.1. Taxonomy (NCBI): domain Bacteria; kingdom Bacillati; phylum Actinomycetota; class Actinomycetes; order Cryptosporangiales; family Cryptosporangiaceae; genus Cryptosporangium; species Cryptosporangium aurantiacum. The sequence goes on from NZ_FRCS01000010.1 coordinate 178,813, forward strand.
GGCGGGCCAGCGCGTCCGGTCCCGCGGCCCGCGCCACCGACCGCAGCGCCAGCGCGACGACCACCGCGTCGTCGGCGTACCCGATCACCGGGATGAAGTCGGGCACCAGATCGATCGGGATCAGCAGGTAACCCAGGAGCAAGAGGAGCCGTACCCGGATGCCCGGGCCGAGCGTGCGGTCGGCGGACAGCCGGCGCAGCAGGCGGACGACGTCCGGCAGCAGGCGCACGGTTTCTCGGAGCGTGACCGGGTCTCCGCGACGTCCGGCGAGCCACAGCGCGCCGAGCAGCATCAGCCAGACGAGCAGCAGCCCGCCGACGACTGCGAGTAGTAGGCGCATTGTCTCTCCGCCACGGCCGATGTGCCTGCTGCAGGTGCCATCCTCGACGACGGATGCGGATCGCTCCAGCCCTGGCAGGCCCGCAGGAGCGGACTACCCCGGCGCCCGGAACGATGCGATCTGAGGCTCGCTACTCGTGGCTGTTGCAGAACGGCCGCCCCGGTCCGCGCTGACCCGGCCTGGGCTCGCCTCACACCACGAACTCTCCCGGGGCGGGCGCCGCTCCCCACCAGATGGATGTGGCCGTTTCCGCGTCGCGCGGGTTGTCGTTGCGGCGGTTTCCGTGTCCTGGCACGGAAACCGCCACAACCGTGAGGCGAGGCAGGCGGAGTACGCCGCATCGATCCACCCGAGCCTCGGCTGCGCCGGCCTCAGCGCGGACACGACGTCATCGGCGGAAGGCATACCGAGACCTAACCACGCTCATTCCCCGGTCGGCCCGCCGGACAACTCGGCGACGATGTCGAGGTGGCCGACGTGCCGCGCGTACTCCTGCAGCAGGTGGAACAGGACGCGCTCCAGGGTCGCGGGGGGAGCGCCGTCCCAGCGCGGCCCGGGAGCACCCACGGCCGCCAGGTCGTGCCCCTCGACGACCGCGCGGGTGTGGGCGCCCTGGGCACGGAGTTCCGCAGCCACCTCGTCGACGGTCTCGGTAGGGGCGACGTACCAGCGGTCGTCGCGGCGGTCACCCCAGGGCTCCGGGACGGCCGTGCCCTCGAAGCCCCACTCGATCCAGCGCAACTCCACGTACCGCAGGTGCTTCAGCAGCTCCAGCGGCGTCCACCCGGACGGAAGCAGGCTGGACCGCAGCGCGTCCTCGGGCAATGCCGACGCCTTGGCCAGCGCGCTCTCCCGGTAGTAGTCCAGGTAGCGCAGGAACAGATCGGCCCGGCCCGCGGCGGGGTCGGTCGGCGAGACGAACGGTGGCAGCGTCACCCTGTCATTGTTCCGGGGTGGGCCCGGAGCGCCTGGATGCACCAGGTGAGCGTCGGCTCGACCGGGTCGTTCGGCGGCCAGCCGTTGACCGTTGCGAGCAGCGATTCGTAGCGCTCGCGCCGCGGGTCGTTCGCGAGCTCCAAGCGGGCGCGCAGGCGTTTCCGCAGCGCGGGGGTGTCCGGTTCGCCGGTGACGCGTGCGTACGCCCCCGCGACGGTGGTCACTACCCGGGCGGCGGCCGGCGAGGACGGTGGTGTTGCGGTGGTGCCGGCCGGGAGATGTGCACGGACCACGGCCACCGCCTCCGGCCGCGGAACGGTGCCCGGCTCACGGTCGGCGGCGTGCTGTTCGGCCAGCCGGCGCATCGAGGCGCGGAACTCGGGGTCCTGCGCCAGCTCCACGAGCTCGATCCAGGCGTCGACGACGGCCGGGTCGGCGTCGTCCGGCAACGTGGGGGTCAGCGAGCGGCGGATCCCGACAAAAGCCGGGTCGGTGCGCTCCAAGCCGTCGAACGTCGCGGTGAGGAACTCGTCGACGAGCCGACGTCGTTCGTCCTCGGACAGGGTGGCGAGACGCTGCACCATGCTGATCTCCTCGATGTCGGGTCCGTGCGCCGCGATCGCGGTGAGCACGGCGCGGCGGAAGCGGAGTGCGCGGATCTGGACGTCGAGCGCGTCGGCATGGCGGGACGCGACGTCGGCCAGCGTGACGTCGCGTTCGAGGATCCGGCGAATCGTGGCCAGGTCGACGCCGAGGTCACGCAGGCTCCGCACCAGGCGAAGGCGGGCAGCGGCGTCCTCGTCGTAGACGCGGTGGCCGGCCGCGTTCCGGCCGGACGGTGGCACGATGCCGCGGTCGGCGTAGAAGCGGATCGCCTTGACCGTGAGCCCGGTGCGTCGGGCCAGGTCACCGATCGAGTAGCGCGTCACGACCTCAGCGTGGCGCCTCCCCTCGGGGGAGGCGCAAGCGCCGGTTCACGAGCTTCGAGGAGCCTAAATGGTTGCCCCCTGCACCAGGTATAGGGCACCGATCACCGCCGCGATCGCGCCGAGCAGCAGGCGCAGACCGGTTTCCGGCAGGCGGCGTTGCAGCCGGGCGCCGAGGTACCCGCCGACCAGCCCACCGAGGCCCGCCAGCAGCCCCAGCGTCCAGTCCGGGGCGATCGAGCCGCCGGTGAACAGGGAGAGCACCGCGTACGCCGTCGCGCCGCAGATCGACGCCGCGAACGTCGAGGCCAGCGCGGCCGGTGCCACCACCGCGACCGGGTGGCCCCGGCCGACCAGGATCGGCCCGAGGATCGAACCGCCGCCGATGCCGTAGATCCCGCCGACGACGCCGATCACCAACGCCAGCCCGGTCACCGTCGACGCCGCCCACGGTGTCCGGTTCGCCGGGCGGCGGTTCGCGCGTAGCGTCCGAATGACCAACCAGACGCCCAACGGGAGCAGCACGCACCCGGCGACGAGCCGGAAGACGACCGCGCCGGGGAGCAGGAACACCCGGACGACCGCCCCCAGCACCACGCCGGGAACCGTCCCCGCCACCAACTGGCGGGTCAGCGGGCCCGCGAGCTGACCCGAGCGCGCGTACCGCCACAGGGCCCCCGGCCCGGCGACCACGTTGAACAGCAGGTTCGTCGGCGTCACCGCCGGGTTGGGCACCTGGAGCACGGACAGCTGCACCGGCAGCAGGAACACCGCGCCGGAGACTCCGACCGGCGCCGTCACGATCGCGATGACCAGTCCGGCGGCGAACGCGGTGATGCCGACGGTGTCCATCGCGCCGGAACACTACCGACGAACGACGGCCCCGATCAGCAGCGCCGCGCCCGCGCCGGCCAGCACGAACCCCCAGCGGTCGTGCGCGGCGGCCCAGCGCGGGTCGGTGACCCCGACGAACAGGGCCAGTCCTGGCGGCAACAGCGCACCCCCACCGACGACGACGAGCAGCGTCGGGCCGGTGATCGGGCTGGCGACGCCGCGATCGGCCAGCCGGTACCCGGCCACTGCGAGCGCGAGCGCCAGGACGACGATCGTCGCGGCCTCGAGCGTGGTGCCGGGGAGTTGCAGCAGGTCGCCTGCGCCGTTCTCGGCACCGACCAGCACGATGCCCAGCGCCGCCACCCACCAGACCGCGGCGCCGACGAGCGCGAGGCCGACCCGGAGTGCGGTGGTGACCCAGGCTCGTCCGGGAACCACCACTGTTGTGGGTTTTGCCGGGTCGTCGAGCAGGAACACCGCGCCGACCCCGGCACAGACGGCGGCCAGCCGGAGTTGCAGCGTCAGCGAGTCGGGGTCGAGTGCGGTGGTCAGCACCGCGGGCACGGCCAGCAGGACGAGCCCCGCGGCGGCTGCGAGCAGGAACGGCCCGGTGCGAGCCGCCCGCACGGTCGGCCACGCCGCGGCCAGCGCCAGCTTCAGCACTGCGTTCGCTCCTCGGCCGGGGGCTGCTCTGCGGCGGGAACGCCGACGAGCGCGGCGAACCGGTCGGCGTCGGTACTGGGTGCGGTTAGTTCGGCCCAGTGCTGCCGCACCAACTGTGCGGCGTCCGGTTTGTCCAGCAGCGCGAGCCCGGCTGCGGCGTCCGGGTCCGGGACGCCGATCATCGCGTAACCGCTGGAGTCGCCGAGCACCAGCGAGTTCCAGCTCGTTTCGTCCAGTTCCCGCAGCCCGGCGGCGGTTCGCTCCGACGCCTGACCGACGAGCCAGATCAGCAGCGCACCGCGGGAGCCGCACACCGGGAGCCCGTCCCGCCAGGAGCGCCCGGTCATCAGCCGGTAGGCGACCGCGCCGGCGAACACCGCGGCGGACCGGTCGTTGCCCCACTCGGTGCCGATCGGGATCGCCTCCGGGGTGCCCGCGTCCACGTTGGCGCGTTCCACGACCTCGGCGCGCTCCTGCTCCTCCTCCAGGCTGGTCACGGTCCCGCTCTCCGGGTAGCCCTCGGCGAGAACCCGCTGCCGGACGACGAGCGGAGGGCCGACGGTTGTCGGCACCGCGCGGCGCACGCTCCGGAGCACCGCGTCCCAGTCCTCGATCCACGGCCGGAAGTCGTCGAACGCGCAGTACCGCACGTCACCGACGGTCCGGCAGGTCTGCAGCGCGTTCGGGGTGTTCGTGGCGGTCAGCCGGACCTCCCGCAGCGAGGGGTCGGTCCGGTACTGGGTGGCCGCGCCCCCGACCGCGACGATGACTGCCAGGGCCCCCGCCACCCACATCCGACGCGCGCCCGACCGCACCAGCGCGAGCACCGCCAGCACCGCGATCACCCCCACCAGGTACAGCAGGTGACGCGCGGCCGGCCGCTCCGCCAGGTCGGACGGTACCGGCATCGGGAACTCCGGCGAGATGATCGGCAGCAGCAGCCGGACGCGAGACCCGGAAGCGGCGCCGACCGGCGCGATGAACGCACAGGACGTGACCACCAGCGCGACCACCGGCGCGACCACCGCGGAACGGGTCACCCCGGCGAGCAGCACGCCCAGCGTCCCGAACAGCGCGACGACGGCCGGTCCGGTGAGGACATCCGCCCAGGCAGGCGCACCGGCCGCGCCGGGCAGCGCCGCGAGGACGCCGGTGCGCAACCCGGTCAGGACGAGCGCCAGCCCGGTCGGCGCCAGCACCGCCAGCAGGAGCGCTCCGGTCCGCCAGGCCTTCGGCAGCACGAGGACGTCGAACAGGACGTCGGCCCGGTGCCGGTATGGGCGCAACGCGGCGAGGTTGGCGGTGACCAGCGCGCCGTTGGCGAGGATCAGCAGCGCGAGGAACTGCGCGGTGACGACGTCGTCGGCCAGCACCGGGTAGCGGTTGATCGACCCGCTGACCCAGCCGTACGTCCACGGCGTGAGGAACAGCACCGCGGCGGCGATCGTCACCGGCGAACGCAGCATGCGGACGGCCTCGACCCGGGCCAGCGCCCGCATCGCCCGGCCGCGGTCGACCCCCGTCTCGACCGGCGAGTCCAGCAGCGCGGTCACTGGGCGGCCGCCAGATCCACGAGCGTCAGGTAGCCGTCCTCCAGCGTCGGCGCCAGCAGTTCGGCACCTACCGGTGGATCCCCGACGTGCCGGAACATCCCGGTGCCGGTCCGCCACGACGCCAGCGCGCCCGGCGCGCGCGCGTCGCTCGTCCAGACCCGGCCGTCGGCCAGCCCGGTGAGCTCGGCAGGCGGACCACTGAACCGGACCCCACCGTGGTCGAGCACGATCACCTCGCGGCAGAGCGACGTGACGTCCTCGGTCTGGTGGGTCGAGAGCAGCACCGTGCGTTCCTCGCCGAGGTCGGCGAAGAGCTCGCGGAAGCGCATCCGCTGCTCCGGGTCGAGGCCGACGGTCGGTTCGTCCAGGATCAGCACGTCCGGGTTCCCGACCAGCGCGGCCGCGAGTGCGACCCGCTGCCGGGACCCGCCGGAGAGCGTCCGGATCCGGTCGCCGCGGCGAGCACTGAGCCCGACGGCGTCCAGGGCGCGCCGCACCTCGTCGTGTCGGCGCCGGCGGTCGGTCAGCTCCTTGAGGATCGCCACGTAGTCGACGAACTCGAACGCGGTGAACGAGCGGTGGAAACCGGGGTCCTGCGGCAGGTAACCGATCCGGCGCCGGGCGGCCAGGCGGCCCGGCCCGGTCAGCGGGTCGTGCCCGAACACCGACAGGCTGCCCGAGTCGGGGTTGACCGCGGTCGCGACGATCCGCAACAGCGTCGTCTTGCCCGCTCCGTTCGGGCCGAGCAGGCCGGTGACCCCGGCGCCCAGCGTGAACGAGACGTTGTTGAGCGCGATCGTCCGTCCGTACCGGAGAGAGAGGCCGGTGGCGCGTACGGCAACATCGGTCGAACTCAGGGTCATCGAGACCTCCACACGGTCGGACGGGCGCGGTCGAACGCGGCGATCTGGTGCCGCAGGGCCAGCGCAGCCGCGACGGCGGCTGCGGCGATGGCGGACTGTCCGGCCACCGAGTACGGCGCCGAGGACGTGGAGTTCAACCCGCCGCTGCTCAGGACCGCGCCGAACCAACCCAGCCCGACCACGGCCGCGGCGGGCACCGCGCCGAAGCGCGGGGTGAGCAGCAGCGTCAGGATCGTCAGGGCCAGCGACGGCAGGAACCAGCCGACGACCCGGATGCCGTACTCGGCCATCGAGAGGCTCGCAGCGGTGGCCAGGACGGTGTTCACCGAGAGCACGGCCGCGCACCGCAACAGGAGCAGCCGGAACGTGGAGAACGGCGCGACGACGGTGGTCTCGTAGGTCGGATCGATGCCGGGTCCGAACGACACGGCGACGCCGATCAGCGGCAGCAGCGGTGTCAGCGCGAGGAATACGACGGGTTCGACGTAGTGGGCCAGCAGGGCGGCCAGCAGGAGTGTCACGGCGACCGCGGTGAGCCAGGACCCCCTCAGCGCCGGTGTGGCCGCCAGCAGCCGCCCGGTGTGCTCCGGAACGCCGAGCGCCACCAGCGTCCGCTCGACGACGCCGGGGCGCGGGGCGTCCAGCGACGCGTCCAACCGCTCCCACCCGGCGTCGACCAGGTCGGGACCGACGATCGACGCGAGCGAGCCACGGCACTCCGCGCAGGACGCCACGTGGGCCTCGACCGACCAGAGTGCGGGTGGGGTCAGCTCCCCGGCGGCGTAAGCGGCCAGATCAGACGATGCGAGATGCCAACTCATGCCAGCTCCTGGCGTAGCTGCCGTCGGGCGCGCATGGCCCGCGTCTTCACGGTTCCGGGCGGGATGCCGAGCAGGATCGCTGCCTCGCCGGTCGTCAGCCCGTCGAGCACGGTCGCCTGGAGCACGGCCCGTAACTCCGGTGAGAGGCGGGCGAGCGCACCGGCCAGGTCACCGTGCTCGACGCCCCGCAGCACGAGGTCCTCAGCGGATGGTTCCGCGGAACCGCGGAACCGCGCCAGCACCTGCCGCACGCGCTCCTTGGCGCCCTGCCTGCGCAAGGCGTCCACCAGGCGACGAGACCCGATGCGCCACAGCCAGCCGGTGACGTCGCCCTGTTCGCGGTAGCGCGCGGCTCCGCCGCGCCAGATCCCCAGGAACGTCTCCTGGACGACGTCGTCCACCACTGCGTGGTCGGCGCAGCGGTGTCGCAGGCGCAGCACCAGCCATCCGGCGTGGCGGCGGTAGAACTCCTCGAACGCAGCGCGATCACCGGCCGCCACCCGGGACAGCAGGTCACCATCGCTCTGCGAAGTGCTCACGCCCCTTCATCGCACGTGCCGGGCGTAGCGGTTCACGGAACCAGCTGGAACCTTTCGGCGAATGCCGACAGCTCGTCGGTCGTCCCGGCGCCGACGACCAGGCGGGTCACACCCTGCGCGGCGTAGGCCTCGACCTGCGCCGGGGTGAGATCGATCGAGCCCCACCGGGTGTATTCGAAGCTGTCCGGGTCGGGGCTAGCCGCCCGGGCGATCTCGAACTGCGCGGTCCGCTCCTCCGGCGACAGGAAACCGCCCGGGAAGAAACCGTCACCCCGGCGCCCGGCGCGTCGAGCCGCAGCGAGGCTGGATCCGCCCACGTGGATCGGCAAGTTCGTGGTGCCGTACGGCTTCGGGTAGATGCAGATGTTCTCGAACGCGAAGAACTCACCGGAGTGGCTCACGCCGTGCTCGTCGCCGGCCCAGAGCAGTCGGAGCACGTCGATCGCCTCGTCGGTGCGGCGCCCCCGGCTCGCGAAGTCGACGCCGACCGCCGCGGCCTCGCCCGGGAGCGTCCCCACGCCGACCGTCAGCAGACGCATCCGCCCCTTCGACAGGGTGTCGATTGTCGCGAGGCGTTTGGCCAGCACCACCGGGTGCCGGTAGGGCAGCAGCAGCACCGCGGTGCCGAGCAGGATGCGCTCCGTGGACGCGGCGACGAAGCTCAAGCAGTCGAGCGGGTCGGCGAACGGCAGGGTCGGCGGTAGTGCCATCGGCCCGATCTTGGCTCCCGGGTAGAGCACCAAATGCTCGTTCACGTAGAACGACTCGAAGCCGCTCGCCTCGGCATGCCGGGCGAAGCCGACGAGCCGGTCCGGGTCCGTCCCCGCTGTCGCGGTGCTGTAGCTGACGCCGAATTTCACGTCGCGGACGCTAAGCTTTGCCGTCGACGTCAAGGCAAACGTTTGGCGCGGCGGGCGGAGCGGAACGCTCGCGGCATGACTTATCCGATCGTGCGACAGACGGTGCTCGACTGCGAGAACACGCGCGAACTGGCCGAGTTCTACCGGCAATTGCTCGGCCTGGAGTACCGACCCGGTGACGAGCCGGAGAACGGCGACAAGGAGTGGCTCGTCCTGCGTAACCCGGGCGGTGCGCAGCTCGCGTTCCAGCAGGTCGACAAGCTGGAGCGGGCGACGTGGCCGGAAGGGCCGCGTCCGCAGCAACTCCACCTCGACATCACGGTGTCCGACACGACCACGCTGATCGAACAGCGGAAGCGCGCGCTGGAACTCGGGGCGACCCAGCTCTTCGACCGTTTCGACGACCCGGACGAGCCGCTCTACGTCTTCGGCGACCCCGCCGGCCACCCCTTCTGCCTCTTCGTCGAGTAGGCGAGCGCCCAGGTCCGCGGGTCGGGGTCGCTGGAGCGGTGGCAAATCGTGGACGCTCTGGCACCGGGGATTTGACACTGCTGGGGGCTGGAAGCAGACCTCCGATGGGGCCACTCCGTGGCGCACCCGCGCTCGGACCGGCGCAGTACGGTGGTTACTTCGGGGGCGGCGAGAGGAGAGCGGTGTGGCGGGATGGTCCCTGACCGGGCGGTCCTACCCGAAACCCGTGCAGAGGGTCGCCGACGACCGGGGCCGGCCGCCGCGCCTGGCTGACGTCTCGCTCGGTGACCTCGGTGTCCACGAGCCGCACGGCACGTACGTGCCCCGCGAAGCCGACGCCGCGCTGGAGAAGCTGTTCGCCGACGACGCCCCGCTGATCGTCGTCCACGGAAAAAGGCTGGTCGGCACGAGCCGCACGCTGGCCGAGGCGGCCCGCACCCACCTACCCGACCACACGCTCCTCGCGTTCCACCCGGACCCACGGGTGCCGCTCGCCGAGCTGGTCGCGGTCGCGAAGCGGCACGCGAAGAACGGCGCGGTGCTCTGGCTCGACGACGCGGGCACCGAGCTGCTGCGGCAGCTCGGCCAGGTCACGCTGCCGGCCGGTGTTCGGGTGCTCGTCACCGCGCGCTCGGGCCTGCTCGGCGGCGCCCGACTGCCCGACCCGCTCGCGGGTGCGGCGGTCGAGGTCGGTCCCCTCACCACTGCTGAGCTGGACGCTCTGCGCGAGGCCGAGTACGACGTACCGGCCGACGCGAAGCCGACCAGGGCCGGGCTGCTGCTGGTGCCGCTGGAGCCGGTAAAGGCAGCGCTGTCCGGCGACAGCGACGAGCGCAGCATCCGGTTCGACCGGCAGGCGTTGCTGCACACACTGTCGGACTGGCACCGGATGGACCCGCCGACGCCACTGACCGGGAAGATCCTGGCCACGCTGTACGCCGACTACCGGCGCGAGCTGGCCCACCTCGACGGGCGGGCCGCGGTGTCGACGCCCGGGCGCGAGCGCGCGATCGAGTGGGCGTTGGAGCTGGGTCTGGTGACCGAGGTGTTCGCGAAGGGTAGCGAGTACTACTACGGCAGCGGGCTGCTGTCGGCGGTCGCCGACGGGCAGCGGCGAGCGGTGAGCGGGCCGTTCTGGCAGTACGTCGCCAGGGCTTTCGAGCCGGACGCCCGCCGTGCGATGGGTCTGACCGCGTTCGATCGCGGCGACTACCCGCGGGCCCGTGACCTGCTCGACCAGCTGGACGACGTCCCGGTGCAGGTGCTGTACGTGATCGCGTACCGGGCGCACCGCGGCGGCAGCGTGGCGATCGCGCGGCGGTGGTACGAGAAGGCGATCACGGCCGGATCGGTGCAGGCGATGGTCGACCTCGGAGTGCTGGAGGCCGCCGAGGGGCGGGCGGACGAGGCGCGGAAGTGGTTCCAGCAGGCGGTCGACAGCGGTGACGCTGCGGAGGCACCCCGGGCGATGCGCGGGCTCGGCGTCCTGGAGAAGGAGCAGGGCAACTCCGAGCAGGCCCGGCAGTGGTTCACCGACGCGCTGGACAGCGAGGACTCGGTGCAGGCCGCGAACGCGATGGTCGACCTCGGGGTACTGGCCGAGGAACTCGGTGACGTGGAGGAGGCGCGGTCCTGGTACGAGAAGGCCGCGGAGACCCACCAGCCCGCTGCGGCCTCCGTCGCTGGCGCCAACCTCCGCGTGCTCTCCGACGATGCCCCACCCGCCGAAGCCCCACCCGCCGAAGCCCCGGCCGCTGATCCGCCGGCTGCCGACGCTCCGCCTCCCGACGAGGATTCGCCCCGCTGAGCGAGACGCGCTGGTCAGTGGCTTGTGATCCAGCTGACGGTCTCGCGGATGACGAGCGCCTGCCACTCCTGGGTCTGCGGCTCGGCGTAACCCGGATCGTCGTGGACGGCGAACCCGTGCTGGGCGCCGTCGATCTCGATCAAGGTGCACTTGGCGGACAGCTGGTCGGCCGCCTCGCGTGACGAGTCGATGTTGACGAACGTGTCCTGGCTGCCGTGCACGAGCAGCGTCGGAACGGCGATGCGGGGTAACGCGTCCCGGGCGGAGAGGTAGAACACCTCGTTGAGCAGTGCGCGCCCGAGCTTGAACGACGGTGAGTGCTCGACGTACCCGCGACTGTCCAGTTCCGCGGCGGCCGACGGGCTGATTCGGTCCCCGGACCAGTACGGCTTCTCGTCCACGAATCTTCGTTTGTAGTCGAAGAGCGGGTTGAACAGGACCAGGCTGCGCAGCATCACCCCGGACGCCGCGACCAGCGCACAGATGCCACCGCTGAAGCTCGTCCCGACCAACGTAGCCGGGACGCCGAGCCGCCCCACCTCGTCCAGCGCCGCCCGGACGTCGTTGGCCACCGCGGCCAGCGTCAGCTCTGCCTGGCAGCCGCCGCTCTCACCGTGTCCGCGCAGGTCGAATCGGAGCGAGAGGATCCCGGCCGCCGCCAGCGCGTCAGCGAGCCGGACGTAGAACCCGCCCTCGTCACGGCTCACGCCGCCGCCGTGGACGAGCACCGTCGCGTGGGTGGGCAGACTCGGTGGTTCGACGAGGGTGCCGATGAGTTGAGTACCGTCGTGGCTACGGAAAGTGAAATCGTTCGGGGACATCTGGCACCTCCCGGTGAGGCCTGACCCCTTCTCTTACGCCATCACAACATCGATGTGACTTTGCGTACCCGTTTCCGATACAGATATGAGCGACGACACTCGCGGGACGCTGTGCCGACTGTCGAAGGTGGATCGGTCCAGACCGCGATTACGTCGACGCGACGCGCGGACCGGTCACGGCGTCGCGGCTCGCGGCGAGCTACCGTCACGACATGGACCACGGGGAATACTGCAAAGCGCTGTTCCGCGAGATCGATCGGTTAGCCGCGCTCCTGTCGGACGCCGATCTGACCACGCCGGTCCCGAGCTGCCCCGCCTGGGACCTCGCCGAGCTCGCCGGTCACGTCGGTGCCACCGAGCGGTGGGTGACCGCGATGATCTCCTCCGGTTCAACCGAGAGGCTGCCGTTCTCCGACTACGAGCAGGACATCCCGACGACGGCGACCGCGCTGTCCGACTGGGTGGCGGCCGGTGTCGACGCGCTGATCAGCGCACTCGTGGCAGCGCCCGCGCACCAGCAGGTGTGGACCCTCGGCGGAGCAACCCGACCCACGCTGTTCTGGGCCCGCCGGATGCTCCACGAGGCAACCGTCCATCGCGTGGACGCCGCACTCGCACTGAACGCGCCGATCACGATCGACCCGGTGGTCGCCACCGACGGCGTCGAGGAACTGCTGACGATCCTTCCGTACGCTCCCCGCTTGGCCGGGTTCGGCGCGGTCCGCGGCGAGGGGCAATCGATCGAGCTGGTCGCGACCGACGTCGACGCCCGGTGGCGCATCAACATCGGCGCGGCCGAGTTCGACTGGGCCCGGATCGGCGCGGCGTCCGACGCCGACGTCACCGCGACCGCCCCGGTCGCGGGCCTCTACCTGTTCCTCTGGGGTCGCCCGTCGGTCCCGCAGATCACCGGTGATTCCAGCCTGCTGGCCCGCTGGTCCGCCGCGACCGCCTTTTAGATCGACGCCTGCCTGGCGGGCGTGGGCGAGCTCGTCCGCGCCCGCCGGGGCTGAGCGCGCGACGTTCCGCTCCGCCGTCGGGCGTCCGAAGTGTGCCTCGCGTCCTCGTTACTACGGCACGGCCGTGAAGAACTCGTAACTGTGACCGTCGGGGTCGCCGACGTAGACGCCGCGCCCGCCGGCCAGGTGGTTGATGCGACGGTCCCAGCCGTGCTCCGGCCCCGAGCCGAACGGGACTCCGTCGAGCCGTCCGAGCACGGCGTCGAACGTCTCGTCGTCGACGAGGAAGCCGTAGTGCCCGGCGGCGAACGGGCCGCGGTCGTCGAAGTCCAGCGTCAGGTCGTCGTTGACGCGTACCGGCGTGAACGGGCCGGCCGGGGCACCCGGAGCGCGGCCGAGTAGCCGGGCGAAGAACGCCGCCGAGGCGTCCTTGTCGCGGGCGCGGACGATCGTGTGGTTGAGGACGACGGGCATGGTTGACTCCTTCTGAACGTATGCGATACGCATTCAATATAGATGCGATCCGCATACGTACGCTAGGGTCGTGGCATGACCGACGGTGGGCCCGCGCTGTTCCGGCTGGTGCGGTTCTGGTCCCGGCGCTGGGCCCGCGGCCCCGCCGCCGATGCCGACGTCGTGCCGCACCCCCAGCTCGTGCTCGTCGTCGAAGCAGTGCATGCCGCCGGAGCGGACGCGAGCGTGAACGACGTCGCCCGGCAGTTGGGGTTGGACCAGTCCGGCGCGAGCCGGATGGTCACGGTCGCCACCGCCGAGGGTTATCTGGCGCGGGCCCGCGCCGCCGCGGACGCCCGCCGCACCGCGCTGCGGCTCACACCCGCGGGTGAGCAGCTGCTGACCGCGGCGCGGGACTGGCAATGCGCCACATTCGAACAGCTCACCGCCCGCTGGGCGGCGTCCGACCGGGAACGGTTCGCGGGCTACCTGCAGCGCCTGGCCGACGAGACGGGCGCATGATCAGCATTGATGGCTTGACCCTGACACGGTGTCAGGGCGCAACGTTGGGCGGGTCATGTTCAGTATCGGAGACTTTGCCGCACTCGGCCGGGTATCGGTGCGCATGCTGCGCCACTACGACGGGCTCGGGCTGCTCGAGCCGGCACGTGCGCTGTCTGGATACCGCTACTACCGCGCCGACCAGCTGCACACGCTGAACCGGATCACCGCGCTCAAGGAACTGGGGTTCTCGCTGGCGCAGGTGAAGACGATCCTCCACGACGACGTCGGGGTGGACGAGCTGCGCGGCATGCTGCGGCTGCGCCGGGCGGAACTCGACGCTCAGCTGGCCGCCGACCAGGCCCGGTTGCGCGCGGTCGAGGTGAGGCTCCGAATGATCGAGAGCGAGGGTGTTATGAGCACCGACGAGATCGTCGTGAAGTCCGTCCCCTCGGTGCGGGTCGCCGCGCTGCAGGGCACCGTGTCCAGCTACGAGAGCCGGGAGATCAGCCCGGTGATCCAACCGCTCTACCAGGAGCTTTGCGCCGCGCTGGACGCCGCGGGCGTCACCCCGACCGGCCCGGGCATCTCGTTCTACGACGGCACCGGCGAGGACGGACAGCCGATCCGGATCAACGCCGGGTTCACGGTGTCGGTCGAGGCCGATCCGTCCTACGGGTTCCAGGTCGTGGACCTGGCAGCGATCCCGGACGCTGCCACGATCGTGCACCGCGGCTCGGTCGACACCATCGACGCCAGCTACCAGGCGCTCGCGACCTGGATCTCCGCGCACGGCTATCGGATGCTCGGGCACTCCCGCGAGGTGCTCCTGGAGTACTCCGACGATCCGGAGAAGTGGGTCAACGAGATCCAGATGGCGGTCGAGAAGGCCTAGCGTGCCCAGGACCGGACCGTGTCGAACAGACGCTGGACGGCGAGCGGACGCTCGGTGCCGCGACGGAGCACGCCGACCAGGCGGCGCAGCTCCGCGCGGATCCGCGACGAGCTGATCTCGGACGCGGTGTCGTGCGCCGCGAGCCCCACCCGCGCTGCTTCCTCCGGTTGCCCAGCCCGGGCCAGCGACGTCCCCATCAGCGACAGGAAGTAAGCCCGGTCGCGCCGGGAGAAGCCGTGGTAGGCCTGCCAGCGAGCGTGCGACTCCAACGCGCGCTCGGGCTCACCGGCCTCGCAGTAACAGAGCGCCGACTGCACCGAGAACAGCGGGTACGCGTAGGTGGCGCCCAGTTCGTCGGCGTCCACCTCGCCGCCGACGGCGAGGAGCTCCTCGGCCTCGTACAGCTTCGCCTGGATCGTCGGCAGGTGCGCGCCCAGCATCGCCTGGGCGCGCGCCTCCTGCTGTGCGGCCTCGGCGCGGACGCGATCCGGCAGTTGCCACGGTCCTTCCTGGACGGCCCTGGCGAGCGTGAGCATGCGCGGCGCGTCCCGGTCGTCCCAGGCGGCTTGGCTCTTGCGCAGCAGCACGTATCCCTGCATCGCCAGGTCGCCCGCTTCCTGCGCCCACTCCGTGGCGCGGTCGCGCCAGTACGACGCCTGGGTACGGCCACCGGCGTCCCGGTACAGCCAGCCGGTGAACTCCGCGGCCCGCGCACCGACCCCGAGCAGCTGACGCCGGACGTCGGACCGGACCGATCTGGCGCTCCGGTCGATCGCGCCGACCAGCCCCAACGCCGCCGGGAGCGCCGTCCGCGGGCCCCAGGAGCCGTCGTCGCGGGCGAGCATCCGCAGCCGGTCCCCGAACTGCCGGACCACGTCGCCGTCGAAGTAGTGCCGGGCATCCTCCAGCGCCGCGGTGATCTTGCTGAGGTCGTCCGCGGTCAGCGCGGGCAACGGCGCATCCGGTGCCGGGTCCGGGGTCAGCAGGTCGACGTCCGGGTCGTCGGTTCCGGTGAGCAGGTAGGAGAAGCGATCTCGCTCGGTGACCGACGCGCGGGCGAGCGCGGTGTCGAGCACCGCCTGCATGTCCGGGCGGGGCCGGATGCCGGCACCTGCCGACTCCCAGTTGGAGATCGTGCGTGCCGCGACGCCGAGTCGGTCGGCGAAATCGCGGATACTCAGGCGCAACGCCTCCCGCAGTGCGCGCGCCTCTCGTCCCGTCCAGTGGGTGACAGCGGTCATCCGGCCTCCGGCTCGCGGTGGTCGACGGTGCCCGGATGCGCGTCTTCCGTATCGGAACGTGCAGTGTTTTCAGCGCGAATGCAGCAGCGCTGCAGCGGAGCGGCCTATCTGCCACGTCCGCCGCGTATCAGGCTAGAGGCATCCGCCTCGTCGCGCCGTCCGGGAGCTGCGACGAAAGGCGATGGCTGCTCTTCCGGCTCCACTTCGGACGACAGCCGACCCAGCTCCTCTCCCGGCGGTGCGTGGGTTCGCGCGGCGTGGCTTACCCGGTCGCCGGCCCCGTGTCCTCCCTACCGCCGGGAGAGGCCCGTTCCCTCGGTGGAAGGAGCCCTCCGATGGCTCAGTACCCCGCAGTCGCACCGGTGAGATCGACCGACCGCTCGTTCCGGCCTCCGGGCTGGAGCCGCGACGCCACCTCGGAAGACGTCGAGACCGCCCACCGGATCCTGCCGATGCACGCGCCCACCGACTCCTCGCACGGCATGTGCGCGAGCGCCCTCCATCTGATCAACGCGCCGGCGTGGCCGTGCGAGCAGTATCAGTGGGCCAAAGCAGTTCTGGACGCCGCCGAGCGCCGCGAGATCACCTGACGACCCGCCCCCTCAGACGTCGACGGACATCACGTCGAGCAACTTGACCACGTCCGGGTCGTCCAGGGAATCGAGCACGCACCGCCAGAGCTTCAGGTTGACGTCACCCCATTCGCCGTACCGGGCCCGCGCCGAGGGCGAGTAGAAGTAGATCTCGTCCTCGTTCAGCGGAACCTGTTCCTTGACGATCTTCTCGGCGAGGGCCCGGAGGCCACGGCGGGTCTCCGACATGTAGAGCGGCGCGAGGACTATCGGCGTAATCGGAAGCGCCTTGAACAGCGTGTCCGCGTCACTCAGCGCCTTGGCTTCGACCGAGATGTGGCCGTCCCGGGTGGGCGTTTCGGCGTCCAGGATGATCTGCTCGATGGTAGTGATCTCCGGGCTGGACGCGCCGGACGCTTCGAGTATCTTCTGTCGTAGATCCCTCCCGCTGGCCGCACTTGTCGTTGTGTCGACGAGGTAGTTCAGGTCGTGAACCAGCGCGGCAACTTCGACAAGGGTCGCATCGGCTCCCAGCTCCAACGCGAAGTCACGTGCTTTCGAGGTGACGAATTCAATGTGGTGCCACCCGTGGAACGGCACGTCATGATTTCGTCGGTCGTACAGGTTGCACACTTCCCGTCGTACATTTGGAACTGTCGTCGGATCGATCATGGCATTCTCCTAGGACAACTCTGCAAGGGCAGCCTCGAGCGAGTGAATAACCATCGGGAGTCGACGTTCGACGGGTGTATGATAGGTGACCCGGTTGTGGCCTTCTTCGGCTGATATGCTGTACGGCGCTATCGCTGGACCCTTGATGACGAGGGTGAGAGTACCAGAAGAAACTCGACGTAAACGGTGCCATGAATGGCGATTCACCGAGTTGACGGTGCCTCTCCGGAACTCTTCGGAGGAGATGCAGTTGATATCG
This sequence comes from Cryptosporangium aurantiacum, assembly GCF_900143005.1. Classification (NCBI taxonomy): domain Bacteria; kingdom Bacillati; phylum Actinomycetota; class Actinomycetes; order Cryptosporangiales; family Cryptosporangiaceae; genus Cryptosporangium; species Cryptosporangium aurantiacum. Next base: position 195,799 of record NZ_FRCS01000010.1, read on the forward strand.
GTGGCAATTGCTTCGGAGTCGTTCAAGGTGACCGAGAAAGTGTCCTGCGTATACCCCCCGCGCAGGATTCCGGACACGAAGTCGTAGCGATGATTATGAATGGTCGTCGCATAGCTGGCGGATCTCGGTTCCTGCTTGTACTCGTGTAGGTAGACGCCGAAATCCTCACGGTGAGCGCCCAGCAGCGGCCAGACGTAGTGTGTGGGCGTCTCCCTGGCGGCCGCCCGGATCGCGTCGCTCCGGTTCTCTTCCTGGAGCAGGGCATAGACCTCGTTGATCACCGACCGCGGATCGCTCATGCGTCCGAGCAGCGCGGAATGCCACTGCTGGAGGTCAGCCATCGGCGCGTCCAGGTGCTCGGCGCCGCCGAGGAGTCGTTGCAGCACCCCTTCCGGTGCGCTATGGGTCACCGCTGCCCTCCCGTCCGCGGAATCCGCCGGTAGCTACGCACAAATTCGTCGTTGGCGCTGATCAGATCCGCCCGCTCGCTGTCCGAGACTGCTCTTCCCAAGGCGTCAGTCAGGAACGCCGCCAGGTGGCTGTCGTTCCACCGGCGGTCGATGTCCACGATCCGCGAGGACGGGTGCGACGCGATCTGCGCGCACTCCGCTTCCTGCATCCGGTACAGCACCGATTGGCCGGAGAACCGGAGCGATCGGGGGAACCGCTTGTCGGATGCGCGATCGCTGAACAGCGTGATCCAGATCGAGTCGCGGAAGATCTCGAACCTATCGAGCGACGGGGTCGAGACGAGTATGAGCCGGATGCCGGCGCACCGGGTCCGCGCACGGAAGAGCCCGACCAGGCCGGTCGCCACTTCCTTGGCCACTGCGTCCCGTACTTGGTTGTAGGTCATTCCTGCCCGCAGGCCGTGGCGATCCTCGTAGTCGACCCGCCCTGCAATGGACAGGGGAGTTTGTGGATCGGGAAGAATCAAGTGGGCTTGGAGGCTCGCGCTGCCGTGAAGGAGCAGCCGGGTCGCCGTGTACCTGGCGGACAGGCCGCGGAACCAGTAGTGCGATGAATCTTCGAGATCCGATTCAAGTATTCCGTTGAAGGAAGGATCCGGTACCGAGGAAGCCGGGAAATCATGCGTGGGAAAGAAATTTCGATTGGACGCCGAAAGCGATGAGCTCACTTCGTTGACCACAGAGGCGCGGAGGAGTTCAGTTGTCACCCGGCCGGTGATCAGGGCTTGCGCCAGACCGAATAGCGCCGACGTCAATAGGCCGGTTCCCACCGCACTCAGAAACGACTTCGTCGCGCCGGAGGTCGACTCCGCCCACCACAGCAGACCGAGTGCCGCCAGTGCGATCACCGAGAGCAGCAGGAGCTGCATTCCGGTGGATAATCGTTTGAGTAGCGTGTAGGCGGTCTCCTTCTGGACCATGTATCCCCCTCGATCCCGCTTCTGCGGTTCCCCGCCTTTCAGGCTAAGGCAATATGCCCGCCGGATGGGGCGTACGGGGGAATCCGTGCTAAAACGGCTGAAGTGGTCCATGCTCCCGCTGCGACATGCGCGCGATCATTGAGCTCTTCTGCGCAGGTAGGACTTGGCCAGCTGGCGAAGGCGTGTCCGGTCGAAGCTGTGTCCGTGGCCGGGGTGGACGACGGACACGTCGAGGTCGGTGAGGAACTCCATGCTTCGCCGGTAGGCAGCCACGTCGGAGTTCGGCAGGGTGTCGATCAAAAAGCCGTCGTAGACGATGTCGCCGGAGTACAGGGTCCCGGTCCGCTCCTCCAGCAGAGCGATGCTTCCCGGTGTGTGGCCGGGAAGGTGCAGCACGGTCAGCACGCGCCCGCCCAGGTCGATGCGGTCGCCGTCCTCGAGCACGCGGCTCAGGGCCACGGGTTCGACGCGGTAGGAGGCCGGATCGTAGCCGGGACGGGGTAGCGCGTCGATCAGGAGTTCCGGGACGGGTTCTCCCGCCGCGTCGACCCCCAGCTTGTCGTAGAGCTCCGCGCCGTACAGGCTCGCCGGTACCCCCGCCGCCAAGAGCTCGGCCTCGGCGGGGTGGGCGGCCCGGTCACCGAACTCGGACGCCCCACCGACGTGGTCCAGGTGCGCGTGGGTGAGCAGGACCATCGGATAGCGCTCGAACAGGCCCGGAATCGCCTCCCGCAGGGCGACGACACCGAGCCCGGCGTCGATGACGATGTCGCGGTCGTTGCCGCGCAACCACCAGAGGTTCGCCGACAGCAGTTCGTTGACGTGCGGCTCGGAGATCCGGACGACGTCGCTACTCACCTCGGCCTGCGTGTACCAGTCGACCATGTCGGCAAGTGTGTCAGCGCGGTGCTGCCGCGCTCACCGGCTCGGGGTCGCGGAGGCGCGGGAGCGGGCGAGCTGTTGGCCGGTCAGCTCGGCGACCGTCCGTCCGATTGCGACGGCCGTCGCGTCCGGGTCGTACCCGTCGAACTTGCGCGGCTGCGCCGCCGGGAAGGCCGTGGTCCAGCCGGCCGGGACGTCGATCGCGTGGCCGGGCACGAGCAACTCGATGTCGCTGACGTCGTGCTGCTGCAGGAGCGTCCGCCCGGCGGGCTCGCCGAGCGGCAGATCGGAGACCTGAGCGTCGGAGAGCAGCAGCACCGCGGTGTCGCACTTGGACGCGGGGAACCTGTCGACCTCGGCGAGGGCCGGCGCGAGCAGGGTCCCGCCGCCGTCGGCGACGGCCGGAGCGCCCGGTGCTGACCCGACGGACCTGGCGGCGGTCGGAGGGAGGCGGACGTTGGCCGTCTGGGCGAAGTCGATGACCGCGAGCTCGTCGGAGTCGCGAAGGTTCTTGGCGAGCCACGGGACCAGCCGGTTCAACGCGGCGTCGCGCGCCCCGGCGTAGTCCTGCATCGAGCCGGACGAGTCCACCATCAGCGTCAGCCGGAGGCACTCCGGGCCGCGGCGGCCCTCCAGCGCGTAGTCGCCGAGGGCGCCGCTGACCGGCGCGGTGCCGTTCTCTTCCTCGCTCTGGCAGCTGGTGAACAGCAGCCAGAGCAGCGGTACGAGCAGCAGCAGCGCGATCAGCGCCAGCCGGAAGCGGCGGTTCGGTTCACCCAGGCGTGGCGACCGCCCGAAGCGTGGGCCGGGCGCGAGCGTTGTCACGGGCGCTGCTCCGGGGCAGGGGCCGGGGCAGGTGGCTGGTATCCGTTGACCGGCATCGGGTCGATGGGGTCCGCCGGGTCGCGGGCCGGCAGCGGTTGCGTAGGCGTCACCGCGGTTCCCCGGGGGCCGAACGGCTCGAGGTGGAACAGGCGCTCCCGGAGCTCGGTGATCCGCCGCGCAGCGGACGCGGAGTCCTCCGGACGGCACCGGGACAGGTGCTCGATCGCGTCCTCGATCCGGCGGAGCGGGCCGATCGCCATGCCGGTGCCGAACAGCGTGAGCGGCTCGGTCGAGGGAAGGCCGGTGAGCCCGTCCCGCGTCCCGTTCTCGGCCCAGCTGCCCAGGTGTGCCGAACGCGGGTCGCCGACCGCTGGGGGAACCGGCGTGACCGGGTAGGGGCCGAGAGCGGTCGGTGGCTGGGTGGCGGGCAGCTGCTGCGTCGGTGCGTTCTCAGTCGCCTGCACCGCGTCGGGCGGCGGGGCCGGCTGCGCGTCGGCCGCGGTTGCTCGTGGCTCCGCGCCCGGGCCGGCCGGCAGTTGTTCGGTCGGTGGGACCGGCTGCTGCTGTGCTACCTCCGGAGCCTGTGTCTGCGGCCACTGCCCGTACTGCGGTGGTGCGTAGACGGGCGGTAGGTACTGCGGGGTCGCGTACTGCGGTGGCACGGCCCTCGCGTCCGCGATCATGCGCGCCCCCACCGCGACGACGCGCTCAATGGCGTCCAAATGGGTTTGCACTTCCGCTCGCAGGTCCTCCCAAGCCCGGTGGTGAGCCAGATCGGCCTTGGTCTTCGCCACCACCAGCCGGTCGAACACCCGCGACCGCTCCTGCGTCTGCTCCCGGATCTCCGACACCAGGAACACCCGGGCCGCGGCGTCGGCGAGCAGCACCGCGACGAACACCGCGGCCATCGGCAGCGCGGGCGGCGGCAGCGACCCGATCGGCGCCGTCTCCTCGTCGAACCGGAAGTTGATCAGCCAACCGACCGCCACCAGCGCCAACACGAACGCGATCGCCGCGAACACCGCACCGATCCGGTCCTTGCGCCCCACCCCCGGATACCCGGCCAGCCACCGGTGCCCCAGCGGCCCGACGACCCGCGCGGTCGCGACACCGACCACCGGAATGAACACCGCGAGCAGCGCTGCCCCGACCTTCGACGGGTCGTACCAGGGCGTGCCAGGCTCCACGATGTCGTCGAAGATCGAGTACCAGAAGAAGACCTCGACGACGATGAAGATGATCTCGACGACCGTGAGCACCCTGCTCGTGATCAGCGGACGATGCGGGTCGAAGTCCTCGTGGAACACCTCCGTACGACGGTCGGACGCCCCGTTCGACGCGGCCCGGCGGTGGCCACGCCAGATCGGGTCGGCCCGGGTGGCGTCCAGGCGCTGACCGGCCAGCACCGCGGCGAAGTCGGCGGCGTCCAGGCGATGCTGTTTCCGCAACAGCCGGCGCGAGGCCTTCGCGTCCGCGGCAGCGATCGTCGAGTTGACCTCGACGAGCACACCGATCTGGCCCGGCGTCATGCCGCCGGAGGCGGCCGCTTCACGCTGAAGGACACGCTGACGCTGACGTTCGACCCCGCGGGTGCCGAACAACCGGGCGAAGAAGCTCATCGCGTGCACCCTCCGGGTCGGATCTCGATCTCCACCCGCCGGTTGCGTGCGGCCGCGGCGGTGTCGTGGCGACCGTTGACGAATTCCTCGACGGCCGGCCGTTCGGCGCCGTAGCCGACCGACTCCAGCCGTGCGGTGTTCACTCCGCGGGCGGACAGGGCGGTCACGACGGCCTGCGCGCGGCGCGTCGAGAGGTCCTTGCGGTAGCCCGCGTCGCCGTAGTTCGCGGTGTGGCCGGCCACGATCGCGGTCGCCTCGGCGTCCTTCTGCAGCTGGTCGACGACCGGGTCGAGGACGCCGTCCGCCTCCGGCTGCAGGTCGGCGCTGTCGGCGGCGAACAGCAGCGACGAGGGGATCGACACCCGGGTCGCGCAGCCGTCCCGCACCTCGGTCGCGGCGGGCACGGTGATCGGGTCGGACGGCAACCCGGGAGGCGCCGGCGTCGTGCTGGGGGCGTGCTCGGACTCGAACGTCACGGTGGCGCCCGCGGCCTTCAGCACCGCGCCCCAGAGTTTCTCCAGCGACGTCCGCGCGGACTGCGGCAGCCTCTGCTCGTCCGACGTGTCACCGAGCCCGGCCCACACGACCTTCTTCCCCCGCAGGGCGGGTGACAGCGCGTTCGCGTCCCGCAGCGCGTCGGCGAGGCCCTTCGGCTCGACGTCGAACTGCTGCTTGTTCAGGTCGAACTCGCCGCTGTTCGATACGCCGTCGGAGACCACCAGGATCGTCTCGGGCTGGTCCTCGGCGGCTCGGCCGAGCGCGCTGAGAATGCGGCTACCCGGTCCGGTGGGCCGCAGGTCGTCACCGCGAGCCCACGTCGGGACACACTCCAGCGTCAGCGCGCGGGCCCGCTGCGAGGCCTGTGAGTCCGACCCGGGCGCCGGGTCGAGCGCGATCGTGCGTGACGGCGGCGCGCCGGCACCGTCGACGCCGACCAGGACGAGGGAATCTCCTCGCTCCTGCGCGGCGCGCAGCGCCGACGTGACGCCCGGCGGTAAGGAGCCGAACAGCCCGGACGCGGTGTTGTCGACGACGAGCGCGGTCTTGCGGGCACTCGCCTCCGGGGCGACGTCGGCCACTCGGGCGCATTGGGACTCCGAACGGGTGGTGCCGTTTTCCTCCGACGGCTCGTCGCTCTGGCAACCAGTGAGAATGGTGAGAGCGGTGGTGGCTACGATCAGTAACGAGAGACGGGTCCGACTTTGACCGGACAGTCCGTTTCCTCGCATCGACACATCTCCCCACGTCGCGTCAGATTCGCTGTTCATCAGCGTTTCTGCTCGACGCAAGCCCGGCGAGGGTGTCCACCCGACTGATAATCGGGAAATCCCCTGCCATCACTGGGGGTTATCACTCTAGGGAAATCAGTTCGGTCCGCACGACCGCAGGTGAACACCGTCCACGTCCGTCGCATGTGGGCATTGCCCGGAAGGCCAAAAAAGCGGGTAACAGAATGATCACCGGATGGGGGTGTCTGTGGCTCGACGCACCAATTCGGCCCTGCGTGTGCTCGCCATCGCCGCGTTAGCAGGCGCGATCGCGTTCGGCTGCGGCCTGCCGTACTGGGCCGATCACCCCTGGCACGGCGCGCTCGCGGTGGCCGAGTGCTGCGTCACGGCGGCGGCCGGCGCCGCGCTCCTCGGCTCCACGGCCACCCGGCCGACCGGAGCGTTGCTGATCGTCGCCGGGCTGGCCTGGGCCGTGTCCGGCGCCGCCGGTCGGAACGCCGGGGTGTTCCCGCTGCTCGCCGACTGGGCGAGCGCGACGTTCTTCCTGACGCTCAGCGTGGCCGTGCTGCTCTATCCCACCGGGCGCCTGCAGCACCGCGTCGAGACGTGGTGGACCTACGGCGCGGTGGCGGCGATCGGCATCGGACAGTTGCTGGTCACGGTCGTGGGGCGGCCGGAGTGGCTCGGCTACTCCGCCGACGTGGCGTGGCCGACGCTGCTCGGCGACCGGGACGCGTTCGAGCGGGTGCTGGTCGCGGTGTCGGCCGCGACGGTCGTGCTCGCGCTGACCTATGCGGCGGTGCTCGGCTTCCGCGTCCGGCGGGCGACCGCGTTCGCCCGGCCGACGACGATCGGCGTCGTGGTGGTCGTCGCGAGTGTCGGCCTCGTCGTCGCCGCCACGCAGCGCGGACAGGCGCTGGTCGAGCTCGACGCCGCCTACGACGCGGCGCTCGTCCAGGGCACCGTCGCGCTGGTGGTGCCGCTTGCCCTGCTCGGCGCCGGGGTTTACGAGCGCTGGCTGGCCGCGTCGGTCACCGACCGGTTGCTCCGGCAGACCCAGCCGGCGTCCGTGGTCCGGATCCGGGACGCGCTCCGCACGGTGCTTCGCGACCCCACGCTGGAGCTGCTGTTCTGGTCGCCCGACCAGAGCGGCTGGGTCGACACCGCCGGCCATCCGACCACCGTGAACCTCAGCCGTGCTGCGACCAGGGCCGCCGGTACGCCGGACGGGCGGTGGTTACGGCTGGTCGCGTCGACCGACGGTAGCCCGCTGGCCGTCGTCGACGTCGATCGGTCGCTGGGCGCGAGCCGGCGCTTTGTGGACGCCGCGATCAGCGCCGGACGTCCGGCGCTGCAGAACGCCCAGCTCGAGGCCGTCGTGCGGGCGCAGCAGGCGACGGTCGTCGAGCAGCTACGGCGGACGCGTCACGCCCAGGCCGAGGCGCTGGCCGCCGAGACGCGCGCCCGCCGGAGGCTGGAACACGACCTGCACGACCGCGTACAGGTGCAGATCACGGCCACCCTCCAGCGGCTCGCGGTCGCAATGCACCGGAACGACGATCCACAGGTCGCGGCGCTGCTGGCCGAGTGCAGGCGGCTGCTCGACGCGGCGTCGCGTGACGTCCGCCTGTTCGCGCGCGGCATCAACCCGGCGGTACTGGAGTCCGACGGCCTGCGCGGTGCATTGCGCGCGTTGGCCGACGGCTTTCCCGGGTTGGTGGACGCCAAGGTCGTCGCCACCCGCTTCCCGGCGGCGCTGGAGTCCGGGCTGTTCCTGGCCCTCTCCGAAGCGGTGGCCAACGCGGTACGGCACGCCGGGGCCTCGTCGATCGTCGTCGAGGTCGAGCAGGACGGGGACGTGGTGGTCGGCCGGGTGACCGACGATGGGAGCGGAACCGCCCGGCTGAGCCCGGCCGGGGGCCTGGAGAACCTCCGGGAGCGGATCGCGGCTCTCGGCGGCGGGACCGAGCTGCACAGCGAGCCGGGGCAGGGCACCCGGGTGACGATCCGGCTACCGGTCTAGCGCCCGGAAGTACCGGAGGACGGCGATCACTCGACGGTTCTGCGTGGTGTCGGCGGGCAGGTCGAGCTTCGTGAAGATCCGGGCGATGTTGTTCTCCACGGTCTTCGTGGTCAGGTGCAGCTCGGCGGCGATTCCCTCGTTCGAATGCCCCTCGGCCATCGACCGCAGGACCTCCAGCTCCCGGGTGGAGAGCCGGTCCAACTCGTGTGGGCCCTCGGCAGCGAGACGATCGACCAGCTCCGGCTCCACCACGGTCTCGCCGGCCATGATGCGCAGCAGCGCGCTCCGGAGCGTCTCGACGTCGGCGACCTGATCCTTCAGCCGGTAACCGAGCCCACGCGATCCCAGCCGCTTGAGCAGCCGCATCAGGTACGGCGCCTCGGCGTACTGGGAGAGCATCAGGATGCCGATCCGCGGATACCGCTCCCGGAGCTTCTCGGCGGTGTCCAGCCCACCCTCCGGGTGCGGAGCCATCCGGATGTCCAGGATGACGACGTCGGGCACGTCGTCGTCCACCAGCGACAGCAGCTCGGTGCCGTCCCGGGCCTGGTGCACGACCTCGACGTCGGCGGCCTCCAGCAACAGCCGCAGACCTTCGCGGAACAGCGCGGCGTCGTCCGCGATCGCGACCCGGGGCGTCCGGTCGAGGGTGGTCACCGTGGGACCCTCACCGGCACGGGAGATCGACGTCGACGACAAGACGGTCGGTCGGCAGTTCGGTGATCGACAGTGACCCGCCTGCGGCCCGCACCCGCAGGGCGATCGAGCTGTCCAGCGCCTCGGCGGCGCTGGGCCGTTGTGCGGACGCGCAGGGATCCGGTCGGCCGGTGATCCGTAACTGCAGTTGGACGCCGTCCGTCGTCGCAGTCACGTCGACCACCCCGTCCGCTCGCTGGATGTACCTGGTGAGCATCCAGCAGACCACGTAGTAGGCCAGCGCCTCGGTCGTCGGCGTGAATCGGCCCGGTGGCACCGCGACGCGTACCGGGATCCCGTACCGTCCGCCCGCCGACTCCAGCGCCACCCCCAGACCGGACTCGGTGAGCGTCATCGAGTGGATGCCGTGCGCCAGTTCTCGCAGTTCGCGCAGCGCCAGGCCGAGCTGGGCCTGCGCGTCGGCCAGCACCTCGCCGGCCTGGGCGTCGGTGCGGCTGCGGGCCGCGCCGAGCCGCATGGTCAGCGCGGAGAGCCGGGTCTGCGCGCCGTCGTGCAGCAGTTGTTCGAGTTCCCGGCGTTCGGCCCACCCCGCCTCCAGCGCCCGGGACTGGGTGCCGTGCGCGTTGGCGACGGCCTGCAGCCGGGCGGCCTCCAGCTCCGGGCCGATCAACGTCACGGTCTCGGGCACCCGGTCGGGGAACCGGACTCGCCGGGGATCGGCGTACAGCACCGCCACGGGCTCCGGGGCGGATCCGGCGACGTTGACCACCAGCCGCTCGTCCCGCGCGGCCGCCGCGCGCCGTTCGTGGCCGGCCGCGTCGACGTAGGTGTCCGCGCCCGGCAACCAGTAGAAGATCTCCAGCCCGGGATCATCGAGCAGCCGCCGGAGCGCGGACTGCACCGCGTCGCCGGTGATCGGCCACGGCAGCGCCGCGACGTGCTCGACGACTCTGAGCTGGAACAGGCGGAACCGGAGTGTCGCCGCCGCGGTGGTGCCGGCCAGGAGCGCGAGCGTGGCGTCGAGGGCCAGCGTGTTGATATCGAGCAGCGCGACCGGCACCACCAGCGCCAGCGGCGCCAGTACGACGCGCCGTGCGGTGCCGGTCGTCGCGCGGGCCGCGAGCATGACCGCGACCGCGAGCACCGGCCAGAACGCGAGGGCGGCACCCGACCCGAGGCGCTCGGTCGACTCCGTTGCCCACCAGCCGAGCCATCCGATCGGCCAGAGCAGCGCGCAGGCGCCCCACGCCGACGCCGCCACCCGACCAGCAACACTCGGGCGCAAGCCGTCCATCAACGTCGCCACCAGCGCGAAGAACGACGCCACCAACGCGTTCGCGGCAGCGAGCACCGGCTCGGCCACCCAGAGCGGCCGCTGGACCTCAGCGGCGAACGCCCCGGCGGCGACCGTCACCACCGCGGCGGTGACCAGGAAACGATGACGACCCACCCGCGTGGCCCGACCGGTTAGCACGCTTACTAGGTAACGGTCCGGTCGCGGCCCCGGCCAGGGTGCTTGCACCCAAAGGATCAGGGGGTGAGGGCGCGGATGATCTCCGCCGCCGGTGCGTCCTGCGCGGACGCGTGGCCGGTGCCGGCCCAGAGCGCCATCCGCTCGGGGTCGCCGGCCTTCGCGGCGGCGGCACGCAGCGGCCGGGTGACGTGGTGCACCTGCGGGTACGCCTCGACCTCGTCCGGCCCGTGGTCGCGGATGAATCCGTTGACCAGACCGCGGGCGCGGCGGCCGGTGAAAGCCCTGGTAATCGTGGTTCCGGTGCGCGTGACCAGGGCTTCCTTGTGGAGCGGGGGCGCGCCGCTCTCCGGCGAGCGGAGGAGCGCGGTGCCCACCTGGGCGTACGTAGCGCCTGCCGCGAGGATCCGGCGGACGGCGTCCACGTCGGCGAGGCCACCGGCCGCGACCAGCGGGACGTCGGTCAGCGGGCGTACCTCGGCGAGCAGAGTGGCCAGCGGGACCGGCTCGGCGTCGGGCGTCCAGGAGCCGCGGTGCGCACCGGCTTCGGCGCCCTGGAGCAGCAGCGCGTCAGCGCCCGCGGCGACGGCGTCGGCTGCCTCGGTGCGGGTGGTGACGGTCACCGCGACCGCCGAACCGGCGTTCTGCAGTGCCGCGATCGTCCCGTCGGTCGGGCACCCGAACGTCAGGCCGACGACCGGCAGCGGATCAGCCAGCAGTAATTCGACCTTGGCGGCCCAGTCGTCGTCGTCCCAGCGCGGTTTGCCGAGCGCCACGTCGAGCCGCTCGGCGTCCGGCGCGAGACGTTCGGCGTAGGCATCCACCGCCCGGCTGTCGGCGCGATCGGGCCAGGGGACGAACAGGTTGACGCCGAACGGTGCGCGAGTGCGCTCGCGGACCGCGGTGATCCGGTCGCGCAGCTGCTCCGCGCTGAGGTAACCGGCTGCGACGAATCCCAGCGCACCGGCGTCAGCGACGGCCGCGACCAGCTCGGGTGTGGTGGCGCCACCGGCCATCGGTGACTGGACGATCGGCAGGTCGGTTCCCGGCAGCTTCGGCACTCCCCAAGCTTTCCACACCTGTGGATAGAACCTGTGTACGAAGAATATCCGCGCTGGTCGGCTCGGCTTAGAGTGCGCCTCGGGATCGGTACAGGCAGCTTATGCACGTGCACCTGCACGCGCTGCTGCACGTGCATGCCATAGTTGATGTGATCGCGGCCACCGAACAAACGAGGGGGATGACGTCATGACCGGGTTGGATCGGCGCCGCAGCCCGCACCGCACTCGCCACGGCGCGGCGCACCGTCCTGGACGCGTGGCTCCGCCGCGCCGGGCGGACCGAAGCGGACCGCCGGAGCGGCCGCGACCGCGTCCTCGTCGGAGGGTCCGCCGCTCGTCTGAGCGAGGCGGCTCCGCGGGCTCCGGCTTGATCGCGACGATTTGCGCGGGTACTGGCGCGACCGGGATCCCCGCGGTCTGCTGGCTCGGTCTGGTCGACGCCTCGGCCGTCGCGCTGACGACGACCGGCAGCATCGCCGGCGCCGCACTCACCGCCGCCGGGGTCTACATCCGCCGCCACTGATGCTCGAACGACAGCCCAACCGCGCGTCGGCTGGCCGTCCACAGTGGTACAGCGTGGAGCCGCTGTCGCCCCAGCGGCAGTAACTCCACTGATCTAGATAGGACGGCGCCTTGAGGGCGCGGTGCGGGTCGGTGGCGGGCGCGCGGCGGTCGTGACGGCGAGGTCAGGGCCAGCGGTAGATGCGGGCTCTCGGGGGCCACGGGCGGGCGGCACGTGGCTCGGCGTCCGCGAACGCCACCCAGTCGTCGGTGCGGTCGCCGCCCACCACGCCGGCCAGCCCGGTCCATTCCCGGGCGTCCACGTAGGGGCGACAGCCGTCGCAGGCGAACCAGTCACCGGCCGGCACCGACACCGCCGGACCCGCACGGTAGGCCCAGCGCGGCACCGCGGCCTCGCAGAAGTCACACATCAGCCCCGCACCGGTCGCGGCAGGCGACGCCACCGACGCCGCCCACGCGTCCACCGTCGCCTGCAGCGCCACGCTGTCGACCGACGGCGGCCCCACCGTCTCGACCCACGGCAGCAGCAGCGCGGCCAACTCCTCGACCTGGGCAGCGGTGTTGATGCGGCCGTGCACCGCGAACCACATCACGACCGGACCACCCGTCGGATGGTCGAGGTCGCACGCCGCGCACAGCACTGCCCTCCCCGCCGAGCTCGCCTCATCAGGGCACAGATCGACCGCGAGCAGCGCCGGCCCGGAGCACCGGGGGCACCTGGCCACGTCTGATGAACTCTTTTCAACCTCACCTGTTTCCGCAGGCTGAGCGCCGCCCGCAGGGGTCGGTCGAAAAGAATTCACTCGATCGCCGCCGGTCCGAGTAGTTGCTTCAGATCGGCCATCAGCGCCGGGGTCGGGGTGACCCGGACATTGTCGCCGAGCTTCCAGCGAGTGGCGCGTGCCTTGTGCTGCAGTTTGAGGTGCACCTCGGTCGTCCCGGGGTGGATCGACAGCGTCTCGCGCAGCTGGGCCACCAGCTGGTCGTTGACCCGGTTCGCGGAGAGCAGGATGACGACCGGCTTCTCCGAGTCGGCCTCGCCCAGGTCGAGCAGCGCCAGGTCCTGCGCGAGCAGCTGCGGCTGGTCCTCCCGCTTGTCGAGCCGCCCCTTCACCAGCACCATCGCGTCCTCGACCAGGTGCTGGCCGACGAGTTCGTAGGTGGCCGGGAAGAACCGGACCTCGATACCGCCTTCGAGGTCCTCCAGGCGCGCGCTGGCCCACAGCTTGCCCTGCTTGGTCACCCGCTTCTGCAGCCCGGAGAGCAGGCCGCCGACCGCCACCTGCCTGCCGTCGGGGTAGTCGTCGCCGACCAGCGCGGAGATCGGGCAGTCGACCTTCGCCGCCAACAGGTGCTCGACCCCGGAGAGCGGGTGGTCGGACACGTAGAGACCCAGCATCTCCCGCTCGGTCGCCAGCTTTTCGTTCTTGGGCCACTCGTCGGTGCTGATTGGGGGCGTGAACGCCACGCTGAGGTCCTCGCCGCCGCTGTCGCCCCCGAACCCGGACCCGAACAGGTCGAACTGGCCGACCGCCTCGCTCTTCTTGATCTCGGCGAACGACTCGACCGCGGCCTCGTGCACCGCGAGCAGACCCTTCCGGGTGTGCATCAGCGAGTCGAACGCACCGGCCTTGATCAGCGCGTCGACGACCTTCTTGTTGCAGACGATCGCCGGCGTCTTCTTGAGGAAGTCGTAGAAGTCCTTGTACGCGCCCTTCTCGCCGCGCGCCGCGATGATCGCGTCGACCGCGTTCGCGCCCACGTTCCGGACGCCGGCCAGGCCGAAGCGGATGTCGGTGCCACGCGGGGTGAAGTTCGCGTCGGACTCGTTGACGTCCGGCGGGAAGACCTTGATGCCCATCTTGCGGCACTCGTTGAGATAGACCGCCATCTTGTCTTTGTCGTCGCGGACCGACGTCAGCAGTGCCGCCATGTACGCCGCGGGGTAGTTGGCCTTGAGGTACCCGGTCCAGTACGAGACCAGCCCGTACCCGGCGGTGTGAGCCTTGTTGAACGCGTAGTCGGAGAACGGGACCAGGACGTCCCAGAGTGCCTTGATCGCCGCGTCGGAGTAGCCGTTCTGCTTCATGCCCTCGGAGAACGGCTTGAACTCCTTGTCGAGGATCTCCTTCTTCTTCTTGCCCATCGCGCGCCGGAGCAGGTCGGCGTTGCCGAGCGTGTACCCGGCGACCTTCTGCGCGATCGACATGACCTGCTCCTGGTACACGATCAGGCCGTGCGTCGTGTCCAGGATCTCGGCGAGCGGCTCGGCCAGCTCCGGGTGGATCGGGGTCTTCTCCTGCTGGCCGGTCTTGCGCAGCGCGTAGTTGATGTGCGAGTTCGCGCCCATCGGGCCCGGCCGGTACAGCGCGAGCACCGCGGAGATGTCTTCGAAGTTGTCCGGCCGCATCAGCCGCAGCAGCGACCGCATCGGCCCGCCGTCGAGCTGGAAGACGCCGAGCGTGTCGCCGCGCGCGAGCAGCTCGTAGGTCGCCGGGTCGTCCAGCGGCAGATCGAGTAGGTCGATGTCCGGGCCGCCGTCGGCGACGATCGCCTTGAGGCAGTCGTCCAGGACCGTGAGGTTCCGCAGGCCCAGGAAGTCCATCTTCAGCAGGCCGAGCGTCTCGCAGGTCGGGTAGTCGAACTGCGTGATGATCGCGCCGTCGGAGGCCCGCATCCAGACCGGGATGTGATCGGTCAGCGGCTCGGCCGACATGATCACGCCGGCGGCGTGCACACCGGCCTGCCGGATCAGCCCTTCCAGGCCACGGGCGGTGTCGATGACCTTCTTGACGTCCGGGTCGCTCTCGTAGAGTCCGCGGATCTCACCGGCCTCGTTGTACCGCTTGTGGCTGGGGTCGAAGATGCCCGAGAGCGGGATGTCCTTCCCCATCACCGCGGGCGGCATCGCCTTGGTGATCCGGTCGCCGACCGCGTACGGGTAGCCGAGGACGCGTGCCGAGTCCTTGATCGCAGCCTTGGCCTTGATCGTGCCGTACGTGACGATCTGGGCGACCTTGTCGGCGCCCCACTTCTCGGTGACGTACCGGATGACGTCACCGCGCCGACGCTCGTCGAAGTCGATGTCGATATCGGGCATCGAGACGCGGTCGGGGTTGAGGAACCGCTCGAAGATCAGGCCGTGCGGCAGCGGGTCGAGGTCGGTGATGCCCATCGCGAACGCGACCATCGAACCGGCTGCCGAACCACGCCCGGGGCCGACCCGGATGCCGTTGGCCTTCGACCAGTTGATGAAGTCGGCCGTGACCAGGAAGTACGACGGGAAGCCCATCTGCAGGATGACGCCGATCTCGTACTCGGCCTGCTTGCGGTGCTGCTCGTCGTAACCGTTCGGGAAGCGGCGCTTCATCCCCTCCCAGACCTCGTGCCGGAACCAGCTCTCCTCGGTCTCGCCCTCCGGGACCGGGAACTTCGGCATCAGGTTCTTCTTGACGAACATGCCGGCCGTGTCGACCTTCTCGGCGATCGCCAGCGTGTTGCGGCACCCCTCCTGCCACGCGTCGGAGGAGTCGATGCCGTACATCTCCGCAGCCGACTTCAGGTAGTACCCGGTGCCGTCGAACTGGAAGGTCGGCGCGGCGAGCGTCGAGCCGGTCTGGACACACAGCAGGGCGGCGTGCGAGGTGGCCTCGGACTCGTGCGTGTAGTGCGAGTCGTTGGTGACGACCGGCGGGATGCCGAGCTCTTTGCCGATCCGGAGCAGACCGTCGCGGACCTGGCGCTCGATGTGGAGGCCGTGGTCCATCAGCTCGAGGTAGAAGTGCTCCTTGCCGAAGATGTCCTGGTACTTGCCTGCCGCCGCGCGCGCCTCGTCGTAGTGGCCGAGCCGGAGCCGGGTCTGCACCTCACCGGAGGGACACCCGGTCGTGGCCATCAAACCCTTCGAGTGCTCGGCGAGCAGCTCGGCGTCCATCCGCGGCCACTTGACGAAGTAGCCCTCGGTGTAGGCGCGCGAGGAGAGCTGGAGCAGGTTGTGCAGCCCGTCGTTGTTGCGGGCCCACATCGTCATGTGCGTGTACGAGCCCGAGCCGGAGACGTCGTCGCTCTTCTGGTCGGGGCGGCCCCACTGGATGCGCTTCTTGTCGTACCGGCTCGCGGGCGCGATGTAGGCCTCGGTGCCGATGATCGGTGTGATGCCGGCCGCGGTGGCCTTGGTGAAGAAGTCGTACGCACCGTAGGTGTTGCCGTGGTCGGTCATCGCGACCGCGCCCATCCCGAGCCGCTCGGCCTCGGCGAACATCTCTTTCAGGCGCGCCGCTCCGTCAAGCATCGAATACTCAGTGTGCACATGCAGGTGGACGAATCCATCGGCGGCGCCGGGCATCGGGAGAGCGCCTCCTGGGGCGGGAGTGGCGGGGAGCACCAAGCACCCTACCCGCCTCGCGCGCGGCTCGGGACCAGCGACGCCGAGGTGTGGACAACCGCCCTGACCGGCCGAGGAACGGTTACACCGTCCGGTGGAACGGCGATGTCAACGAACGGCTGAGGTGTCGTATCGGGGGTGGGATCGCGCTCTGTGACCGGTGCCGTCGACGGTCGGGCGAGCGGCGCTCTGGCCGGGCCGTTCCTTACGGTGTGTGATGTTCCGATGCTTTCGCCGGTAACTGCCTGCGCCGGTGCAGTACCTTGGCGCTCATGTGGCAGCAGGGCGACCACCAGGCCGAGTCGGCCCTGCTCGGCGCCGAGATTCGGAGTGTGCGCACTGAGCTCGACGAGGTGACCGCGCGCCAGCGTGGCGCGCTGGACCGCACCGACGTCGTGAGCCTGGTGTTGATGGTCGTCGGGCTGGCGGTGTTCGCGTCGGTGGCCGTGGTTTCCTACGCGTCCGGACAGGACGGGCGCGGGCAGACGTTCGGTGTCTTGACGCTGCTCGCGGTGCCGCTGGTCGTGGTGGGGATCTGGCGGTCGGTCGGGCGGTATTTGATGTTGCGCCGCCGGGTGGGTCGGATCCGGCGCCGGGAGGCTCAGCTCGCCACCCGGCTGGAGACGCTGGGCGGCACCGTTCCGCCGCCGGGGTCCGCGGAGCCCACGGCGCCGATCGGATCTACCGCGTCCGCGCCGACCGTGCTCTCGGGCGGGACACCGCCTGCCACGTCAACGGTCGTGGATCCCGCGGCGCTGACGACGCCCGCCGTTCCGACGACGCCGACGGCGCAGGCGACGCCGACCGCCCCCACGCCCCCGACGACCCGCGAGCCGAGCCCGACGCCACCCCACGGCCCGCCATCTGGCGGCCCGCCGTCCGGCAGTCCGACGCCCGGCGGGCCTGCGGCCGGTGGCCCGGCGACGGCGGCCGACGGGCCGGCGACGCCGGGTTATCCGACGACGCCCAACGGCCCGACGCCTTCGCCAGGGAGGTCGACGCCGGTCGGGGTGCCGGACGACGGGCGGCCGAGCGTGGCGGACGCGATCGCGATGCTCGAGTCCGCCCTCCCCGCTTATGCGGTGCGGCGTGAGCTGGGCCAGGGCGGCTGCGGCATGGTGTTCCTCGCGGAGCACCGCCAGGCAGGCTGGTTACGCGCGCTGAAACTGCTCACCGAGACCGAGCTGGTGCCGGACTCGCAGTCCCGCTTCCTGCGCGAGGCCCAGGTGATGGAGAGCCTCGACCACCCGCACGTCGCCCGCGTCTACGAGTACGTCGAGCACGCGGGCTTCAACCTGATCGTCATGGAGTTCCTGTCCGGTGGCAGCGCCGCGGCGCGCCGGGCGGAGCTGCTCGGCCGGCCCGGGCCGATCTGCGCGATCGGGCTCGCGGTGGCCGACGCGCTCGCGGTCGCCCACTCCCGGGGGGTCGTGCACCGGGACATCAAGCCGGGCAACCTGCTCTTCGCCGAGGACGGGGCGGTCAAGGTCACCGACTTCGGCATCGCGAAGCTGCTCGCGGGCGGGGACGGTGAGCCGGCTAGCATCCTCGCGCTGACGCCCGGGTATGCCGCGCCGGAGCAGCTCAATGCCGACGAGATCACCGCCCGCACCGACCTGTACGGGCTCGCGGCGACGCTCTACCGGATGTTCAGCGGCCAGACGCCGCCGCTGCCCAGCGCCAACGGAACGCCCAGGGCTCGGATGGGCGCGATCCCGCCCGGCATCGCCGCTGTCCTGGAGCGGTCGCTGAACGGGTTCCCCGAGCAGCGCCACCCGGACGCGATGAGCTTCGCGCTCGACCTCGCGACCGCGTCGGCCGCGGCGCTCCGGCCGGGGTGGCTGGACGACGCCGGCGTCCCGTTCCGCGGCGCCGCCCCGATCCGCCGCGCCGCCGACGCCTAACCCCGCGCGGCCAAGCCGCGCCACGGCACCCGCCCCGGTTACTCCAGGGTGCGGGCTACGCGCTCTACCGCGTCGGCGTAGTCGGTTGCCATGTCGTACACGACGTCCCGGGTCGACTTCACCTCGTTCATCAACCCGACGCCCTGCCCGACCCAGTAGGTCGCCAGATCCTGCGCCCCAGCGTCGCCGGCCGCCGCCAGCGCGTCCACGTGCCGCAGCGCGGGCTCGCTGATCAGCGTCTGCAGCGGCATCGGCAGCGGTTCCGGGCTACCCGGCCGCGTCCAGGCGTCCGTCCACGGCGACTTCAGCTGCCGCGACGGCTTACCGGTCCGCCCCTTCGAGCGCACGGTGTCCCGCGACGTCGCGGCCAGGAACTTCTCCCTGGTGTGCGGCGCGGTCTCCGCCTCGGGCGTGGTCAGCCACACCGAGCCGGTCCAGACACCGGCCGCGCCGAGAGCGATCGACGCCGCCATCTGCCGCCCGGTCACGATGCCGCCCGCCGCCAGAACGGGAACCGGCGCCACCGCCTCCACCACCTCCGGCACGAGCACCATCGTGGTGACCTCGCCGCAGTGCCCACCGGCCTCGGTGCCCTGCGCGATGATGATGTCGACGCCGGCCGCGACCTGCTTGATCGCATGCTCGCGCGCACCGACCAGCGCGGCCACCGGCACTCCGGCGGCACGCCCGCGCTCCAGCATCACCGCGGGCGGCACGCCGAGCGCGTTGGCGATCAGTTTGATCGGATGGCTGAACGCGACGTCCAGCAGCTCGTCCGGCGCCGGGATGCTCTGCGCGAACGCCAGGCCGTCCGTCGCCGGCCCTGCGGCGGGGGTCACCCCGTGTGCCGCCAGGATCTCGTCCACGTAGGCCCGATGTTCCGCCGGGATCGCCGCGAGCAGGGCGTCCATATCGATCGGAGTGCCCGGCTGCAGCGCGGCTGCACGTTCGGGAACGATGATGTCGACCCCGTAGGGGCGACCTTGGATGTGGTCGTCGATCCACTTCAGCTCGGTCTCGAGCTGCTCCGGGGTGAACATCGAGCCGCCCAGCACACCGAACCCACCGGCCAGGCTGACCTCGACGACCACGTCGCGGCAGTGGCTGAACGCCAGCAGCGGCAGGTCGATGCCGAGTAAGTCACAGATGGCGGTCTTCATGCGCACATCGTGAACGCATCCGTTCATGTTGTAAAGTCCCCTTCAAGATGGGGGAGGAAAGATGGCGCAGGAACGACCGCCCGGTGGGCAGCGCGTCTACGGTGGGCTGAGCCCGGCCGAGCGGGTCGCCCGCCGCCGCGAGCAGTTCCTCGACGCCGCCGTCGACGTTTTCGGAACGGTCGGCTGGGCCGGTTCCACGGTCGCCGACATCTGCCGCGCCGCGAAGCTGTCGCCGCGCTTCTTCTACGAGGAGTTCCCCAGCCGCGAGCTGCTGTTCCTGGCCACCACCGACCGGGTAGCGAGCCAGGTCGAGCAGGTGGTCCGGGACGCGATCGCGACCGGCGAGGGTGACGTCCAGACCCAGGCGCGGCACGTGCTCACCGCGCTGGCCGAGTACTTCACCGCCGACCCGCGGACGGTGCGGGTCGCGCTGATGGAGTCGCTGGCTACGCCGGAGTTCCGCGAGCAGCGGCGGCTGCTGCTCTCGAGCTTTGTCGAGCTCGCGGCCCGCCTGATGCGCCCGCTGCGCGCCGACGACCCGGACGACACCCCGGCGCGCGAGCGGAAAGACCTTCTGTCGGCCGGGCTCCTCGTCGGCGGCGTCGTCGAAGTGTTGATCGCGGGCGCCACCGCGAACGAGGCCGGGCCGCGACGCGGTCCCACCGATCTCGGTGCTCTAGCCGTCCGGCGCCGTGGCGCCGCGGAGCTCGTCGAGCACCTCACCGCACTGTTCACCGCCGCCGCCCGCTTGGAGGGCTAGACATGGATGACCACCGGTTACCCGTCCTCGTCGGGGTCGGGCAGGTACGGGCCAACCGCACACGGTCGGTCGCCGAGGCGCGTGAACCGCTGGCCTTGATCCTCGAGGCGCTGGACGCGGCCGCCGCAGACGCCGGCGCACCCGAACTGTTGACGTCCGCCGACGCGATCTACACGGTCCGCGTCGCCAGCTGGGCGTACGACGAGCTGTCCGCCGTGGTGGCCGACGGCGTCGAGGCGACCCCCAAGCACCGGGTCGACAGCCCGATCGGTGGTCAGTGGCCGATCCGGCTGCTCGACCAGGCCGCGTCCCGGATCGCGTCCGGCGAGAGCAGCGTCGCGCTACTGGTTGGCGGTGAGGCGGCGGCGTCGGCTGCCGCGCTGCTGAAGGCGGGCGTCGACCCGGTCGCCGACCTCGGGTGGAGCGCCCACCCCGGGGGTCCGGCGCCGATCGACGCCGCGGACCTCGGCAGCCCGGCGATGCAGGCTGCCGGGCTGCTGTTGCCCACCCGGGTCTACCCGCTCTACGAGAACCGCCTGCAGGCCGACCTCGGGCTGACCCCGGCGGAGAACGCGGACTGGTCGGCGCGCCTCTACTCCGACCTCAGCGCGATCGCGGCGACCAACCCGATCGCCTGGAACACCGAGGCGCTCAGCCCGGCCGAGGTCGGCACGGTCACCGCGAAGAACCGGCTGGTCAGCGAGCCGTATCCGCTCTCGATGAACGCGCTGCCGTTCGTCGACCAGGCGGCGGCGGTGATCGTCACGTCGTTGGCGGCCGCCAGGGCAGCCGGAATTCCCGCCGAGAAGGTCGTGCACATCCGTGCCGCCGCGGGTGTCGACGACGTCGGCGACGTCCTGGCCCGCCCGAAGCTCGGCCGGTCGACCGCGCTGGCCGAGGCGCTGACCGGAGCGCTCGACCGGGCCTCCGTCTCCGCCGCGGAGCTGGACCTGGTCGACATCTACAGCTGCTTCCCGATCGTCCCGAAGCTCGCCGGGCTCGCGCTCGGGCTGCCCCGCGACGCGGTCCTCTCGGTCACCGGCGGCCACTCCTCGTTCGGCGGACCGCTGAACAGCTACTCGCTGCACGCGCTCGCGCGCGCGGTCGAGCGCATCCGTAGCGGCGACCGCCTCGCGCTGGTGCACGCGAACGGTGGGTTCCTCACCTATCAGCACGTGGTGGTCCTCGGCTCGTCCGCGGTGGCGTATGCGAGTGGTCCGGTGCAGGCCCGTACGGGCGGCCTTCCGGTGGTGGACGCCGCCCAGCTGGGCGATGTGGACGTGGTAGTCGAGACCGCCACGGTCGAGCACGGCCGGGACGGCGCTCCGGCGCAGGCGTTCGTCGTGGTGAGTACCGAGGACGGCGTCCGCGCGGCGGTGGCCACCGCACGTGGTGACGCCGCCGCCGCCGCTGCCTGGTCGCTCGACGCGCTGCCGCCCGGAGCCACGACCCACGTCGGCCGCCGCGCCCGTCTCAACCTGGGGATTCTCGAAGCCCGATAGGTACCGGACGGATACGACCAGTCACACAATGCGGAAACCACCGTCGCTTGGACGCAAATCCGTGATCGCCTGATCTCGGAGCGCAACCTTGGCTACCGTGCGTCCAGTTCAGTCTTCAAGGGGGCTGTGGTGCGCCGGAGAGCTCTGCTCGGAGTGGTGTCAACCGTGCTCCTGGTAACCGCGGGGTGCGGGGGTGATCCGCGTGGCGTCCCGGACGACGACCCTCCGAGTTCCGCTCCACCCGGTGCCGTCGCCCCCGAACCCAAGCGTTTCGATCCGCCCGCCAAGTTCCTCAACTCCGGCCAGACCCTCGCCGTGGCGCCGCGGCGAGGGGGGTCACTCGGAAAGCCCGAGGTGGCCGCGGTCTTCGTCGGCGCGACGCTGGTCTACGTCGACGAGTCCTCGCTGGCCGGCCGTGACCTGGCGACCGGGGACGAGCGCTGGGTGACCCCGATGCCGGGCGTGACCAGCGCGGAATCCACCCAGATCGCAACGCCGGCCCTGTTCGAGGGCCGGGTCTACGCCGCAGCGGCGATCACCGTGCCGACCGGCCCCCGGGTGACGAGCCACCGGGCGATCTCGCTGGTCGCGGTCGACCCGGTCACCGGCAACGAGATCTGGACCGCGACGATCGAGGTGTTACCGGGCGACCCGGTCCGCGACGTCCGGCTGGTGGGCGTCACCGCCGACTCGATCGTCCTGGATACCTCCACCACCACGTACGTGGTCGATCCGCAGACACGGAAGACCCGGTGGAAGACGCAGTTCTTCGAACCCACGGTCGTCGACGGCACCGTGGTCGCCGGTCAACTCGGCGAGGACGCCACCGAGACCAAGACGCGGACGGTCGGACTGCGGCTCACCGACGGCGTCCAGCTCTGGTCCAGCCCGGTCGCCGCGCAGCAGGGGCGGTCGTTCCCGCTGGGCCCGGGGCTGATGGCCGTCCAGGGCCGGGAGTTCAGCAGCACCGAGCCGTTCTTCGACTTCCTCGATCCGGCCACCGGGCAGAGTCGCTATCCCGGCGACAGCGACGATCTGAGTGCCTACCAGGACTGCTGGTTCGACTCCCGGACGCTGGTCGTCTGCGGGGCGTCCGGCACGCGGACGATCGCGGTCGGCTACAACTGGTCGGACCTGACCGAGATCTGGGAGCTGCCGGTCGGTGAGCGGGCGGCTCCGCGGGTGACGGCGGCCTGGCACGGCGCCGTCTACGGCGTGCTGGCCGGCAAGCCGGTCATTCTGGACGGTCGCACCGGGGCGGTTCGCAACGCGGCGGCCGGTGCAGCGCCCGAGCTGGTCAACGAATACGCCGGGGTCACGGCCGAGTCCGGCTCGCTGACGCTGTTTCCGGCGATCGCCTGAGCATGGAACGGCCGAACGCCCCGGGTGCCGTGACCGTGGCACCCGAGGCGTTCGGATCGAGCCGGTGGATCAGGTCCGATTCGACCTGATCAGTAGCCCTGGGTGTTCAGGACCCAGGTCCCGCGGCAGCGCCAGTCGTTGCTGCCCCACTTGTTCCAGCTCTGGTGCCAACCCTTGTAACCGCGCTTCGTGAAGTCGCAGTCGTAGGAGTCCCACCACCCCTTGTGCACACCACGCTTGCCGGCCGACTTGCAGGCCTTGTAGCTGCGGTGGAAGCCCTTCACCCGGTCGTGCTTCCACTTGTGCTTGCCGTGGAAGTGACCCTTGTCCTTGTCCCAGCCGCGGTCGCACTCGTCGTCGCACTCGTCGTGCTTCTTGCGGTGGTCCTTCTTGTGCCAGTCACCCTTCGACCGGCCGGACGAGTAGTCCTTCTTCTTATCCGCGGAAGCCCACTTCACCTCGGTCTTCTCGACCTTCGTGTACGACCCGGCGACCGCGTTCGACGACTCGTGGTCCGAACCCCAGTCGTTCTGGTAGCTACCACCGGAGTACTCGTCACCGGTGTGCGTCGCCGCGGACGCCGGCGCGGCGAGACCCAGCGTGGCGCCGCTGGCGAGCGCCAGCCCAGCGACCGAAAGAGCCGTCCGTCGTGCCTTGCTTCCCATTTCCTGCCTCCTCTGATGTTTCAGGCGGAATGAGCAAAGCAGACGCATCGGTGTTTATTCGGCCCCGATTGAGCCTTACGCCAATCACTATTTGTGCAATTAAGGAGTTTTGCCCAGCAGAGTGAGTCGGGGAGATCCGTTGGGAGACGTGTCGTTCCGCCGTTCGGTCGGTTTCGCCCAGATGCCCGTTACCTAACCCGAAGAACAGCTGCGAGGGTTGTGTCGCTTTCGCCGTTCTCTTCGATCCACTCCGGACACGAAAAGACGGACCGGAAAGTCCTCCGGTCCGTCCGTGTTCTCGGGTGAGTTCTAGTCCGCCGCCGGGTCGATGACCTGGATGGTTCCGCCCGCCGAGGTCGCGTTGTGGCACAGCGCCCGGCGCAGGACGTCGTTGGGCGCCAGGTGTGTCCACGTGGGCACCACGATCGCCGACGCCTCGCGCAGGTACAGGTGACGCAGGCAGGCGGAGAACCCCGGCCGCCGGGCGTCGTCGTCGGTGACGTCGTCGCGGTGTACCCGCAGCAGCGTCAGCCCGCGCTCCCTGGCGTACTGCGCGATCGCCTCGACCAGCGGCGCGGTCGCATCGTCGTCGACGTCATCGGTGCCTCTGGCCAACGCCGCGAGCGGGTCCGTCGGGGTCACCACCGCTCGGAGGTACCCGACGACCACGCGGGAGACGTCGCTGCGCGGCCGGCTCGGTTCGCGTTCGATGGTCGGCGACGGCATGTCGAGTGCGGCGAGCAGGCGGACGGCGTCCGCATGCTCTTCGGGGGCGGAGACCGACAGCCGGGGCCAAGCGGTCGGAGTGGTGGGTGCGGCCGGAAGCGTGACGGGCGCGGCGAAGCCGTGCCGTCCCGCGCCACCCGATGCGGCCGGGGTCATGCTCGTCGGTACTCCTTGCGCCGTCACGGTCGACCGGTCACGTTCTGGACTGCGCCGAGGCGAGCGCTTCGTCGGCTACGAACAGGCGACCGCCGGCGTCTTCCACGAGATAGGCCAGCGAGTCGCGGATGTCCGGATGCCAGGACAGGTGCGCGACGTCGAGCAGCAGGACCCCGTCGGCGCGGCGTTCACGCACGTCAGCCAAGGCCGCCGCGAATCCACTTCGTTCACCGCGCCTACCCGTGATCGCACCGGGCCCGATCGCGTCCGCATAGACGTGTCGTAGTTCCAAGGCGCGGTCTTCGGCGTAGCGTCGAAGTGCTTCGAGTTCGGCGTGCGAATCCACGGCGCCTGCACGCGGCGGTCGCAAGTAACCGACAACGGTCGTTGCCATCTGGGTCTCTCCGGGTCTCGGGTGCTGGGCACGCGTCACCGCACGGAAAGACCAATGCGGTGACACCTCGGCGGTCCCGGTAGACGCCGTGGGTCACATGCTGACGACCTCTGTCTCGATAGTGCATCTGTGTCCCCTGCAATGCAACTCCCACTTCGGCGTGGTGCGATTTCGAGGCTGGTGTGGCGGTTCGCGTGGTGCCACACTCGCGCCGTGTCAGGAAGCCCCACGGTTCGTCGCCGTCGTATCGCCAGAGAACTGCGCCACCTCCGCGAGAAGGCGGGGATGACGCTCGAGCAAGCCGCCCGTCAGCTCGACATGTCACGCAGCAATCTGTCCCGCATAGAGACCGCTCAGATCGGGATCAAGCCCAGGGATGTCCGGGCCGCACTGGCCCTCTACGGCATCACCGGGGACGATTCCGAACCGCTCATCGAGATCGCACGTGGCGCACAGCAGCGCGGCTGGTGGCAGAACTATGCCGACGTGCTGCCGGCCTGGTTCGAGTTCTACATCGGCCTGGAGGCCGAGGCGGTTCGAATCAGCACCTACGAGGCGGAGGCCGTGCCCGGCCTCCTGCAGACCGAGGCCTATGCCCGCGCGGCCTTCCGGGCCACCGCGGGGGACGACGACGTCGACCGCAAAGTCGCGGCCCGGCTGCGTCGCCAGGATCTACTCCGAGGAGATTCCCCGGCTGAATTGTCCGTCGTTCTGAACGAAGCAGTTTTGTTGCGGCCGTTCGGTGGCGTAACGGTGATGCGCGAGCAACTTGAGTACATAGCTCAGCTAGCGGCGCTACCCAACGTAACCGTTCAAGTGTTGCCATTCTCGGTCGGCGGGCACCCCGCGATGACGACACCCTATGTCATCCTTAGTTTCCCGGATCCTGACGACAATTCTGTCGTCTACCTGGATAACCTCACTGTGGGTATCGCTCTGGAGGAACCGGACCAGGTGGATGGGTATACCCTCGTGCACCAAAAGCTGTGTGGCATAGCGCTCACGCCGGAGCAATCCGTACTCCGGATCCGCGAAGCCGCTGGTGACATGTCGTAGTCGTGGCAGGAAAGCTGAGGCAGGTATGGCAAACATCGATCTCACCTACGCTCCGTGGCGTAAGAGCAGTGCGAGCACGGGTAACGGCAACTGCGTCGAGGTTGCGCTGATGGAGTCTGTCGTTGCAGTGCGTGACACGAAAGACCGGGGTGGCCCAGCATTGGTGCTGCCCGCGGCGGGTTGGCAGTCGTTCATCGTCGGTGCCAAGTCCGGAGAGTTCGACCTGATCTGAAACGCACGACCCACCACCTGGGCTCCCCGCTCGCGGAACCGCGTCCGGTCGGCAGGTTGCGGCCGGACTCCGCGGCGGGGTGGGACGGAATGAACGGACTGGTCGGCCAGCCGGGTAGCGCTGGTCGGACCGGATCGCCGGTCGCCTCTACCCGGCAGGTCGAATCACCAGGTCGCGGAGTACCGCGTCGGTGCCCCACGCGCTGAATCGCACCGCACCGCACCCGCCGGCCAGTGGAACGCCGCCGTCGGGCAGTGGCTGGCCGTCGAACCACACCCGGGCGCGTGCACCGGCCAGGTCGACCCGGATGCGCGGGTTCTCCTCGGCGCTGGCCAGCACCGCGAGCGTGGTGCCGCGCGCGTCCGCCACCCGCACCTGCTCATCGACGCGGGAGTACTCGATCGACAGCGCTGCCGGAACCGTCGGGTCGGAACCGGCCCGGATGCCGAGGAGCAGGCCCGAGGCCGGCGGCTCCACCGCCGCGACCTCTGTCGCAGCCCGCGTCGTGCTCTGCCGCACGTCCTTCACGTGAACGCTGGCCTCCAGCCGACCGTCGCAGAACTCGGCGTCCGAGAGGTATGCGCCGCCGGTTGCCGCCGGTGCGTTCACGGTCAGCCCGCTCTGCGGATCACCGCTCACCGTCGCGTCGCCGAACGCCTGAGCGGTCGTCGGACGCAATGCCGCCGGGGTCGGCCGGTCGGCGGAGCGCGGCTTGGTCAGGTCGTGTGCCCGTAAACCGACCATCAGCGCGAGCAGCAGGACGATGCCCGCGACGATCGCGCCCATGCGCGCCGGGGCGCCCGGACGAGTGCCACGCAGGCTGAGCGCGACGAGGATCCCGACTACCACGACGACCATCGCCACGGTGGCCTGATCGGACCTGCTCAAGGACTCCACGCCGCTCCCTCCCCGGTGTGGAGGCTTGATGCCCGCTCCGGCGCGGGCTTAACACCTCACCAGACGGCAGGCCGGAGCGGTCCGCGCCCGACGACCCGGCGCAGATCGTCGACCAGCGCGGTGATCCGGTCCTGGCCGAGAACTTCCACCCAGGCGCCGACGGCTTCGGCAGCGGCCGCGTCGGCGGCGCGGGTGCACGCCCAGCCCCGTTCGGTGAGGACGACGAGCCGCGCCCTGGCGTCGGAGGGGTGGGGGCGACGCTCCACATAGCCCTTGCCCACGAGTTCCTCGACTAGCTGGCTGGCGGCCTGTTTGGTGACGCCCAGGTGCTCGGCGATCTCGGTGACGGTCGCGCCGGACGGAGCGAGGCGGACGAACACGAACCCGTGCGTCGGCCGGAGGTCGTCGAAGCCGCGGCGGGCGGTGCCGGCATGGATCCGCTCGACGAGCGTGCCGGCGGCGCCGAGGAGCAGGGTGGAAAGCGCGAGTTCGTCCGCCATGGAATCACCTTGACACAGAGATCAAGCTGCTTGACTATTTGGTCAAGCAGCTTGACTAACTGGAGGAGTGGACATGCCTGTTCTTCAGGCCGATTCGGCGGTGACCCACGAGGTGCACGGTTCGCGATTCACGTCCTACGTGCGGCCGGCGGTGGGAAGCGCGGAGCTCTGTGCGTGGCGGCTGGACGTTCCGGCCGGCACGACCGGCGTACCGCACCGCCCGAGCCGGGAGGAGGTGCTGGTGATCCTCAGCGGCAGCGCCGAGGTGACGCTGGACGGCGAGGTGCGCACCGCCACCGCAGGCGACGTGGTTCTGGTGCCCGCCGGTGCGAGCTTCCGCGTGGACGTGGGTGACGAGCCGCTCCGGGCCTGGGTCACCACGTCCGTCGGCCTCACCGCGGAGTTGCCCGACGGCTCCACGCTCACCCCGCCGTGGGCGGCATGACCGACCTGGAGCCGGCAGCCGTCCGCGCGCAAGGCACGGCCTCACGCGCGGACGACAGCGTCGTTCTCAGCGGGCCGTCCTCCGGGTCACGATGAGCTGGCCCCGGGAGTTGTTCCAAGCGCCGCGCCAGGCGGCGGCCAGGCGCGCACGGTCGGCCTGGTCGACCTTGATGCAGCCGAGGGTCCGGTAATGACGGAACGGCGCCCCTGGGGCGCCGCTCGAGTGGATGAACAGGTCGTTCCGCACCGTCTTGCGGTTCCGACACACGCGATCGGACACTCGCCAGACGTCACCCCGGACGGCTGGGTTGCCCGCCCGGTAGTTCGGCCAGAACCGGACGGCGTACTGCCCCACCGGCAGCACACCGCGGTTCTTCGCACACTCGTCGAGGGATCCCAGCCCACTGCCCGCCCGTACCGAGATGAACCGGCGGGCATGGTCGTGGCGCGATGAGTAGTAGAGCGTCAGCCGGCTGTTCTGCGGCGCGCGTACGTTGATCGCGTAGTAGAAGCGGGGCACCGCCCGCTCGGAATACCGGTCGTAGACGCCGGTGACCTGCGTGCCCGCCGCGGCCGGCGGCGCGGCCAACCCGAGCGTGGTGACGACGCCGATCGCGGCGGTCACGATGTTGCGAATCGTGCTCAATCCGAACTCCTCTCCGGCGCGCGCACGGATAGCGCGCGGGAGAACAGGACACATCAGGAGAAAAGACGCTTTCGGAGCGGGTCGGCGTTTCTAGATTTGTCGACTCGACACCGTGGTTTCGGTGCGCCCGCGTCGCAGTCGTCCGACCGGACACGGGTACGTTCAGGCTGACCCGTACTAAGCGACTTGGAGACGGACATGGCGCTTACCAGCACCGCGACTGCGCACTGGGAAGGAAGCCTTTTCGAGGGCAAGGGATCGGTCAACCTCGACTCCTCCCGCCTCGGCTCGTTCGACATCAACTGGAAGGCCCGCTCGGAAGGGCAGGACTCCACCACCACCCCCGAGGAGCTGCTGGGTGCCGCGCACGCGGCCTGCTTCTCGATGGCGTTCTCCAACGGGCTGGCCAAGGCCGGCACGCCGCCGACCGCGCTGAACACCACCGCTGACGTGACGTTCGTGCCCGGCACCGGCATCACCGGCATCAAGCTCACGGTCCGCGGCGACGTCCCCGGCATCTCCGCGGACGACTTCGCGGCCGCCGCTGCCGATGCCAAGGCGAACTGCCCGGTGAGCAAGGCGCTCGCGGGGGTCGAGATCACGCTCGACGCCGCGCTCGCCTGAGCAGCGACGTACGCGAAGGGCCCCGGTTCTTCCGGGGCCCTTCGCGCATTTCGGGTCGGCGAAGAACGAGCCGTTTGTGGACCGGGGGCTGCGGAGACGCCCCGAGCCGGAAAAACTTGGGTGAACTGGGCGTGAGTACCGGCCGTTATCCGGGTAGCCCTTCGAATGCCACCTGGTGAGGGAGGGCAGCCATGGACCGGCCGCCAACGCGCTTCGACGTCAGCACGACCGATGGCTGCACCGTCCTGCGCGTGTTGGGTGACCTGGATTCCGATTCGGCGCCCACGTTGCGGACGATGCTGTCCAAGGAGTTCGACGTCGGCCATGACGTCATCGTCGATCTGGCGAACTGCCCGTTCCTCGACTCGGTCGGCATCGGGGTGCTGGTCTTCGGCTGGAAGGCCGCGGAGACCGAGGGAACCCGGTTCCACCTGCGCAACATCGGTCGGTACGCGCAGCGGGTACTCGACCTGGTCGGGCTGAGCGATCTGATCCCGGTGGCCTGACGAAAATCGGCGCCGACCAGGGTCGGCGCCGATTCTCCGGGTTGGAGGGTGGCCGTCAGCCGTTGGTGAAGAACGTCGGCATGTAGTCCGGCGAGTTCCGGCTCGGGTGCTGCTCGAACGCCGTGACGACGTCCTCGGCGGCGGCCCGCAGTTCGGCGATCTCCTCGTCGCTGAACAGGTGCGGCTCGACGTCGATGACGCAGTGCGCGCCGAGGACCTGCCCGGACGGTGTGATCAGCGGGGCGCCGGCGTAGGCGCGGATGCCGTCGAGCTCGACGACCGGGTTCGTGCACTGCACCGGGTCGGTGATGGCGTCCGAAACGATGTACGGCTCGCGGGTCAGCACGGTCTGCGCGCAGAACGCCCACTCGGCGGGCCCGCCCGGGCCGCCGCGCAGCCACCCGTCGACGCCGTGGCTGCCGGCGATCAGCATCGCGTTGTCGAGCATCAGCGTGGTCATCGCGGTCGGCATGTGCAGGTGCGCCGCAGTCCGCATCGCGATGGCGTCCAGCTGCTGCTTCAGGTGGGCATCGTCGACGTCGTAGCACGCCAGCGCCGCGAGGCGCTCCTTGTCGGCCAGGCGGTGGTGCAGAAGGGTGCTCATGCCGTGCTCCCGATCAGTTCCCGGTCGGTGGCGATCGCGTCGAAGGCCGCCACCCGGATCTCCAGCGAGCGACCGCACAGCGCGGTGATCGGATCGCTGGACTTCATCGCATCGATGACCCGGTCCAGTGCCTCCGGGTCGGTCTCGTTCCCGGTCAGCCGCGTCTCGCGCAGCAGCTGGGTCCAGATGCGGTCGGTGATCTCGGCGTAGATCTCGGCCAGTGCCTGGTGGGCCTCGTCGAGGTCGGGCCGGGGCAGACCGTAGGGCCCGGACGTGGCGCCGGGTGGGGGGTGCGGGAGATCGATCATGGTCGTCGTCCGTCCTCACGTGCCGCCACGGATCAACTACGGGCGGTTACCACGATGATCACCCATTTCGGGCATTTAGCCAACCCTTGGGTGGCGCAGCTACCTCCGGCGCCCGGGGAGCTGGGCGGTTTGGCCGTAGAACTGCTCGATCTGCACCACGACGCTCTCGAACTCGGCGAAGTCGACCGGCTTCGTGACGTACGCGTTCGCGTGCAGGTCGTAGGAGCGCAGGATGTCCTCGTCGGCGGCGGACGTGGTCAGCACCACAACCGGGATGCTCGCCAGTGACTCGTCGTCCTTCAGCTCCTCCAGAACCTCTCGCCCGCTCTTGCGCGGCATGTTCAGGTCCAGCAGGACGAGGTGCGGCCGCGGTGCGTCCGCGTGCTCGCCCTCGCGTCGGAGGAACTGCATGGCGACGACGCCGTCCGGCACGACGTGGAGCGTGCTGCCTAGCCCGTGGGTGGCCAGCGCCTCTTCGATGATCATGACGTCGCCGGCGTCGTCGTCGACGATTAGGACTTCGAACGGAGGGGGCGGCGAATACTGCGACATGGGAAGGCCTCCTACCGCGTACGGGTGAGAGTCCCGCGCGCTGCTGGACGGGAGACTGGCGCTCATCGTACGGGTCCGGAACCTGACGGTGGTATAGCGGCCAGCGTCCGTGGGTATGGCTGTTCCTCAGGGTTCGTCGGGCCCACGAACCGGCAGCGAGACGGCCATCGTGGTGCCCGGACGCCCGTGCCGCGCCTGGAGGTTGCCCGCGTGTCGTTCGGCGATCGCGCGAGCCAGTGGAAGGCCGAGACCGGACCCCCCGGTGATACCCCGCGCGGTGGCGGCCGACGAGCGGAAGAACCGTTCGAACAACCGGGACCGCTCGTCCTCCGGGATCCCCATCCCGTTGTCGGAGACGGTCAGCACCGCTAGTTCGCCGTGCCGCTCCAGTCGCACCCGAACGTCACCACCGTCCGGGGAGTACTTCACGGCGTTGGACACCAACTGGTCCACCAACTGCCGCAGACGCGCGGGATCACCACACAGCGACAGCACTCGCGGAGCGTCCACCTCGATCTTGACGTCATTGGCCTCGGCCGCGGGCCGGAGCGCCGACACCGCCGCACCCACCAACTCGACGAAGTCGAGCTGGTCGAGGTCCAGCGAGATGTCCCCGGACTCGAGGCCGGCCAAGTCGAGCAGGTCGGCGACGATCTGGCGCAGCGCGTGCGCGTTGCGGTCGACGGACTCCAGCAGCGTCCGGTTGTCGCCGGTGATCCCGTCCGTGTCGGTGAGGAGCAGTTCGGTGTGGGAGACGATCGAGGTCAGCGGCGTGCGGAGTTCATGCCCGACGAGCGCGAGGAAGTCGTCCTTGGTCCGGGTCAGCTCCAGCGCGAGCTCGTCGGCCCGGCGTCTGGCCAGGAACTGCCCGACGTGCGCGGCGACGCCGCCCAGCAGGGCGATCAGTGAGTTCTCCGGCTCCTCGACGGTGGCGCCGAAGAATGCCAGGACGCCGATGAACTGCTCCGGAGTGCGGATCGGCACCGCGATCGCCGAACGCAGCCCGAACCGGCTCGCGGTGTCGGCGAGTCGGGTGTCGCCGCTGGTGGAGACGTCGGCGTACCAGCGGGGCGCCCCGGTCTCCCAGACCTGACCGGCCAGACCGCTGCCGCGCGGCAGCGAGTCGGGCAGCGGGCCGGACGGGCGGTGACCGGGTGCGACCCAGCGGGCGGCCGGGTGCAGGACGTCCTCCGCCTCGTCGGCGAGCCAGAGCTCGCCGTAGGGCCAGGACAGCCGTGCGCCGACCGCCGCGAGCACGCCGGCACCCGCGTCGGCCACCGACGCCTCGGTGGTCAGCGCCTCGGACACCGCCAGCTCGCAGTCGCCCAGCCGGGCGGCCAGCCGGCGTTCGGTGACGTCGTGCAGGGCGAGCAGCGCGCCGAGCAGCCGCCCCTCCGCGTCCCGGACGGGCTGGCCGTGCACGTGGTAGGTCCGTGGGCGCCGTCCGTCCGGACCGAGGTGGACTTCCAGGCCGTGCAGCTGCTCGCCGCGCAGTGCCCGGACGAGCGGGAGTTCGCCGTGCACCGCCCGTGAGCCGTCCGGGTTCCGCAGGCAGCTGGTGATCCGGTGGATGTCGGCGCCGACCTCCAGTTCGCCGCGGACGCCTGCGTCCGGTTGCCAGCTCGCCGCGTCACCGCGGTCGCAGGCCCGCGCCATCGCGCGGTTGAAGAGCAGGATCCGCCCCTTCGGATCGCAGACCACGACCGCTGTGTCGAGGTTCTCCAGCAGCGCACGGAGATAGGGCTGGGGGAGGTCGGCGGGAAACTCCGCCGGAATAGTGTCCTGCTGAGCCATCTCGCGGACTTTAAACCAAAAACAGCGTAATTCTCCTACCGGTAGTGATCCGGTGACACGGGCGCGAGCCAGCGCAGCAGCGCACGGGCCGCCTGGAGGACCAGCGAGCGCTCGTACGTCAGCACGTAGTCGAAGCGGCGTTCGGAGTCCGGGCCGTCGTCGCCCAGATCGCGCGCCACCAGCGCACCGGAGAAGTGCGGACCGACCACTACCACGTTCCACTCGTTGCGGAGCGCGTCGTCGGCGCCCAGCACCGCACCGCGGACGCCGGGCGCGGGCTCGGGACCCACGTCTTCCCCCAGCGCGGCGACCAGCCCGGCCGACGTGGCGAGCCGCGCGTACCGCTGCCGCGTCGTCGCGGTCAGGTATCGGTCGTGCTGGAAGCACGCGAGGACAACCGGCGGCTCCTCGCTGTCGAGGCCCTTCGTCTCCAGGTACTGGCTGATCGCCAGCAGCGAGTCCTTCGACGCTCGCCGGGCCGGCCGGGCGGCCGACAGGAGCTCGAACGGCGTTCCGGTCGGCTCCGCGGCCACGCGGCGGTAGAGCCGCTCCGGCGGGAGCGACGGAGCGGCGTCGGTCGGGAGCGGGCCGGGGCGACCGGTCAGCCAGCCCTGCACGTACGACGCGCCCATCGTGCGCGCGGTCGCCAGGTGTGCCGAGGTCTCGACGCCCTCGGCGAGGATCGCGGCGCCGGACCGTTCCGCCTGCGCGATCACGCTGTTGACGACGCGGGCTGTCGCCAGGTCGTGCGGGTGGCGCAGGAGGTGCATGTCCAGCTTGATGACGTCGGGGTCGAGCAGCGGCATCAGCGCCAGCGACGCCGGGATCGCGCCGACGTCGTCCAACGCGATGCTGCAGCCGGCGGCACGCAGCGTCGAAGCAGCGGTGAGCAGGCCCGCCGGGTCGGCGGCGATCGACCGCTCGGTCATCTCGACGACGAGGTGCAGGCGGCGCTCGGCGTCCCGGATCGCGGGCAGCAGGTCGTCGGGGCACGGCGTGGCGGCAGCGAGCGGCTCGGCGTTGACGAACAGGGCGGTGGAGCGGTCGAGGCCGGCGGCGATCGCGGCACGGCCGATCCGGGCCCGGCACGCCCAGTCCAACTCGGTGAGCCGACCGACCTCGGTGGCGGCCGCGAACAGCGCATCGGCGGACTCCCACGGCGTGCTGGCCGGGCCGCGGCTCAGCGCCTCGTACCCGACCAGTGCCCGGTCGTCAGCCCGGACCAGCGGCTGGAACACCGGGAAGATCGCCCGGGCGTCGATCACGTCGTGGATCGTCGGGAACCGGCTGGCCGCACGGTCGGCGCGGTTCGGACGGGCGGCGCCCACCGCTCCCTGCCGGGCCTGCGCGGCGATCGAACCGGGGCGTGGCACCACGCGGACCGCACCGTCGTCGCCGGCCAGCGCCTTGGCGGCGGGGCGGCGGGAGGGCGGTGAGGGGAGCGTATCGGTCACGCCGAGTTGATCGGTGGCGTGCGGTACGCGGAGAGTGGCGGTCGGTTGCAGTTGCGGTGCGAACCGTGCCTTGACCTGCCCGGTGCGTTCGCGGCGATCCGGCATAGGCTGGAAACCGTGAGCACACACTTCGATGTCGTGGTACTGGGCGCGGGCCCGGGTGGGTATGTCGCCGCGATCCGAGCCGCGCAGCTCGGCAAGAAGACGGCGATCATCGAGAAGCAGTATTGGGGTGGGGTGTGCCTCAACGTGGGCTGCATCCCGTCCAAGGCACTGCTGCGGAATGCCGAACTGGCCTACCTCTTCCAGAACGAGGCCAAGCAGTTCGGCATCAACGTCGACGGCACGGTCTCGTTCGACTACAAGGCCGCCTACGACCGCAGCCGCAAGGTCGCCGACGGTCGCGTCAAGGGCGTCCACTTCCTGATGAAGAAGAACAAGATCCAGCAGTTCCACGGCTGGGGGACGTTCACCGACCCGCACACGATCGAGGTCGCGCTCAACGACGGCGGCAGCGAGACCGTCACGTTCGACAACGTGATCATCGCGTCCGGCGCCACCACCCGGCTGCTGCCGGGCACTCAGCTGTCCGAGCGGGTCGTCACGTACGAGGAGCAGATCCTCACCGACAACCTGCCGGACAGCATCGTCATCGCCGGTGCGGGCGCGATCGGCGTCGAGTTCGCCTACGTGATGCGTAACTACGGCGTCGACGTGACGATCGTCGAGTTCCTCGACCGGCTGGTGCCGCTGGAGGACGTCGAGGTCTCCACCGAGCTCGCGAAGCGCTACAAGAAGCTCGGAATCAAGGTGCTCACCTCGACCCGGGTGGAGTCCATCGACGACTCGGGTCCCTCCGTGAAGGTGACGGTGACCAAGGACGGCCAGCAGCAGGTGCTGGAGACCGACAAGGTCCTGCAGGCGATCGGGTTCGCGCCGCGGACCGAGGGATTCGGCCTGGACAAGCTCGGTGTCGCGCTGACCGACCGCGGCGCGATCGACATCGACGAGTTCTGCCGGACGAACGTCCCGCACGTCTTCGCGATCGGCGACGGCACCGCCAAGCTGATGCTGGCGCACGCGGCCGAGGCGATGGGCATCATCGCGGCCGAGACGATCGCCGGCGCCGAGACGATGTCGTTGGACTACGTGATGATCCCGCGGGCCACGTACTGCCAGCCGCAGATCGCCAGCTTCGGGTACACCGAGGCGCAGGCGCGCGAGAAGGGCTACGACGTCCAGGTCGCGAAGTTCCCGTTCACCGCGAACGCGAAGGCGCACGGCCTGGGCGACCCGGGCGGCTTCGTCAAGATCCTGTCCGACGCCAAGTACGGCGAGCTGCTCGGCGCGCACATGATCGGCCCGGACGTCACCGAGCTGCTGCCGGAGCTGACGCTGGCGCAGCAGTGGGACCTGACCGTGCACGAGGTCGGTCGGAACGTCCACGCGCACCCGACGCTGTCCGAGGCGGTCAAGGAGGCCATCCACGGCCTCGCCGGCCACATGATCAACTTCTGACGTCGTTGGGCCTCCCGGCCGGCGGTTGCGCCGGTCGGGGGACCAGCGGAGGTGGCATGACCTGGCGCACCAGCTACCGGCACGTAGACCTGAACCCCGACCAGCGCCCGACCGGGCTCTGGGACGCCGGGCGCGGACCGGACGCGTACTTCGCCCGGCAGGCGGCGGGCGTCACCGCGCTGTACACGCACTTGCTCGGCGCCGCGACGCCGGTACCG
The DNA here is from genome assembly GCF_900143005.1 of Cryptosporangium aurantiacum. Taxonomy (NCBI): domain Bacteria; kingdom Bacillati; phylum Actinomycetota; class Actinomycetes; order Cryptosporangiales; family Cryptosporangiaceae; genus Cryptosporangium; species Cryptosporangium aurantiacum. Next base: position 231,844 of record NZ_FRCS01000010.1, read on the forward strand.
GCCAACACCACGAAGATCGCCGTGTGCGCCTACGTGTCGGACACCCCCGACTCCACACCGCACTTCGGGGAGGCGCGCCGCAACGGCTGGGAAAGCACGTCCAAGGCCATGGATCCGGCGATCCCGGCGTTACCCCCCGATCAGCGGCCGGCGGCCTACCTCGCCTGGCTGCAGCCGATCCTGCTCGGCCTCGCGGCGACGCGCGGAGTGCCTGCCACCGGTTTCGAGGAGACATTCGAGGCCTGCCGGTCGGCCGGATACCTCCTGAAGTGGGACGGCCCGGCGCGGAGCAACCCGGACCGGTCGTTGCGCGCGGTGCCGCACTACTGGTTCGACGCGGACGGTGACGCGTGGCTGCGGGTCACGGTGTCGGACCGCAGGCGGACGGTGGTTGCGGAGGGCGGTCCCTGGCCTGCGCACCCGAGCGTGCAGGAGTGGCGGTTCACTGCGAAGGCGCTCACCTGGCTGACGCCCATCGAGGTCCGCGCGCACGCCTATCGGCAGCCCTACGCGAGCGCCTGGCGAGTGCCGGCAAGCCACACCGTCGTCTGTTAGGCCGACGACGTTCGGGGCGCGAGCGGGCTCACGTGTCAGCGAGCCGTCAGATCTGCTGTCCAACGAATCGTCGGCCCATACCTTAATTCGCATGGGAATCTTTTCTGCGTTCAAGCAAGCGGCCGACGGTTTCAAGCAGCTGACCGGAGGCGTTGATGACGAACTGATCCGGACCGGCAGACCGGCCCGCGGCCTCATCCTCGACGTCCAGCTCACCGGCACCACCGTCCAGATGGGTGGGCCGCCGGAGCGGGTCTGCGTCTTCACGCTCGAGGTCACGCTCGACGACACTCAGTCCTACCAGGCGGTCGCGCGCCAGCGCATCGCCGAGCACGTGCTGCCGCGCCTCCAGCCGGGCCAGACGTTCGTCGCCGTGCGGGTCGACCCCGCCGACCCGAACCGGGTCGCGATCGACTGGGCCAGCGAGCCCCCGGTGGTCCGGGCCACGCCGAAGGCCGGCGTCCCGACCGCGGCCGAACTGCTGGCCACCGGCCTTCCGTGCGAGGCCGTGGTCATCCAGAGCGCGCCGCTGGGCATGCGGAACCCGGCCGGCATCGACCTGCACGCGTTCGTGCTCACGATCCTGCGACCGGGCGTCGCGCCGTACCAGATCCAGGTCGGCAACCCGGTCCCGACGCACGCGGTGCCGCTGGTCTACCCCGGCTCGCGGCTGCAGGCCAAGGTCTCCGCGTCCGAGCCGAACGCGGTCGCGATCGACTGGGACAGCTCGGTCGCAGCCGCTCAGCGCTAACGCGTTTCGCCCAGTGGAACGGCGACGTTTCCGGGCCGGGCGGCGGGGCAGGGGTGCGGGGAAGTCCCCGCACCGCCCAGGAGGCCCCCGTGGCGCTCACCAGGCTCGACCGCGTCGCCCGCACCGTTCTGTCCCTGTGCTGGGTCGTCGTCCTGCTCGAAGGCTTCGACCTCTTCGTCTACAGCACGGTGATCCCGGAACTCCTCGACGACCCCGAGTGGCAACTCACGGCCTCCGAGGCCGGTCGGATCGGCAGCTACGCCACGTTCGGCATGCTGATCGGCTCGTTGACGATCGGCACCGTCACCGACTGGATCGGACGCCGCAAGGCGATCATCGGTTGCGCGACCTGGTTCTCGGTGCTGATGGCGGTCTGCGCGGTCGCACCGAACCCCGCGGTCTTCGGGTTCGGCCGGTTCCTCGCGGGCCTGGGCCTCGGCGGTCTGATCCCGACCGCGATGCCGCTGGTCATGGAGTACATCGGCGAGCATCGCCGGGGCGCGGGAGCCACCTGGATGATGACCGGCTATCACGTCGGTGGTCTAGTGGTGGCCGCGCTCGCGATCGCGGTGCTGCCCGCGTTCGGCTGGCGCGCGATGTTCTGGGCCGGTGCGCTCCCGATCGTCGTCATGCTCCCGCTGCTCTGGCGGTACCTGCCGGAGTCGGTCGACTTCCTGCTGGCCCGCGGACGGACGGCTGAGGCCGAGGCGGTCGCCCGCCGTCACCACGTCGATTTGGACGCCGCCCGAGCGCGAGTCGGCGATGACGTGCACACCGAGGACAAGTCCGCGGGCATCCGCACCATCTTCGGGCACGGATACCTGGCCTCGACACTGTTGTTCTTCGTCGCGTCGTTCTGCGGGCTGCTCCTCGTCTACGGGTTCGGAACGTGGCTACCCGAGCTCATGCGCGACTCCGGCTACGGCCTCGGGTCGGCGCTCTCGTTCCTGGTCGTGACCAACATCGGCGCGGTGGCCGGGCTGCTGCTGACCGGCCCGCTCGCCGACCGGCTCGGGACCAAACGAGCGTCGGCGATCTGGTTCCTCACCGGGGCGGTGTTCGTCGGGCTGATCAGCATCCGGATGCCGTCGGCGTTGATCTACCTGGCGGCGGCGCTGGCCGGCTTCTTCCTGTTCACCGCTCAGGTCGTGCTGTACGCGCACGTCGGCTACCACTACCCGACCGCGACGCACGCGACCGCGCTCGGCTGGATCGCCGGTGTCGGACGGATCGGCTCGGTGGTCGGCCCGACGCTGGGCGGCGTCTTGCTCGACGCCGACGCCGGCGTGTGGAGCTTCTACGTGTTCGCGCTGGCGGGACTGGTCGGGGCGGTGGCGATGTGGCTCGCGCCGCGGTCGCCGTTGGAGGCACCACCCCGGGCACGCTGGTCACCTCGCGGACGCGCTGGTTCGCCGAAACCCGCGTGATCGGACGGCGACGAGGGTGTTGCGGATCGTCGACATCACTTGACCTCAACGAAGGTTGAGGTTGCAGGCTGGCGCGCATGCGAGCGATCTGGTTGACAGAGTTCGGTGACCCGTCGGTACTCGTGCCGGGTGGAGCGCCTGATCCGGAGCCGGGCGCAGGTCAGGTCCGGGTGGACGTCGAGGTGGCCAGCATCTCGTTCGTCGAGACGCAGATCCGCGCCGGACGCCCCGGGCCGTTTCCGCTGCCCGACCCCCCGTTCGTGCCGGGCAACGGCGTCGGCGGTGTGGTCGCAGCGGTCGGCCCCGACGTTGATCCGGCCCTGCTCGGCCGGCGGGTGTTCAGCACGACCGGCGGGTTCGGCGGCTACGCGGAGAAGGCGGCGGTCGCGGTCACCGACGTCGTCGAGATCCCGGACGTGCTCTCGACCGCCGACGCGGTAGCGCTGGCCACCGACGGGCGGACCGCGGTCGGGCTGTTCCGGCTAGCCGCACCGAAGGCTGGTGAAACCGTGCTGGTCGAGGGGGCGGCCGGTGGTCTCGGCTCGATGCTGGTCCAGCTGGCGCTCGGTGCGGGCGCCCGGGTGATCGGTGCCGTCGGCAGCGACCAGAAGCGCGACGTCGTCCGCAAAGCCGGAGCAGAAGCCGTGGACTACCGGCAGCCGGACTGGGCGGATCAGGTCCGCAAGCTGGTTGACGGCGAAGCCGTAGACGTGGTGTTCGACGGGGTCGGTGGGGAGATCGGCGCCACCGCACGGGGCCTCGTGCGTACCGGCAGCCGGTTCGTGGTGCACGGCGCCGCGGGTGGGCCGATGACCGATCCCGCGTCGGTCGCCGCCACCGGTGCGACCGTGGTCACGCTCTGGGACATCCAGAAGAAGCTCGGCTTGAGCGTGCCGCAGTTGGCGGCCGCGTCGCTGGCGGAGGGGGCCGCCGGGCGGCTGAAGGCCGTGATCGGGCAGGTGTTCCCGCTGGAACGGGCGGCCGACGCGCACGCCGCGATCGGGGCACGGACGACGGTCGGGAAGACCCTGCTCCTGGTGTGAGCGAAGATAGGGACGTGATCCCGAACGTACTCGCCGCCCGATACGCCTCGACCGAGCTGACCAAGCTCTGGTCTCCCGAGCACAAGATCGTGCTCGAGCGCCAGCTGTGGATCGCCGTGTTGCGGGCCCAGCGCGAGCTCGGCGTCCCGGTGCCCGACAGCGTCGTCGAGGCGTACGAGGCGGTCGTGCACGACGTCGACCTGGAGTCGATCGCCGCGCGCGAACGCGTCACCCGGCACGACGTAAAGGCGCGGATCGAGGAGTTCTCGGCGCTCGCCGGGCACGAGCACATTCACAAGGGCATGACGTCCCGCGACCTGACCGAGAACGTGGAGCAGCTCCAGGTCCGTGCGTCGCTGGAGCTGATCCGCGATCGGGTCGTCACCTCGCTGGTGCGGCTGGCGGCGCGGGCGGTGGAGTTCGACGCGCTGGTGCTCACCGGCCGGTCGCACAACGTGCCGGCGCAGGCGACGCTGCTCGGCAAGCGATTCGCCTCCGCGGCGGAGGAGCAGCTGCTGGCCTACGAGCGGATCTCCGAGCTGCTCGCGCGGTACCCGCTGCGCGGCATCAAGGGCCCGGTGGGCACCGCGGCCGACCAGCTCGACCTGCTAGGCGGTGACCCGGTGAAGCTCGCGGCGCTGGAGGACGCCGTCGCGCGCCACCTCGGGTTCCACCGGACCTTCACCAGCGTCGGCCAGGTGTATCCGCGGTCGCTCGACTACGACGCGCTGTCCACGCTGGTCGTCGCGGCGGCCGGGCCGTCGAGCCTGGCGACGACGATCCGGTTGATGGCCGGTCAGGAACTGGTCACCGAGGGGTTCAAGGCCGGGCAGGTCGGTTCCTCGGCGATGCCGCACAAAATGAACACCCGGTCGTGCGAGCGCGTGAACGGCCTGGCGGTGATCCTGCGCGGGTACGCGTCGATGACCGGTGAGCTGGCAGGCAACCAGTGGAACGAGGGCGACGTCTTCTGCAGCGTCGTCCGCCGGGTCGCGCTGCCGGATGCGTTCTTCGCCGCGGACGGCCTGTTCCAGACGTTCCTCACCGTGCTGACCGAGTTCGGGGCGTACCCGGCTGTCGTGCAGCGTGAACTCGACCGGTACCTGCCGTTCCTGGCGACGACGAAGGTGCTGGTCGCGGCCGTGCAGCGGGGTGTGGGCCGGGAGGTCGCGCACGAGGCGATCAAGGAGCACGCGGTCGCGGTGGCGCTGGAGATGCGCGAGAAGGGGATCGAGCGCAACGACTTGCTCGACCGGTTGGCGTCGGACGAGCGGCTCCGGCTGGACGCCGCATCGGTGCGTGCGCTGGTCGCGGATCCGGCGGCGTTCACCGGGGCGGCGTCGGCGCAGGTCACCGAGGTGGCGCGGCGGGTCGCCGAGGTCGCGGCGCGGCACCCGGCAGCCGCGGCCTACACCCCGGGCGAGATCTTGTAGGGACGAGTTCAGTGGACAAGCGGAGGGAGGCGGAACGTCTCGCCGCGGTTGAATTTCTCGGTGATCGCCTGTTCCGGGCCTATGGGGTTGACGAGGAGCGGATCGGGGCCATTCGTCGGTGGGCGGTGGCGTGGCGGGACGACATCGGCGTGCGGTGGGCGTCCGATCCTGCGGGGAAGGGCGACGAGCCGCCACGCTTCGACTGGGACCGGTACCTCGACGAGCGGCGCCGACGCTAAGAGGCGGCAGCGCGCTCCAGCGCCCAGCGCATGCGCGGCACCGCGGTCTCCGGGTGCTCGCCGAACTCGGCAGCCAGACGCTGTGCGCACCCGGCAGGCCCGAACATCTCCAGGCTCGTTTCGATCGCGGCACGGAGCTGGGCGGTGCTGCACTTCTCGGACGGCTGGAGTGCGCTGACGAAGAGTGCCTCGGCCCTCACGGTGAGAGTCATGATGTTCCCCCTACGGACGTCGCCTTCCCCGAGGCGATATCGCAACCATCCGGCGGGGTAGGAGCGTCTACGGTCGCAGGCCGGTTGCAACTCGGGTGCTGCCGCAGGGATCAGACCCCGGAGGGTGGCGGACCGTCGGTCGCAGCGCGCATCATCTCGACGCCGGTGCGGTACGCCGTGCACTCCCAGTTCGTGTGGCAGACCGGGCATTCCGAGGAGCCGTCGAGCGGGAGATGCGCCGCGCGTAACTCGTAGCCAGCGAGCCAGAGCTCCGCGTCACTCGCATCGGTCGGGGGATGGGGCAGGCTCACCCGAACATCCGGGGGCCGCTCGAAGGGCTGGGCGGACGTGGGCCTGCGGGCCGCGGGCGTCCCGGTCTCGGCCTAGTGATGCTGTCGCCATGGGGACGCGATTGGGTGCCTTCTCTGGCTCTCCACAACGTCGTGCCGTGAGCTGCCGGGGTGAAGCAAACCCGTGCCATGCGCCCTCCGATCGCCTTCACCGTGGACGTCGACCGGCCTGCGTGGTGTGAGCGGCGGGGAGTCCGACGGTGACGGACTGTTGGGGGCCGCGCGACATCGTCGGCGCCCGGCGCCCAACCCCGAGGATGCCGGTTATCGCTGTTAAACTTCAAGAAATTGTGAGAAATAATCTTGAGTAAGCCCGTTCGGGGTTGGGATTTTCTCCGCGTTTAGCAACCATCTGAGTCCTCAGTGCTGTGCCGCACGGTGCTGGGTAGTTCACTGTGGACCCGGGGGGATTAGTCGTGAAACTCACGTTCCGCGGCACCAATAGTTCGAGCGGATCCTGTCCGTCCGTCTACGAAACCGACCGCGGCACCCTGGTGATCCAGGGCTGGCGGGTCACCGATACCGAGGCCATCGCCGCACTCATCGAGCGGGGCCTCCCGGCGCACGAAACCGCGGTCGAAATCCCGATGGAGCTTCTCGGGTACTTCCCTTCGGACCGCGGTTTGGGGGCGTCGCCCGCCCGAAAGTGATACGCCAGAAGACCCCTGGGACGAGCATCGACCACTGAGGACGGTGCGGTCGCCAAAGGCGGTGGTCGGTGTCCGGGCGCGAGGGCCCCGACCGTTACCCTCGTGCCAGGAGGGAAGACCGGTTACGTGGCCAAACCCCATGACGCTCTGCGCGTTTTCGGACTGCAATTGCGCCAGGTGCGCGAGGACGCCGGCCTGACCGGGCGGGCGGTCGCCGACCGTACCGGCTGGCCGCACTCCAAGGTGTCCAAGTTGGAGCGTGGACAGCAGACAGCTACCCAGGCCGATGTGGACGCCTGGGTGCAGGCGACCGGCGCGGACGCCGAGGACGCCCAGCGGCTGCAGGTGGCGCTTCGGCAGGCCCGGATGGAGTACACCGAGTGGCGCCAACGGCTGTCGACCGGGACGCGCGCACGTCAGCTCCAGCGCCGCGAGGCGGAGGCTGAGGCGACGTTGATCCGGGCGTTCGAGCCCGGCGTCTTTCCCGGGCTGCTGCAAACCGCGGACTACGCGCGGGCGGTATTCCAGGGCCTCGTCAGCACCTATCAAGTCGCGGACGACGTCGAGGAGGGCGTGCGAGCCCGGCTCAGTAGGCAGGACCTGCTGCATCAACCGGGTCGGCGGTACCACTTCATTCTGGCCGAGGCGGCGTTCTACTGCCGGATGGCCGATTCGGCCGTGATGCGGGCGCAACTCGAACGCTTACTCACGGTGGCTCGGCTACCGGCCGTCGACCTGGCGGTGGTGCCGCTCGGTGCGCGGTGGCCGGTCGGTCCGCTGAACGGGTTCTGGATCTTCGATCGGGATTACGCGTTGGTGGAGACGCTCGGCGCGGAGTTGACTCTGCGTGAGCCCGCTGAGATCGCGGTCTACGAGCGGATCTTCGACGTGTTCTCTCGCCTGGCCGTGCGTGGGGCGGCAGCTACCGACCTGATTCTCGGCGCCACCCGCCGGTACGTAGGGTGACGTCGGCGTCCTGATATTCGGCCATCACCACCCCAGATCGTCGCGCTAGTGGCCGACGGTCCGTATTCTGGGCGCTTCTCGGGGGATACGAACGCTTCCGAGTGACGCCAGTGTGACCACGGGGAACGGTGATGACCCAGTATCCGGCCGGCGGCGGCCAACCGAGCGAAGGCGAGAATCCGGGAGCGCAACCGAATCCATCGGCGGGAGAGCCCGGCTGGACACTTCCACCGGAGCAATCGCCGAGCGGACCGCCGGCTCCGAGCCAGTCGTCCGGGCCACCGCAAGGCGGCTTACCACCGGGGCAGGCTTACGGTGGGTATCCGCAGGGTGGCTACTCGCAGTATCCACCGGGGCAACCGCAGTACGGTCAACAACCGCCCCAGTTCGGGCAGCAGCCTCCGCAGTACGGCCAGCAGCCCCCGCAGTACGGCCAGCAGCCCCCGCAGTACGGCCAGCAGCCCGAGTACGGGCAGCAGCCGCAGTACGGGCAACCCCAGCACGGCCAGCCGGAATACGGGCAGCAGCCCCAGCAGTACGGCGAGCAGCCCCAGCAGTACGGGCAGCAACCTCCGCAGTACGGGCAGCAGCCCCCGGAGTACGGCCAGCAGCCACAATTCGAGCAGCCCCAGCAGTTCGGACAGCAGCCTCCCCAGTACGGGCAGCCTCCTCAGTACGGCCAGCAGCCCGAGCACGGGCAGCAGCCCCCGCAGTACGGCCAGCAGCCCGAGCACGGGCAGCAGCCCCCGCAGTACGGCCAGCAGCCCGAGCACGGGCAGCAGCCCCCGCAGTACGGCCAGCAGCCCGAGTACGGGCAGCCCCAGTACGGCCAGGCGGAATACGGCCAGCAGCCGCAGTACGAGCAGCCTCAGCAGTACGGCCAGCAGCCGCAGCAGTTCGGCCAGGAGTACCAGCAGTACGGCGAGCAGGCCTACGGGCAGGAGTACGCCGCACCACCGCCCGAGACGCCGAAGAAGCGCCGGTCCCTGGTCGGCATCGCGTTGGTCGTCGTTCTGGCACTGGTGGTCATCGGCGGCGGTGGCACCGCCGCCTGGGCCATGCTCAAGGACGACGAGAAGCCGGACACCGCCAAGCAGCCGGTGGCCGCGAAGTGTGCCAGCGCGACGATCGCGGTTCTCGGTGATACCGGCGGGGACGCGGACTCCGAGGGTGAGGCGGCGATCGCGATCGCGAACCTCGCGGCAGAGGAGTTCCACGCCAAGAACCCGGACTGCACGGTCGCCGTCCGCGCGTTCGACAGCGGCGGCGAGAAGGACAAGGCCAAGCTGCAGGCCGACAAGATCATCAAGGACAAGTCGATCCTCGGCGTCATCGGGCCGCTGTACGGAAACGAGGCGCGAGAAGTCTCGCCGATCCTCGACAAGGCCGGCGTCCCGATGGTGAACCCGACGGTCTCCACGGTGTCCCTCGGGGAACAGGGCATGAAGAGCTTCCACCGCACCGTGGGCACCGACGCCGACACCGGCGTCGCGATGGCGAAGTACATCAAGAGCGCCGACCCTGCGGCGAAGGCATTCATCATCGACGACGGCAGCCCGTTCCCCAAGGCCGCCGCAGCCGCTGCCAAGAAGGCGCTGGGAACCCTGGTCGTGGACAACGCGACGATCAAGCAGGGCCAGACCGATTTCAACCTGCTGGCCTCGACGATCGTCGACTCGGGGGCGACCGTGATCGCGTTCGCCGGCTTCTCCGCGGAGGCAGCGGGGATCCGGAACGCGGTCAACGCGAAGGGCGGCAGCGCGATCGACTTCGTGGCGGGCCCGGGCCTGCTCGACTCGATCTACGTCACCGAGACGGGCGAGGCGGGCAAGGACACGATCGTGGTCTGCGCCTGCGTGCCGGGGACCGGTCTGCCGGAGGAGTTCCGGACGAAGGTCGAGTCGAAGACGACGACCAGCCCGTCGGTGTACACGGGTGAGACGTACGACGCCGCGACCGCGCTGATCTCCGCGTTCGGGGCGGGGACGGGCAGCCGCACCCGGGCGGAGGTCAACAAGTTCCTCGACAAGTACTCCGCCAAGGGGGTCACCGGCCCGATCGCGTTCGAGGCGGGCGGTGACCTCAAGGGCACCCCACCCGAGTGGTACTTCGTCTCGGGCACGGACGGCTTCTTCGGGAAGAGCCGCGTGCAGTAGCGCCTGTTCGCGCACGAACCGGCCGCCGCGTCCCTCGGGGTGCGGCGGCCGTTTGCTGTCCCCGGCCGGCGAGTAAAGGCGATGTGCACTCGCTTTTCCGCCGCCGAAACGCGAATCGCGCTCGGGGAAATTCTTGTTTCTCGGCGATCCGAGTGGGAATTTGAGAATTGAAATTCCCGCTCGTCGAACAAGTGTTCGGTGAGCGGTCGGGGGTTGCGAACGGAACTCGGGAAACCCCCTAAAGGTAGGGGTGCGGCCGGGGTTGCTCGCATTCGATCTACTCCGTTATGTTTTTTCCGGTCTGACAGCGGGAGAGATTCCGCCGCAGATTCCTGTCCATGGCGACCCGTCGATGGCCACGCGGAACAGCATCAACAGATCCTTCTGCCGGTCAGTGCACTGCTTCATCGTGTCCGGACGTCTTTGGTGAAGCGTTGAACTCGGTCGGTGGGCTTCCCTGTGCGAGACAGCGGAAGTCGGATCCATCTCCGAAGCCTGATGACGTTCGCCAACTTATCGAAAGGGAATTGCACGCATGAACGTGTGGATTCGCCGTACCACTGGTGTCGTCATGATCTCCGCCGGCCTGGTTGCCGCCGCGTCGACCGCTGCTGCGGCCGCGCCCGGCGACGACAACCGCGACTACCGCCAGCGCTGGTCGTACAACCAGCAGGCCAGCAGCAGCGCGACCAGCAACGCGACGTTCAACAACACCACGAACCAGAAGGGCTACATCCCGATCAACGTGACGGCCGGGAACGTGGTCGCCAGCGAGGCGAACGCCACCACCTGGCAGAAGGGCTCCGAGTTCGAGGACAACTTCTGGGGCAACTACTTCGACTGATGACCTCGCGGCCTGTTCGAGGCTGCCTAGTTGTCGGTAGACCCGTTGACGGGGGTGCAAGGTGCTGGTTCGGCGTTGCCCGGTATTCCAGCCCAGCGGTCACCGGCGATAGTGCGCGTTGATCGTTATTCTTCTTGTTACCGAGAAAGGGAAACTGTGAATACTTGGGTTCGTCGTGGAGCTGGCGTCGTCATTCTGTCTGCCGGTCTTGTTGCGGCAGGTTCGACAGCCGCGCAGGCGGATGACGAGGTCGCCGGCTTCAATTACCGCGAGTACGCCAGCAGCTCCGCCGGCGTTGGCAACGTCTTCAACAACACCACCAACCAGACTGCGGGACTGATCGCGGTCAACGTCACCGCAGGCAACCTGCAGCTCGGAAACGCGCAAGCGACGACCGAGCAGCTGGGGTCGGCGTTCACGGGGAACCGGTTCGGTTGGTTCCGCGGTCGGTGAGTTGAGAGTTGCACCGGATCCCCGCTCCGCAGCCCGCGGAGCGGGGATCCGCGCGTTCAGTGGGCGACCGTGACCGTGCGGCCGGCGGTCTCCGCGCGGCTGATCAGCGAGAGCAGGCAATCGGCGACGTCGGCCCGCGCGACCGTGTAGCCGCGTCGCACGCCGTCGTAGCCGGTGCGGTACTGGCCGGTGTGCGGTCCGTCGGTCAACCGCGGCGGCCGGACGATCGTCCAGTCCAGGCCGCTCTCCCGGATGATCGACTCCATCGCTCGGGTGTCCGCAAAAGTGTTCCGGAGCACTACTCCCAACAGCGGTTTCACCGCGCGCCGCGTCACCAGGTCGTCGCTCTTCTCGATGAAGGCCCCGGCGGCGCTGACGACCAGGACCCGGCGCAGTCCGACCTCGGTCGCCGCCGCCACCAAGGAACGCGCGCCGTCGGTGCAGATCGTCGTCGGCCCTCGCTCCCGGGTGCCCAGCGTGGAGATCACCGCATCGCGGCCGGCCACGAGCGGCGCGAGCTGACCCGCATCCAGCACGTCGGTCCGGACCACGTCCAGCCGGGGATGGGCCGGGGCCGACAGCCGGGCCGGATCGCGGACCAGCGCGGTGACCTCGTCTCCGTCTTTCAGCGCCTGGCTGACGACCTGGGTGCCGATGCCGCCGGTGGCGCCGATCACGGTGATTTTCATGCCCACCCTCCCTGGTTGGTGAGTACTCACCAACCTAGACTGACGACGCAGCCACGCCGATGTCAAGGGAGAGCGCGCTGAGCACCCGAGACCGAATCCTCGACGCCGCAGCAGCCGTCATGCGGGAACGCGGCATGGCGCATGCGACCACCAAGGAGATCGCCAAAGCCGCCGGCCTCTCCGAGGCGGCGCTCTACAAGCACTTCACGGACAAGACCGAGCTGTTCGTCCGCGTGCTCGCCGAGCGGTTGCCCCGGTTCCTGCCCACGATCGAGACGCTGGACGTCGAGGCGGGAACCGTCGTCGACAACCTGCGAACGGTCGCCGAGGCAGCGATCACGTTCTACGCCGACAGCTTCCCGATCTCGGTGTCGATCTTCGCCGAGCCGAAGGTGCTCCACGCCCATCGAGCCGCTCTCCGGCGTACCGGAGCCGGTCCGCACAAAGCCAACGAGGCGCTGGCCGAGTACCTCGCCGCGGAGAAGGAACGCGGCCGGATCCACGCGGACGCCGACCCGTCGTCGTTGGCCGCCCTGGTGTTGGGCGCGTGCTTCCAGCACGCGTTCCTGCATCAATTCGCAGACGACGAGCAGGTGGACGCCGCCGGGGCAGCCGACCGTCTCATCACCGCGCTGGCGCCGGCGCTGCTGCCCTGAGCGCCGACCGTCGCGGACCGGAACGATCGTCGGTTAGTCGTCCGGAGGGACCACTGAGCAGCGTCGATACGCACCGCGACGCGCCGGGTGTGGCCCGTGCAACCGGCGGTCGTGCCGGTTCGCCCGGGAACGCTCGGTACGCTGAATCGCTGGAAACGCAGCATCCCGCCACTGGTTGGAGTATCCGTGCCCGCGTCGACCCGCGTCGTCGTCGATGTCATGCTCAAGCCCGAAATCCTCGACCCGCAGGGCCAGGCCATCGCCAACGCCCTGCCCACCCTCGGGTTCTCTTCGATCGCCGCTGTCCGGCAGGGCAAGCGCTTCGAGGTCGAACTCGCCGGTGAGGCCACCGAAGAGGCTCTGGACGAGGTGCGCCGCGCTGCCGCGACGCTGCTCGCCAACCCGGTGATCGAGGACTTCGAGGTCCGTGTCGAGGTTGCGCAGTGAGCCCTCGGATCGGAGTCATCACCTTTCCCGGTTCGCTCGACGACCGGGACGCGCTGCGCGCGGTCAAGCTGGCCGGCGGTGAGCCGGTTTCCCTCTGGCACGCGGACGCCGACCTGCGCGGCGTCGACGCGGTGATCCTGCCCGGCGGCTTCTCGTACGGCGACTACCTGCGCTGCGGCGCGATCGCCCGGTTCGCACCGGCGATGAACACGCTCGTTGACGCGGCCAAGGGCGGCCTGCCGGTGCTCGGCATCTGCAACGGCTTCCAGGTGCTCTGCGAGTCGCACCTGCTGCCCGGTGCGCTTCGCCGCAACCACCACCTGCACTTCCGCAACCGCGACCAGAAGCTGCGGATCGAGTCCACCTCCACCCGCTGGACGCAGGACTACCAGGAGGGCGAGGAGATCCTCATCCCGCTGAAGAGCGGTGAGGGTGCCTACATCGCCGACGAGAAGACGCTCGACGCGCTGGAGGCCGAGGGCCGGGTGATCGCCCGTTACGTCGGTAACCCGAACGGCTCGCTGCGCGACATCGCCGGCATCAGCAACGAGGCCGGGAACGTCGTCGGGCTGATGCCGCACCCGGAGCACGCGATCGAGGCACTGACCGGTCCGTCCACCGACGGGCTCGGCTTTTTCACTTCCGTGATCCGAGCGCTGGTGCCCGCGTGACCGACACCGTTTCCCAGGCCCAACAGTCCCCGGACGCCGAGCAGCCCTACCTCGAGCTCGGTCTCAAGGACGACGAGTACGCCCGAATCCGCGAGGTACTCGGCCGCCGGCCCACCCAGACCGAGCTCGCGATGTACTCGATCATGTGGAGCGAGCACTGCTCCTACAAGTCGAGCAAGGTGCACCTCCGGCAGTTCGGCGAGAAGGCCCCGAAGACCGACGCGCTGCTCGTCGGCATGGGGGAGAACGCCGGGGTGGTCGACGTCGGCGGCGGTCTCGCCGTCACGTTCAAGGTCGAGAGCCACAACCACCCGAGCTTCGTCGAGCCGTACCAGGGCGCGGCGACCGGCGTCGGCGGCATCGTCCGCGACATCCTGACGATGGGTGCCCGCCCGATCGCGGTGATGGACCCGCTGCGCTTCGGCGCGCCGGACCACCCCGACACCGCTCGCGTGCTGCCCGGCATCGTCGCGGGCGTCGGCGGCTACGGGAACTGCCTCGGCTTGCCGAACATCGGCGGCGAGGTCGTGTTCGACCCGTGCTACCAGGGCAACCCGCTGGTCAACGCGCTCTGCGTCGGCGTGATGCCGCACGACCGGATCCAGCTGTCGGCCGCGCGCGGAGTGGGCAACGTCGTCGTTCTGCTCGGCGCGAAGACCGGCCGGGACGGCATCGGCGGCGTCTCGGTGCTGGCCAGCGCCACATTCGAGGAGGGCGCCGAGACCCGGCGCCCGTCGGTGCAGGTCGGCGACCCGTTCGCGGAGAAGCTGCTGATCGAGTCCTGCCTGGAGATGTTCGACCGCAAGCTGGTCGTCGGCATCCAGGACCTCGGGGGCGCCGGCTTGACCTGCGCCACCACCGAGACCGCTGCGGCCGGTAAGTCCGGGATGCGGGTGTGGCTCGAGCGGGTTCCGCTGCGCGAGCCGTCGATGGAGCCGCACGAGATCCTCGCCAGCGAGTCGCAGGAGCGGATGCTCGCGATCGTCGAGCCGTCGAAGCTCGACGAGGTGCTGGCGCTGGCCGCCAAGTGGGGCGTGATCGCGACCGCGATCGGCGAGGTCACCGAGGGCGACCGTTTGGTGATCACCTGGCACGACGACGTCGTGGTCGATGTTCCACCGCGAAGCCTGTCGGACGAGGGGCCGGTGTACAACCGTCCGATCGAGCGGCCGGGCGACTTCGACCTGGTGCGCGCCGACCGGGCCGAGACGCTGCCGCGGCCGAAGACCGGTGACGAGCTGCGCGAGACGCTGCTCAAGCTGGTCGCGAGCCCGAACCTGGCCGACAAGACCTGGGTCACCGAGCAGTACGACCGGTACGTCCAGGGCAACACCGTGCTGGCCCAGCCCGAGGACGCCGGTGTGATCCGGCTGGACGAGGAGACCGGGCGGGGCATCGCGCTGGCCACCGACGGCAACGGCCGGTACGCCAAGCTCGACCCGTACGCCGGGGCGCAGCTCGCGCTCGCCGAGGCGTACCGGAACGTGGCGACGACCGGCGCGGCGCCGCTGGCGGTCACGAACTGCCTCAACTTCGGCAGCCCGGAAGACCCGCACGTGATGTGGCAGTTCCAGCAGGCGGTGACCGGCCTGGCGGACGGGTGCCAGCAGTTGGGCACTCCGGTGACCGGCGGCAACGTCAGCTTCTACAACCAGACCGGGTCGACGGCGATCCACCCCACGCCGGTCATCGGTGTGCTGGGCGTCTTCGACGACGTCGCCCGGCGGACGCCGATCGGCTTCCAGGACGACGGCGAGTCGCTGATCCTGCTCGGGTCGACCGAGGAGGAGCTGTCCGGCTCGGAGTGGGCGTGGGCTCTGCACGGGCACCTGGGCGGCGTCCCGCCGAAGGTGGACCTCGCGCGGGAGAAGCTGCTCGCCGACATCCTGATCGCGGGATCGCGGGACGGGATGCTCTCGGCGGCCCACGACCTGTCGGACGGTGGGCTGGCGCAGGCGCTGACCGAGGCGACGCTGCGGTACGGCGTCGGCGCGCGGATCGTCCTGCCGGAGGGCGCGGACCCGTTCGTCTGGCTGTTCTCCGAGTCGGCCGGGCGGGTGCTGGTGTCGGTGCCGCGTACGGAGGAGCTCCGCTTCACCGACATGTGCACGATGCGGGCGCTGCCCTGGACCCGGATCGGCGTCGTCGACAAGGTCGGCGGTGCGTTGGAGGTGCAGGGCCAGTTCACGATCCCGCTGGACGAGCTGCGCTCAGCATGGACGGGGACTCTGCCGAACCTGTTCGGCTAAATCGGAGCCACCGAAGCGGATTGCATTCGCGAGGGCTATCGGCATTCCAAATGCAATCCGCTTCGGCGGCGGCCCGCCGTTCGGGGAAGGCATCGGCGGCGCTCGGGGAGCTGAGCGCCGCCGGCCAGGGGTGGGCCGAGCGGACGCTCAGCGTTGGCCGTTCGGGGGCCAGTACTGCTGCGCCGACCACTCCGGTTCGGGCTGGTACTCCGGAGCGGGCGGGACGGGACCGGGCTGCTGCGGCGCGGCCTGCGGGTAGCCGCCGTAGGCGCCGTGCGGGGCCGGGTGGCCGGCCGGGGCCGGGGCCGGAGGCCCGCTCATCGGCGGCGTCGCGGGCTGGTAGCCCTGCGCAGGGTATCCCGGGTGGCCGGGCGTTGATCCGGGTGCCTGGGCCCACTGAGGGCCGCCGCCGTTGGGGCCCTGCCACTGTCCGTCGCTCTGCCACTGCCCGTCGTTCTGCTGCCATGCCTGGGTCGGGGCCGGCGCGGCGTAGCCGTTCGCGGGGGGCGCCGACGGGTGCGGCCCGGGGTAGCCGCCGTACGGCGGCGCCGACCCGGGATAACCGCCCGCGGGTGGGGCCGATGCGGGGTACGCAGCCGCGGGCGGCGCCGAAGCCGGGTAGGCCGGAGACGCGGCGGCGGGATAACCGGCAGCCGGCGGCCCAGAGGCCGGGTACGCAGCGGCCGGCGGCGCCGACGCCGGGTAGGCCGACGCTGGCGGCGCGGAGGCCGGGTACGCAGCGGCCGGCGGCGCCGACGCCGGGTAGGCCGACGCTGGCGGCGCGGAGGCCGGGTACGCAGCCGCCGGGGGCGCCGACGCGGGGAACGCGGCGGTCGGCGGGGCGGCGCCGGGGTACCCCGCAGCCGGAGGCGCCGACGCGGGGAACGCCGCGGTCGGCGGTGCAGCGGCGGAGTATGCGGACGTCGGGTACGCCGAGGCGGGGGGCGCCGACGCGGGGTGGGAAGCGGTCGGCGGTGCCGGGGCGGGGTAGGACGGGGGCGCGGACCACTGCGCGGTCGGCTGCATCACCGACGTGTGCGGTGGGCCGGGCGGCGTCGGGGGAACCTGGCCCGGCGCGGCGGGGTACCCCGCCGATGTGGCCGCGAGCGGCGGCCCGGACATCGGGGTCGGCTGGGGTGCGGCGGCCGGGGGTGTGTCCCAGCCCGCCAGCGGTGCCTCGGCGAGCGGCGGTTCGCCGTAGGCCGCTCGGCCCGGCGTCCCCCATTGCTGTTCGAAACCGGGATTGACCGCGGGCCAGGCCGTGGTGGGGTCGCTGGGCGCGACCGGTCTACCGGACACCGGGGCGGGAACACCGGAGGCCGGAACACCGGAAGCGGGAGCGTCCGACTCGGCGGGCGACGGGTCGATCGTGGGCCACTCCGCGGTGCGCTCGCCGGACGACGAGCCGTGGCCGGAGTCGCTGTCCGACCAGCCGCTGGGCGCGCCGGACACGTGGATCGGCTCGGTCGAGCGGTTCACGTAGGGCGCCTCGTCGGCGTTCTGCGCCCACCCGCCGGGCTGCCAGTTGCCCGCCGGCGGCGGCGCGCCCCAGACCGCGGTCGCGGCGGCACCCGCGGGCGCCTCGGCCCGGCCGAACGGGGGTTGGTTGGCGACCGTGGTCTCCGACAGCACGCTGTTCGGCACCCGCACCGGCATCGTCGGCATGATCGACTCGGCCGCGACCAGGTCGGGAAGCTCCTGCGGGCCGCTGCCAGGACCGCCGGAGTCCTTGTCCTTGCGCTTGTACATCCACCAGCCCAGAGCACCCAGGCCGCCGAGCGCCAGCACGATGCCGAGAACGACCAGCACGGTGTCCCACGGGAAGCCACCGTCGTCGGCCTTCAGCGCCTGCGGAGCCGGGCTGGTCGCCGGGGCCGGGCTGCTGGGCGCGGTCGAGGGGGTCGGGCTCGCGCTGGCGACCTGCTTGTCGAGCGCGAGTTGGACGCCGGTGATCGTGCCGTTCTGTGGCGTGACCGTCGTGCGGCTGACCTCGAAGCCGGCCATCGTCGCTTCGATCGTCACCTTGCTGCCGGCCAGCGGCGGGCTCGGTGTGCAGTTGAACGCACCGGCCGAGTCGGTGGTCGCCAGGCACGTGGTGCCGTTGACGTCGCGGGCGACGACGCTCACCCCGACGATCGGCTGCCCGGAGCTGCCGTCGACGATCGTGCCGTTGATCTGGGTGACGGCGGGCGGTGCGCCGGCGAGGTTGAGCGTGAACTGGCTGCTGTCGTTGGCCGGGTTCGGATCGTCGCCGCCGGCGTCGATCGTGATCTGGCCGGTCGCGCTGAACACGTCGGTCGGCTGCAGGGACCCGGCCGGTGGTGCGCCGATGACCAGCGTGAAGACGGTCGTCTTACCGACGTCGAGCTCGCTGACCGGGCACACCAGCACGGTCGGCCCATTGACCTGATTGCAGGGCGGGCTGCTGCTGGCCAGGTAAACGCCGCGGTCGCCGAACGGAATGACCACGTTCGCGTTGAACGCGTCGGCCTTCTTGTCACCGTCGTTCGTGACCGCGAACACGAGCGTCGCCGGCTGCCCGCCCGCCTGGCTCGCCAAGTTGCCCTGCCGGACCTCCAGCCGAAGGTCGGCGGGCTCCCCCGCGAACACCGGGGTGGTGGAGGGGAGGAAAACCAGGCCCGCCGCTGCGAGGGCAGCTAACAGGGCCGCGCCCAGCCGCCTTGCGTACCGCCGCACCACTGTCTCCCGCGTCTCCCGGGTCGCGCCCGGTGGCGCTCCGACCGTCTTACCCGACACCCGTCCGTTGGGGGGCTCAACCACCGCGCCCCTTCGGTGGTTGTACGACCGACAACTATGCCTTGCCAAGGAGGGCGATACCTAACGTCTCGGCGGTTTGCCCGAGTCACTCGGGGAACCTCCGTCCGCTCGGACCGATCTCCCTCGGCCGTCCGGGCCGTCAGGCGGTACCGATCGTTGCACGCCGGGGCGTCCGGGCGGTGCGACGCAACCGATCTGTGGACAGCGTTACGGTTCGGCTGTGGCGAAGGTGGTCGAAGATCCGGACGCCGTGGCGGCAGCCGTCGCGGCGTTGGACGCGGGTGAGTCGGTGGCGCCGCTGGTGCTCCGGAACGCGGTGCGGCATCTGCTCGGGGTGCTGGCCCGGAGCGCGCCCGGCAAGTCGGTCGAGGTGCGGGTGCCCCCGTACGGGGCCGTGCAGTGCGGCGACGGGCCGCGGCACACACGGGGGACACCGCCGAACGTCGTGGAGACCGACCCGGCGACGTGGGTGTCGCTGGCCACCGGGCGGACGACCTGGGCCGACGCGGTGGCGGCGGGCAAGGTGTCGGCGAGCGGCTCGCGCGCCGACCTGAGCGTCTGGCTGCCGCTGGCCTAGACGGCCGCGGCGGGTACCACCGGAACGGCGGACGTGCTCGTCACGATCCGCGGAGCGGCACCCCTCGGCGGCGAGGCCAGGTACACGGCCACCGCCCCCTCGCCCTCCACCGTGAGCCGGTGGGTGTCGCCCGGCCGGGTGCCGACCATGTCGCCGGCCGCGACCACGCGCTCGTCCAGGCCGTCGCGGGACGCCCGGGTCTCACGCAGCGCACCCGAAACCACGGCGACGGTGCCGAAGCCGCGCTCGTGGGCGTGCAGGTCGCTGGCGGCGTCCGGGCCGAGTTTCACCAGCCAGGCGTCGTAGAGGAAGTTGCCACGCAGCTCGATCGCGCTGCCGGTCGGCAGGTTCTCGAAGACTGTGGGATCAGTAACAGTGAGCAACGCCTCGGCTCGCTCGCGCAGGGCGGTGGGCGTCAGCGAGGAAGGGGCGAGCAGGTAGGGCTCGGGGAAGTCCAGCACGACGAATCCGTCTCCGGGGAATTGCCGGTACTCCCGATCAGGGCTCCGGCGAGTTGCCCGCGGCGTCCGAACGGACTGCGCGCGAGCCGGGCGGTCGTCAGCGACAACACTCGTCGTACACGTGGCCGCGCCGGCTCAGCCCCGAGCGGCCGGCGGTCGCCGGCAGCGGGACGAGGTACGGGGTCGCGGTCACGACGAAGAGTGAACCACATCCCGGGAGCCGGATACACCCCGGCGACGGGTGGGCGACAGTATGCAACATCCGCGGGCTCCTGCCGGAAACCCGGATCTCGCCGCGGCTCAACCGTCCCGATGGTCAACTAGACTGGCCGCGTGCTCCGTGGTGACGGCAAGCTGACGCACGAACTCGACCCCTCCGATACCGGCCCCCAGGACGCCTGTGGGGTCTTCGGCGTGTGGGCACCCGGTGAAGACGTCGCGAAGCTGACGTATTACGGGCTCTACGCGCTGCAGCACCGTGGCCAGGAAGCCGCCGGTATCGCGGTGAGCGCGGGCAACGGTGTCGTGGTCTACAAGGAGCTGGGGCTGGTGTCCCAGGTCTTCGACGAGACGACGCTGGCCAGCCTCCAGGGCCACCTCGCGATCGGTCACGCCCGCTACTCGACCACCGGCGGTTCGACCTGGGAGAACGCCCAGCCGACGCTGCGGTCGACGTCGGCCGGGACGTCGGTGGCGCTGGCCCACAACGGCAACCTGGTCAACACCGGTGAGCTGGCCCGGGCGGTCGCTGCCACCGGTATGACCTCGCAGGGCCCGGTGAGCACCAACGACACCTCGCTGGTGACGTCGCTGCTCGCGGCCGACCCGGATCGGTCGCTGGAGCAGGCGGCGCTCGAGGTGCTGCCGACGCTGCGCGGCGCGTTCAGCTTCGTCTTCATGGACGAGCACACGCTCTACGCCGCCCGCGACCCGCAGGGCGTCCGGCCGTTGGTGCTGGGGCGGCTCGAGCGCGGCTGGGTGGTGGCCAGCGAGACGGCCGCGCTGGACATCGTCGGCGCGAGCGTCGTCCGCGAGGTCGAGCCGGGTGAGCTGATCGCGATCGACGAGGGCGGCCTGCGCTCCGAGCGGTTCGCGATGCCCGAGCCCAAGGGCTGCATCTTCGAGTACGTCTACCTGGCCCGTCCCGACACCACGATCGCCGGTCGCGGAGTGCACGCGACGCGGGTGGAGATCGGTCGCCGGCTCGCCGCGCAGAACCCGGTGGACGCCGACCTGGTGATCCCGGTGCCCGAGTCCGGCACCCCGGCCGCGGTGGGTTACGCGCAGGCCAGCGGCATCCCGTACGGCATCGGCCTGGTCAAGAACTCCTACGTCGGCCGGACGTTCATCCAGCCGTCGCAGACGATCCGTCAGCTGGGTATCCGGCTCAAGCTCAACCCCCTGCGCGACGTCATCCGCGGCAAGCGGCTGGTCGTCGTCGACGACTCGATCGTGCGGGGCAACACTCAGCGGGCGCTCGTCCGGATGCTGCGCGAAGCCGGTGCGGTCGAGGTGCACGTGCGCATCTCGTCGCCGCCGGTGAAGTGGCCGTGCTTCTACGGCATCGACTTCGCGAGCAAGGCCGAGCTGATCGCCAACGGGCTCGACGCCGAGGGCGTCCGCGCGTCGATCGGCGCCGACTCGCTCGCGTACGTGTCGCTCGACGAACTCGTCGCCGCCACCGAGCAGCCGCGTAAGCGTCTCTGCATGGCGTGCTTCGATGGCAAGTACCCGATCGCATTGCCCGCGGACGACATGATCGGTAAGCACATGCTCGAGGGCATCGAGCGTGGTGTCGGTCGGGAGCCGCTGCCCCTGGTGGCTTCGCCAGGCGGAGCCGGAGCCCTCAGCCGGCCCTGAAGTCCCCTCAGTGGGCGTAGTAGTCGTAGGCCAATACGGGGCCGGAAAACATGGAGGCGGAGTGAAGGACGTGGTGACGTCCGGGGCGCCCACACAGAGTGGCGCCCGAGTGACGCGTACGTCACGCGATGCCACGAGCGGCGGCGACGCCGAGGCTGGTGCCTCGTACCGCGCTGCCGGGGTCGACATCGAGGCCGGTGACCGGGCCGTCGAGCTGATGCGGTCCAAGGTCAAGAAGACGTTCCGGCCCGAGGTGGTCGGGAACATCGGCGGGTTCGCCGGGCTGTTCGCCTTCGACACCGACAAGTACAAAAAGCCGGTGCTGGCCTCGTCCACCGACGGGGTCGGCACGAAGCTGGCCATCGCTCAGCAGATGAACATCCACGACACGGTCGGCATCGACCTGGTCGCGATGGTCGTCGACGACCTCGTCGTGTGTGGCGCCGAGCCGCTGTTCCTCCAGGACTACATCGCGATCGGCAAGGTCGTGCCGGAGAAGGTCGCGGACATCGTCGGCGGCATCGCGGACGGATGCCGGTGGGCGGGGTGCGCGCTGCTCGGCGGCGAGACCGCGGAGCACCCCGGCCTGCTGTCGCCGGACGAGTACGACATCGCGGCGACCGGCGTCGGCGTCGTGGATGCGGACTCGATCCTCGGTGCCGATCGGATCAAGGCCGGTGACCAGATCATCGCGCTGGCCTCGTCCGGGCTGCACTCGAACGGGTACTCGCTGGTCCGGCACGCGCTGCTCGCCGACGGCAAGATGCGGCTCGACCAGGTCGTTCCTGAGCTCGGGCGGCAGCGGACACTCGGCGAGGACCTGCTGACGCCGACCACGATCTACGCGCAGGCGTGCCTCGCGGTGATCGAGGAGTGCGAGGTGCACGCGCTCGCGCACATCACCGGCGGCGGGCTGGCGGGGAACGTCGTCCGGGTGATCGGTGAGGACGTCGACGCGGTCATCGACCGGGCGACGTGGCGGCCGCAGCCGATCTTCGACCTGATCGGGACGATCGGTCGGGTGACCCGGCCGGAGCTGGAGCGGACGTTCAACATGGGGGTCGGGATGGTGGTCGTGGTGCCGCCGGACCAGGCCGACCGTGCGGTGGCGTCGTTCTCGGCCCGGGGCGTCAAGGCCTGGGTTGCCGGCGAGATCGTCTCCGGCACCGGCAACGTCCGCCTGGTCGACTCGCATCCTTCCTGAGTTGACGCGAACCCGGGCTCTACGGTCGCCGTAGAGCCCGGTTTTGCGTCGTCACGTGGGGGCGAGCGCCGACGTGATGGCGGCGCAGATCTCGAGGCCGGTTTCGTGCTCGATCCAGGCCCACTGGCCGTTGGGGTTGAGATCGAGGAAGTACCACTCGCCGGACGGCGTCACCGCGAAGTCCACCGCGGCGAACCGCAGGCCGAGCGTCCGCATCATCCGGCACAGCCCGTCCCGCACGCTCCCCGGAACGCTCGTGACCGCGTACTCGATCGCGTCGTAGTCGCTGCGCCAGTCGATCTGACCGGCCGCTGACCGGGCCGTCAGCGCCGCCGCGAAGAACTGCTCGTCGACGACCGTGAGCCGCACCTCGTAGGCCTTCTCCAGGTGCTCCTGGAACAGGTGGGCGGTCAGCCGGATCGCGTCGTCCTCGAGTTCCTCGGCGGCGACCGGCGACGTGTAGACGAACATCCGGCGCCCGTCCCGCTCCGACGTCGAGGAGAACGGCTTGTACACCACGGGGCCGGTCTGCCGCGCGAAGCGCTGGGCGGCGTCCGGATCGTTGGTGATCAGCGTGCGGGGCACCGAGAGGCCGGCCGTACCGGCCGTGGCCAGCTGTACCGGCTTGTACTCGGCGTAGCCGATCCGGCTGGGGTGGTTCAGCCAGTTCGGGACCGTGGCCAGCAGCCCGCCGAGACCGATCCGCGCCTCCAGCTCGGCCCACTGCCGGTCGGCGCCGTCCATCGGCGGGAACGCGAACGCGGACGGGCGCCGGTAGTAGGCCCCGCAGACGTCGCCGAGGTCGACCGACCGGGACGCCGAGCGCAGCGTCGTCTCCCAGCCGTCGGCGGATCGTGCCCCGCCGAACTCCGCGGTGAGCGTGAGCCGGGTGGGGAAGTCCGCGGTGTCCACCCGATGGACGGCGACCCCGCGCTCGGTGAGTGCGGTCACCACCAGGTCCGCGGTGGGGTCGAGCCGTTCGGTCAGGATCAGGACGGTGGGCGGCACGTCAGGACGACTTGTCGTGGATCTCGTCCTCGCGCGGAATCTGGCCGGTCGTCCGGAGCGTCAGCCCCATCGAGTGGTGGATCAGCGGCGTCCAGCCGGCGCCGTCCCTGGCCAGCGCGGTCTGGGTGTCGTCGTCGTAGGCGATCGCGTCCAGCGGAAGGTCGACGGCACCCTGGGGGCGCGTCGCGAAGCGGAGCCCGAACGGCTGCTCGGTGGCGGCCTCCGGCGCTTCCGGGACCGCTAAGGCAGCAGCGGGCCGCTCGTCGGGGTCGTGACCGGTCTTCACACCGTCGCTGGCGAGCAGATTGCCCGACCGGAGAGTCATCGTCGCGAGATCCGCGGTGGCGCGCCCCAGGGGCAGCTGGTCGCTGATCGGGAACACCGCCGCGTACGCCGCGTGCTGGCTGGTCACGAACGTCTCCTTCTCCAGGGCCCGGCATGCCGGGGAGGCGCCGACCGGCCGGGCGGCTTCGGGCATCGCACCCGAGTGTTCCCCCGCGCCGCCACGTGCCGGCGGAAGACGACCAGCTGTGCGCGAAAGTACCGTCGGATGCGACGAACGGCGCAAACAGGGACTGACCAGGCTTGCACCGTTCA
Source organism: Cryptosporangium aurantiacum (assembly GCF_900143005.1). Classification (NCBI taxonomy): domain Bacteria; kingdom Bacillati; phylum Actinomycetota; class Actinomycetes; order Cryptosporangiales; family Cryptosporangiaceae; genus Cryptosporangium; species Cryptosporangium aurantiacum. The sequence goes on from NZ_FRCS01000010.1 coordinate 256,120, forward strand.
TAGCTCCGCGGCCAGCATCTCAGAACCGCAGCAGCGGGCGACCGAAGATCCCGCACTCAGTCACCGTGAGGTGACTCTCCCCACCCTTCGGTGGGGGCCGCGATTCTCGCGTGAGCGTTCTCCCACGCACCTCGACGCCTCGTCGGCCTCCACCCGCCCTGCCACGAAACGCCGCGCCGGAGTGCCGGCGCGGCGATGGTTGGGACGACCTAGGGCCGGAGCCGTCAGTCGTTGACCAAGCCAGTGGCGGGAACGTCGCTACTGGTTCGCGGCTCAGCGCCGCGGTGCCCAGTCGTCTTCGTCGTAACGACCCGAGTACTCATCTTCGTACTCGTCGTCATCCGTGGAGGCGGAACTGGGGGAACTCGAAAGCTCCCGTTGGAGAGCGTCGAGGTCGGTGTTGGGAGAGCTGTACTTCAGCTCACGCGCGACCTTCGTCTGCTTAGCCTTAGCACGGCCGCGCCCCATTGGCTCGACCCCCTCGCACAGGTGTATCGGGGCGTCATGCGAGAGGCCCCGGATGATGGCATGTCTCGTACTGACACCGTACCGTCCCCGCCCAACGTTCGGCACCTCGCGGGTTGGGCCGATCAGCTCTCGGGCAACGACGGACGATGTTAGCCGTGCCCGGACGAGCGTCGTCGTCCTCGAACAGCGGCCGAGGGAGCAAGCTTACGTGATGCGCATCACACCCGCGTCATCATGCCGGTGGCGCCGGGCGGTGCACCGCTGACCAGGATCGATCGCAGCCTTCCGACCTGGGACATTCGCTGTTCGGCGAGCCGGTCGGCGGCGGCTGCCGGGGTGGTCCCGTCGGTCTCGGCGCGGCGGAACACGGCGAGCGTCGTCTCGTGGATGCCCGCCGCCCGGCGCTTCGCCCGCTCGAAGACGAAGCCCTCGATCTCGTCCGCGACCTGGATCACACCGCCCGAGTTCACGACGTAGTCGGGCGCGTACAGGATCCCGCGGTCGGCGAGCAGCTTGTCGATGCCGGGGTGGGCCAGCTGGTTGTTCGCGCCGCCACAGACGATCTCGGCCTGCAGTGCCGGGACCGTCTCGTCGTCCAGCGCGCCACCGAGCGCGCACGGGGCGTACACGTCGACCGCGGTGCCGACCAGCGCGACCGGGTCGACGACGTCGATCGTCGGGAACTTCGCGACGAGCGCCTCGACCGCAGCGGTGTTCACGTCCGCGACGAGCAGGTGCGCGCCTGCCTCGACGAGCAGCGCCGCGAGGTGCCTGCCGACCTTGCCGACACCGGCGATGCCGACCCGGCGGCCGGCCAGCGACGCGGTGCCCCACCGGTGGGCGGCCGCGGCCCGCATGCCCTCGTAGACGCCGAACGCGGTCAGCACCGAGGAGTCGCCGGCGCCGCCGTGCTCGGGTGAGCGGCCGGTGACAAAACGGGACTCGCGGGCCACCACGTCCATGTCCGCGACGACCGTCCCGACGTCACAGGCGGTGAAGTACCGGCCGCCCAGCGACTGCACGAAGCGCCCGTAGGCTCGCAGCAGCGGCTCGGTCTTGTCGGTGGCGGGGTCACCCCAGATCACCGCTTTGCCCCCGCCGTGGTCGAGCCCGGCCATCGCGTTCTTGTAGGCCATCGCCCGGGACAGTTCGAGCACGTCGTGGACGGCGTCGGCCTCGGTGCGGTACGGATGGAACCGGGTCCCGCCGAGCGCGGGACCGAGCGCCGTCGAGTAGATCGCGATGATCGCCCGCAGGCCGGTGGCCTGATCCTGGCAGAACACCACCTGTTCGTGACCGGTCGCTCCCGGTTCGCCGGGGGCGGCGGAATTCGGTGCGAAAACGCCCATCGCCACTCCTTCCACGACGCTTACCACCCTAGGCCGGGCCTACAGATCGGGTGCCCGACAGCGGACCCGGTCAGTCGCCCGGAAAGGGGAACACACCTCGGCCGATCGACAGGTACGTCCGGCAAAGGGACGGTCACGGAATGAAGGCGGATGGGTGGGCTAGTCGGGACAGACCGCCACTTCCGACGACATGGTGGATCCGTATTGGCCGAACGGTTGACATGCGCCAAATTCGCCGTCGAATAGGGGCCTACCTGCGGATACAGTCGCCCTACCGACCCTTCGGACTACCGTCAGTAAACGGCCGGTATGCGCACTGTCCCACTATTAGGCCGGATCGGTACGCAGGATCATCCTTTCGGCCCATGTCGGGCAAGGCGGACACCCGGGAGCATGGAGGGCAATGCGGCGCCCTCCCCGCCGCATACCCCTCTGAAGGAGATTTCGATGGCTACCCGTACCCCCGAATCGGAGCCGCTGCTGACCCCGGCCGAGGTCGCGACGATGTTCCGGGTCGACCCGAAGACCGTCACCCGGTGGGCGAAGGCCGGCAAGCTCAGCGCGATCCGGACGCTCGGCGGTCACCGCCGCTACCGCGAGTCGGAGGTCCGGGCCCTCCTGGCCGGCATCCCGCAGCAGCGGACCGGCGACTGAACTCTTCCGGTGCGCGACCAGCTGCCCCCACAGCCACTTTGGTCGCTCAGTCCGGCAAGCGCGGCTCACGACACCTCCGTCGTGGGTCGCGCTTCTGTTTGTCAGGACCGGGATTCCGCCGTCCCTGGCGGGTATGGACGGTCGAAGGGACGCTGACGGTGCGCGCGAGGTTATAGTCCGAGCACGAGCGTGACCGCCACCGCCGGGCGTTTCCCCGGGCGGCAGACACTGGAACGGCCGCGCCCGGGCGGCGCAACGAAAAGCGGAGGTCGCGCAGTGGGCAGCCTCGGGTCCGACGGGCCGACCGGCCCCGGTCCGGCGGCCGACGGTGACCACCACGCGCTGCTCGGTCTGGATCGGAACGCGGACGAGGCGACGATCCGCCAGCGCATCACGACCGAGCGCCGGAAGTGGCGCCGCCGCACCACCGCACCCGACATCAACGCCCGCCAGGAAGCGGAGCGGTGGATGCAGGCGCTGGACGCCGCCGAGCGCGCGCTGCTCCCGGCCGGGCCCCCGTCGACGAGCGCGCACGGCGCCTCCAGCGCTCCGCACGCCGCCGAGGCGACCGAGCCGCCGGAGACGCCGCCGGCCGCACAGCGTCCCGGGCCGCCACCGGTCGCGCCCGCCGCTCGCGAATGGCTGGTCCGGGCCGTCGAGCAGCTCAAGGGCGGCCAGTCCGACCTCGCGATCTTCACCGCTCGCCGCGCCGTCGACGAGGATCCGCAGAACGCCTACGCGTGGTCGGTGCTGGCCGACGCGGCGGCTCGCTCCGACGACTCGGAGACCGCGAACTCGGCGATCGAACGGGCGCTGGCGCTGGAGCCGGAATCCGCCCACCTGCACGCCGAACGGGGCTGGATCCTCGACCGCGGAGGGCGTCCGGAACGTGCGGTGGCCGCCTACCGCACAGCGGCCGAATTGGACCCGAGCCGGATCGACTACCGGGTCCGCATCGTCACCGCGCTGCTGCGGGCCGGACGCGTGGACGAGGCCGTCCGGGACGCCGAGGACGCCTACCGCCTCCGTCCGGACGACGGTGACGTGCGCACGGCGCTGGGCACCGCGCTGGCCGAGCGCGCCGTCGCCGCACAGCACGAGCTGCCGGACGGGCGCCTGGTGATCGCCAGCGAGGCTCAGGCCAGCTACGTGCTGGCGCTGGCCAGCCGGGGCATCTCGGTTCGCCCGGCCGACCCGGCGGTCCTGGAGGACCTCGAGCAGCAGCGGGAGTACGCCCGGCGGGCACGCCGCCGCCGGTTCTCCCCGAACGCGTTCCGCCGCAACTGGCGCTGGCCGGTCGGGCTCGGACTGCTGCTGGTGTCGGGCTGCTGCTGCGCCCCGAACATCTACCGGGCCAGCCAGACCGGAGACCTCGTCCAGCAGGCGTTCGCCGTCGGCGTCCTGATCGTCGTGCTGACTTTTGTCGGCGCGCTGCTGTACACCTGCTACGAGCCGGTCTACAAGCGCAACGCGGCGCTGATCGCCGAGACCGTGCCACGGCGGGTCGGCCGCGGCCCCGGCGACCGTCAGGGCGGCGGAAAGGGCCGCGAGGGTGGGGCGGGCGGTGGTTCGTTCCGCCCGGAGCCCGGGGATCCGGCGCCCCGTACCGATGACACCGGCATTCCCGAGAGCCGGGGTAAGGGCCGCCGCGGGCTGCGGTGGCCGAGCCGCGGCGGAGGGGCAGGGGGGATGGCGTGAGCGCGATCGGGATCGACCTCGGAACCACGTTCTCGGCGGCAGCCGCCGTCGCGAAGAACGGCGAGCCGTACATCCTGCACAACCGGGAGGGCCACCCCACGACCCCGTCGGTCGTCTGCTTCCGCGGCAACAAGCCGATGGTCGGGCTGGCCGCCCGCCGCGCGGTGACCGCGGCACCGGCCGACTGCGTCGAGTTCGTCAAGCGGCACATGGGGGACCCCACCTGGCGGTTCCCGACGTCGACCGGCGAGGAGTACAGCGCCGAGCAGATCAGCGCGCTGATCCTCAAGCGGATCGCGGAGGACGCCTCGGCGGCGCTCGGCGCCCCGGCGTCGGAGGCCGTGATCACGGTGCCGGCGTACTTCGACGACGCCCGCCGCAAGGCGACCGCCGACGCGGGCGAGATCGCGGGCCTGGACGTCCTGCGGGTGCTCAACGAGCCGACCGCGGCCGCGCTGGCGTTCGGCTACAACGCCGACCGCGAGGAGACGCTGCTCGTCTACGACCTCGGCGGCGGCACGTTCGACTGCACGGTGATGCGGATGGGCTACGGGCGCTTCGACGTGCTGGCCACCGCGGGCGACCGGAACCTCGGTGGGTTCGACTTCGACAACGCGCTGATGATCCACGTCTCCGAGCTCATGCAGAAGGCGACCGGCCTCTGGCTGCTGGCGCCGGGACTGGACGACGGCGAGACCGAGGCGATCCTGCGGGAGCACTGCGAGCAGGCCAAGCGGCAGCTCTCCACGCTCCCGGAGGCCAAGATCGCCGTGGAGGTCGACAGCGGCGAGCACGTCGTCACGGTGACCAGGCCGACGTTCGAGGCCCTCACCCGGCCGCTGCTGCGCCGGACCGAGGAGATCGTCCAGGAGGTCATGGAGGAGGCCGGGGTCGGCTTCGGCCGCCTGGGCAGCGTCCTGATGGTCGGTGGATCCACCCGGATGCCGATGGTCACGGCGATGGTCGAGAAGGTCACCGGCGTGCGCGCCGACCGATCGGTGCACCCGGACGAGGCGGTCGCGCTCGGGGCGGCGGTCCTGGCCGACGTGCTCTCGAACGCCCGGCGCCACCCGGAGGGCCGTCCACGCCGGACCGTGACCGTCAACGACGTCACCTCGCAGGGCGTCGGGGTGGTCGCGAGGGCGCGGGAGAGCGGCGAACAGGTCAACTCGATCGTCATCCCACGTAACACACCGATCCCGTGCCAGGGCAGGCGTCGCTTCCGCACGTTGGCCGAAAACCAGCGAGAAGTGTTACTGGTAGTCACTGAGGGCGACGATCCGGACCTCCGCTTCGCCACGGTCGTGGGATCCGCCCGGCTAGCGATCCCGCAGAAGACCGGCGCGGTCGAGTTCGACATCGTCATCGCTTACGACGAGGACGGGATCATCCACATCACGCTGACCGAACCCGAGGACGGCGAGCAGATCGCGGAATTCGAGATCGACCGCCAGGCCAATCTGGACGCCGCTGACATCCACCGGATGCGAACCGCGCTCCGGAGCCTGGAGGTCGGCTGACTCCGCCTTCTCGCCGACAGTTACTCTCAGTCGTCGTCGTGACGCTTGCCACGCGTACAGACGTGGAAGTGTCGTTACAGGTTGCGGTTGGATGGTCCGGACGCGATCGGGGTCGGGATCCGGGAGGCCGGGTTAGAGCCCAGGTCGAACGGCTACCCTACTCACAGGCGGTTCGCCGAAGGGCACTGAAAGTGAGGAATAGTCAGTGTCGACGCAATCGAGGCTCGTCCAATTGCGACAGCAAGTTGCCGCGCTCTCCGATCGGTCCACGAAGCTGTCGCAGCAACTCGTGGCCATGAAGCAGAACTTCACGGTGACGATCTCCGCAGTTCAGGGGACGATCGGCGGTTCGGCGCGCCGCACCGACCAGAACATGGTGGCCGCTCTCCAAGCCGCCGAAAAGAAGCTCGACGAGGCCTCAGCCGCCCTCCTGCAGGTCTCGTCCGAAGGTAAGAAGTTCGCCGGGACCCTGTAGCGCCGGTACGCGATCCACCAGAGGCGACCCAGGAGACGACACGTCGGATGATGCCTCCACGCACGAACCAGCCCGGTGGCGGTCAGGCTGGCGGGAGCGGGCCGGGCACCCGCCGGGCCGGTGGACGCTGGTCGCGTGCCCGGCGCGACAAGGCTGACCCGCAGGGCACTCCGCGGTCCGACAACCACCGGTCGGCCGGCACGTCGCCGCTGAGCGACCCGGAGGACACGACCGACCCGCTGCCCGCCGAGGAACGCCAGATCCGGACGACGTTCCTGCGGTTGCGGGGCACCGCGGACGCGCTCCTCGCCGCCGCCGACGCCGGGCGCAGCGCCGCCACCGGTGCGTACGAGATCGCCGAGCGCGACGCCGCCCGCCGTACCCACCGTGCCGTCCAGAAGGCCGAAGCCGACGCCGACAACGCGTACGAGGAGGCGCGCGACACGCTGGCCAACCGGGTCGGCCGGATCGCGCCGTTCGCCGCCTCGGCCGACTGGGACGCCCCGGGTTGGCGCTCCGACGACTGGCTGGGCACCGGCCCTGCCCGCTACGTCCGCATCGGGTCGTTGTCCGTGCCGGGAGCCGATCCGCGGCAGAGCGGTGCGCACCCCGATCAGCTGCCCGCGCTGGTCCCGCTGCTCGACGTCGGGTCGCTCGGCTTGATCGCCGAGGGCGACGACAAGGACTGGCCGATCCGCACCATGCACTCGGTGCTGCTGCGCGCGCTGGCCGCCGCACCGCCCGGCCGGCTGGAGATCGTCACCTACGACCCGCGGATCCGGGGCGTCACGAGCCCGTTCGCCGCGCTGCGCAAGGCGGGCAACGACCTGCTGGCCGACCCGCTGGCGACGCCGAACGAGCTGCTCGCGCGTCTGACGCTGCTGCGTGCGGCGGTGATGCGGGTGGCCGAGCTGGCCGGCGCGCACGGCGTCCCCGACCTCGCGACGCTGACCGAGGTGACCGGCGTCCAGCCCGAGCCGTACCGGCTGGTCGTCGTCTGCGACTACCCGTACGGCGTCGACAGCCGGGCGCAGACCGAGCTGATCCGGCTGGCCGAGGGCGGTCCGCACCGCGGCGTCTCGCTGCTGGTCCACCACGATCCGCGGGTCGTTCCCGACGACGGCGTCAACCCGGCCGAGCTGCTGCGGCACCTCAACGTCGCGCGGGGCCGGAACTCGGCGATCACGGTCAACGCGCTGCCCGCGGTCACCGTGCGGCCCGACCAGCCGCCGCCGCGCGAGCTGATCGAACGGGTGTCGGCCCGCGTCGCCGAGGGTGCTCGCCGCGGTGCCGCGCCGGTCGTCGAATTCGAGCCGTTGCTGCCCGAGCCGGACAAGCTGTGGACCGAGGACGCGATCCGCGGCATGACCGCGAAGATCGGGCGGGCCGGCCTGGACACGGTCGAGCTGGAGCTGCGGGGCTCGGACCCGTCGCTGCCGAACGTCCTGATCGGGGGCGCTTCCGGGCAGGGCAAGTCGAACCTGCTGCTGGTGCTGCTGCACTCGATCGCGGCCTCGTACTCGCCGGACGAGGTCGCGATGTTCCTGCTCGACTTCAAGGACGGCCTGGAGTTCGACCGCCTCGGGCCGCGGCCGGGGCGTCCGTGGCACCTGCCGCACGCCCGCGTGCTGGGCCTGGAGGGCGACCGCGCGTTCGGGCTGGCGGTGCTGCGCTACCTGGACGGGGAGTTCCGCCGCCGTGCCGAGCAGTTCCGGCTGGCCGGTGCGAACGACCTCGCCGGGTATCGGACGCTGCGCCCGAACGAGACCGTGCCCCGGCTGCTGCTGGTCATCGACGAGTTCCAGGTGCTGGTGGCCGAGGACGACGACATCGCCCGCGCGTCGATCGTGATCCTCGAGACGCTGGCTCGCCGGGGTCGTGCGGTCGGTGTCCACCTGGTGCTCGCCTCGCAGACGCTCTCCGGCATCGAGACGCTGGTGACCAAGGAGCGGTCGATCTTCGGTCAGTTCCCCTGGCGGGTGTCGCTCAAGACCGAGGCCAGCGAGTCCGAGGCGGTGCTCGGCAGGCAGAACACCGAGGCCGCGCAGCTGCGGTTCCGCGGTGAGATCGTGTTCAACCGCGAGTACGGCGACCCGGCCCACAACCGGCGCGGTGTGGTCGCGTACGCGGACGAGCAGCGTCTGGACGCGCTGCGGCGGACGCTCTGGGAGAAGGCCGGACGCCCGGCGGCGCCCCGGGTCTTCTACGCCGCGCGCCCGTCCGACCCCAACCTGCTCACCGCCGCACTCCAGCGGGTCCTGACCGACGCGCCACCCGGCGACGACACCAAGTTCGCGCTGCTCGGGCTCCCGGTGGACGTCGACCCGGCGCCGGTCGCGTTCGGGCTCACCGCCGACCCCGGCCGCACGCTCGCGGTGGTCGGCGACGGCCGCGACGACGCGTTCGGCACGCTGGGCGCGGTGGTCTGGTCGCTGGCCGCGCAGCACGTCCGCGGGGGTGCCGAGTTCGTGCTGCTGGACGCCGTCGGCGGCGACGCGGGCTCCCCGGAGACCGCGCTGCTCGCCGAGGCCGCAGGCGCGTACGACCACGGGGTGACGCGGTACACCGGCGGCGCGGTCGGGGGTGGCCTCTCCGAGCTCGCCCGGATCGTCGACGAGCGGATCGCGAGCGGCGGCAAACACGCCGACCTCACCGCGGAGCGACGTCCGATCTACGTGCTCGGGATCGGCCTGCACCGCGCGGCGCGGCTGGACCACTACGACGACACCGGCACGGTGCCCACCGATGCCCTGCGGACGCTGGTGCGCGAGGGGCCGCTGGTCGACGTCCACTTGATCGGGTGGTGGAACAGCCTGAGGGTCTTCAGCGAGCACGTCGGCTACGAGTACGCGCCGCTGGTCGGCGGTTACGTGTTCCTGCGGGTGCCGGAGGCGGACGTGCAGGGTGTGCTCGGGCCGTACCTGCGGTACCAGGCGCAGCTGCACCGTGGCCTGTTCTGCGACCTCTCGCACGGTGGCCGGCCGGTGCCGGTCGTGCCGTTCGGTCTGCCGGAGCGTGGGCGATGAGCAGACAAGCGCCCATCGATCCGGAATGGACCGATTACCTGGCGGCGGTCAACCAGCTGGCGAACCTGCCGAACCTCGCCGACGAACGCCGGCGCAGCGCGAAAGCGGACGAGGAAACGGCGATCGCCCGCGCGAAAGGTGCGCAGGAGCTCGCGCTCAAGGCCTGCGACGACTGGCTCGTCTACGCCAAACGAACGCTCTCCAACGCCGAGGCGCGGCTGGTCGCGGCGCACATCCTGGTGCCGGACGCCTCCGCCGCGCCGACGATCGCCTACGACTCGCCGGAGCCGCTGGTCGAGGGCCTCGCAGAGCTGGACAAGAAGCTGGCGACCGAGGTGGCCGGGCTGAACGAGGCACGGCGAGCCGGACGCGCGCGGGCCATGGAGCGAGCCGCCGAAGCCGCGCGGAAAGCTGCGCTGCGGAAAGAACTACTCCGCATCGGCGGCATCATCGTCCTCATCATCCTGGGCGCGCTGCTCCTACGCGTAATCTTCTAATCACGGACCTGGAGCCGGCCTCGCCCCGTCGGCGGGCCGTGCAATGCGGCGTGGGGTGCGCGGGGAAATTGAGGCGCGTGGGAGGATCACGCGATGCCGCGCCCCACGTTCCACGCGGACCTGCACATCCACTCGAAGTACAGCCGCGCCTGCAGCCGTGACTGCGATCTCGAGCACCTGACCTGGTTCGCCAAGCGCAAGGGTCTGACGCTGGTCGGCACCGGGGACTTCACCCACCCGGCGTGGAACGCGCACCTGCACGAGACGCTGGTCCCCGCCGAACCAGGTCTGTACCGCCTCAACGACGACCTGGCGAAGTCCGTCGACCGGACCCTCCCGGGCATCCTCGCGGCCGGCACCGTCCGGTTCATGCTCAGCGTCGAAATCTCGACGATCTACAAGCGCGATGACAAAACGCGCAAAGTGCACCACCTGGTCTATCTCCCGGACCTCGAGGCCGTCGGCCGCTTCAACACGAAGCTCGCCCGGATCGGCAACATCGCCTCCGACGGCCGCCCGATCCTCGGCCTGGACTCGCGTGACCTGCTGGAGATCACGCTCGAGTCGAGCCCGGACGGCTACCTGGTGCCCGCCCACATTTGGACCCCGTGGTTCGCCGCGCTGGGCTCGAAGTCCGGCTTCGACGCGATCGCCGACTGTTACGCCGACCTCGCCGACCACATCTTCGCGGTGGAGACCGGCCTGTCGTCCGACCCGGCGATGAACTGGCGGGTGTCCTCTCTCGACCAGTACACGCTGGTCAGCAACTCCGACGCGCACTCGCCGCCCGCGCTGGCCAGGGAGGCGCACAGCTACGCCTGCGAGCTGGACTACTTCGCGGTGCGGGACGCGCTGCGCACCGGCGACGGGTACGCGGGCTCGATCGAGTTCTTCCCGGAGGAGGGCAAGTACCACGCGGACGGGCACCGCACCTGCGGAGTGCGGTGGCAACCTACCGAGACGATCGCGGCCGACGGGAAGTGTGCGGTGTGCGGGAAGCCCGTCACGGTCGGCGTGCTGTCCCGGATCGAAGCCCTCGCCGACCGTCCCGAAGGCGCCCGGCCGTCCGGCAAAGCGGCGTTCCGCAACCTCGTCCCGCTGCCCGAGATCGTCGGCGAGATCCACTCGGTGGGCCCCCGCAGCAAGACCGTCACCCGCGAGGTCGACGGCCTGGTCGCCGCGCTCGGCCCGGAGCTGGACATCCTCACCGAGATCCCGGTCGACCAGATCACCGCGGTCGGCGGCGAGCGGCTCGGCGAGGCGATCGCCCGCCTCCGCCGCGGCGACGTGATCCGCCAACCCGGCTACGACGGTGAATACGGCGTCATCCGGCTCTTCGAGCCTTCCGAGCTCCGGCACTCTTCCGGCACGTCCGCGCTCTTCGATCTGCCAGCCCAGGAGGACTACGCCGTCCGGCGAACCGCCGCCGGACGGTCGCCCGCGCCGGTTGCCGCGCGTAGCCCCGGAACGGCCGGCGCCGCCGTGAGCCGCAGCGCCGACCCGGCAGCCCTGCTGGCGACCTCGGGGATCCCATCGCCCCGCACCGGCACCACCGCACGGGGCGAGCAGGAGGTGACGGGGCCCGCCACGCACGGCGGCGCCTCGTACGGCGGCCCGCCGGAAGACCGCGCGGACGAGCCGGCGGCGGCCGACCAGGCAGGCGTAGACACCTTGCCGTTGGAGATCCCGGACCGGGGGGTGCTGGAGGGTCTCGACCCGGAGCAGCGGGCGGCCGCGGGAGCGGCCGACGGGCCGTTGCTGGTGGTGGCGGGGCCGGGGACGGGCAAGACGCGGACGCTGACGCACCGGGTGGCGTACTTGGTGGCGGAGCGGGGGGTGGCCGCGGAGTCGTGTCTGGCGATCACGTTCACGCGGCGGGCAGCGGCGGAGCTCTCGGAGCGGTTGGCGGCGTTGCTGCCCGACGGTTCGGGGATGCCGTTCGTGGCGACGTTCCACGCGCTGGCGCTGACGATCTGCCGGGAACAGCACGTCGCGTTGGGGTTCGACGCGCCGCCGTCGGTGGCCGACGACGCGGACCGGGCCGCGGTGCTGGCCGAACTGGACGTTCCGGCCGACAAGCCGGTGCCGGACGAGCTGCGCGAGGACTACCGCAAGCGGCTGCGCTCGCGTGGCCTGCTGGAGCTGGACGAACTGGTGCCGCTCGCGGTGCCGCTGGCCTCCGCGTACCGGACGCGCTGGAAGCACGTACTGGTCGACGAGTACCAGGACGTGGACGCTTCGCAGTACGCGCTGCTGGGGGCGCTGGTACCGGCGGACGGCAACCTGTTCGCGATCGGTGATCCGGACCAGTCGATCTACTCGTTCCGCGGTGCCGACTTCGGGTACTTCCTGCAGTTCGAATCGGACTATCCGGCGGCGACGACCGTGACGCTGTCGCGGAACTATCGTTCGGCGCCGCCGATCGTGGCTGCGGCGGTGCAGATCGTGCGTCCGGGGACGTTGGTGCCGGGGCGGACGCTGTCGGCGGAGCGGCGTGATCTCGGTGCGGCGCGGATCGCGGTGCATCGCACGGGTTCGGAGGGCGAGGAAGCCGGCTGGGTGGCCGCGACGATCGACGCGCTGGTCGGGGGTTCGTCGTTCCACTCGCTGGACTCCGGGCGGGTGGACGGGTCGTCGGAGGTCGAGGAGCATTTCGACTTCGGGGACGTGGCCGTGCTGTATCGCACGGATGCGCAGTCGCGGACGCTGCAGTCGGCGTTCACGGCGGCGGGTCTGCCGTTCCAGAAGCGCGGCGTCGACCGGCTGGCCGACCGGCCGGGTGTGCCTGCCGTGCTGCGGGAGCTGGCGTTGCTGCCCGGCACCGTGCCCGAGCGGTTGCGCGCGGCGGGCCAGGCGCTGGCGTCGCGGGCGGCGGCGCCGGATCTGTTCTCCGCTGACGACGTGTCGCTGCGGGCTTCGGACGTGTGGGCTGCGGTGGAGTTGCTGCGGCCGGTCGCTACGACGTTCGCGGAGGATCTGGACGGGTTCCTGGCGTTCGTGGCGACCGGGGCCGAGGTGGACGCGCTGGATCCGCGGGCGGACGCGGTGTCGCTGCTGACCCTGCACGCGGCGAAGGGTCTGGAGTTCCCGGTGGTGTTCCTGGTGGGCTGCGCCGACGGCGTGGTGCCGCTGCGGTGGCCGGGGGCGCCGGATGCCGAGCAGGAGGCCGAGGAGCGGCGGCTGTTCTTCGTCGGGGTGACCAGGGCGCGGCAGCGGTTGTTCCTCTCCGCGCCGCGGCAGATCACCCGCCGTGGTGCTACCGCTGCGGCGGCGTTGACGCCTTTCCTGTCCCCGGTGGACGAGGGGTTGCTCGACCGGACCGGTTCGTCCGACGAGACGCGCCGCCCGGCCGCGCGCCAGATGCGCTTGATCTGAGCGCCGTCGGTGATGGGTCGACGGTTGGACAAATTTCTTCGGGGCAGCAGGACGAGCAGTGGCGGCTCGGCGGGGCGGGTGGCTTATCCTCGACGCGATGAGCGTGACGGATGAAGCCGGGGCCCCGACGTGGGTCGTCATCGACGCTGAAACCACCGGACTGAGCCCCAAAGAACACCGGGTCGTCGAGTTGGCGATCGTCGTGCTCGACGAACGCGGCAACTCGATGGGCGAGGCGGCCACGCTGGTCAACCCCGGCATGGACGTCGGCCCCGCGGACGGGCACGGTATTCGCAACGAGGACGTGCACGACGCCCCCCGGTTCGACGAATTGTCCGGCTGGCTGGTCGAGTGGCTGCGCGGCAAGGTGCTGGTCGGGCACAACCTGCTGTTCACCTCGGCGTTCCTGGACGAGGAGTTCCGCCGCACCGGGTTCGAGATGCCGCACGTGCCCGCGATCTGCACGATGACGAACGCCCCGCGCTACCTGCCGTCGCTGCCCGGCCGCACGCTGGAGCAGTGCTGCGCGGCGGCCGGCATCCCGCTGGACGGCCCGCGGTCGGCGCTGACGAACGCGCGGGCCGCCGGTGCACTGTTCGGCACGTTCCTCGCGCAGCGTCCGACGCTGCCCTCGCCGTGGGTGCAGTACATCGAGCGCGCGCGCCGGATGTCGTGGCCGCGGATCCCGATGCGTGACTTCCAGATGGCGCCGCGCGCCGAGGAGGAGTGGGAGGCCGCCGACCCGGAGCAGACCGCGGTGGTCAGCCCCGAGATGGCGCGGATGGCTGCGGCGTACGCGGGCCTCTCGTCCGGGGCCGCGGCTTCGGACGTGGACGTCAAGGAGGCGCCGAACCCGGAGGTCGACAGCGAGTTCGTCGCCGACGTGGTGGAGGACGCGCCGCGGTCGCCGGAGGAGTCCGGGCCGGTCAGCGCGTACCTGGGTGCGCTCGACAACGCGGTGTCCGACCGGGTGCTCTCGTTCACCGAGGCCATCCACCTCAAGGACCTGGCGGCCGCGCTGGCGATCTTCGAGGCCGAGCAGAGCGACGCGCACCGGCAGTACGTGCGGACGCTCGCCGCCACCGCGTGGGCCGACAAGCAGGTCACCGACGAGGAGCGCGACGACCTGGTGGCGGTGGGCAGGCTGCTGGATCTGTCCGAGACCGAGGTCGACGTGCTGATCGAGGAGACCAAGCCGGACGCGGCGGGGGGCTCGGCACCGGCGACGAGTGGCTCCTCGTCGAGTTCGGAGTACGAGGCCGGGTGGTATCCGGATCCGTACGGTCAGGGTGGGCTGCGCTGGTACGACGGCGAGAGCTGGACGCACCACACGCACGCGTCGTAGGTTCGTTCGGCGGGCCAGGCGTTCGGCGGGCCAGGCGTTCGGCGGACCTAGGCCTGGACGCGGCTGAGCAGGCGGGAGGCGCGCGCCAGGCGTTGGGTGGGGCGGCGGCGGAGGTGGTCGTAGCTCCGGAGTGCGGTGGTGACATCCGGAGCGTTCGTGAGCTCGGTAGCCAGGCAGTCGGCGTCCACCAGGGCCTGACATGCCCCCTGCCCCAGTGACGGCGCCATCGCGTGGGCGGCGTCGCCGACGAGCGCGATCGTCCCGTGGACATATGACGCCGGCGCCGGTGCGAGGTCGTGGACGTCGTGCCGGAGCAGGCTCTCGTCGGTCGCGGCCGCCAGGACGGCCGGGATCGGATCGGGGTAGTCGGCGCACAGTTCACGCAGGTCGGCAACCGTGGGCTTGGTTCCCGTCGGCGCCCGCAGCGCCACGTACCAGTTCGTCCGGCCGCGTTCGACCGGCGTGACGCCGACCAGTGCGCCGCGCCCCCACACCTCACCGGCCGGCCCGAACTCCCCGTCGACCACGCCACGGACCGCCACCACCCCGAGATATCGGGCGCGGACACCGGGGAAGAACGCGTCCCGGACGATGCTGCGGTAGCCGTCGGCGCCGACGACCAGGTCGTGGTCGCGTCGCAGCCGGTCCGGGTCGGTGATCGTCACCCCGGTGCGGACGACGTCGCTGGGGATGGCGTCGGCGAGCGTCGTGATCAGCGTCGTGCGGGGGACCATCAGCACCGGCGCGCCGCCGTGCTTCTCGATCCGCTTCAGCGGCAAGCGCGCGATCCGCCACCCGCGCCGCGTCCGCACCGCACCCTGCCGGTACGGGACACCGACGGCCCGGATCCGCTCGCCGAGCCCCAGCCGGTCGAGCGTCCGCTGGGCGTCGGGCCAGAGCCCGATCGCGGTGCCGAGTTCGACGATGCGCGGCCAGCGCTCGAACACTGTGACGTCCCACCCGTCGCGTCGCAGCGCGATGGCCGTGGCGAGCCCGCCGATTCCCGCTCCTACTACAGCTGCAGTGCCCATGGCGTCAGCGTACTACTGATGTAGTGGTTGCTACTAGAGCTGTAGTGTGGCCGCATGCCCGGACGTCGTGAGCAGGTGCTGGACGCGGCCGTCCAAGTGCTCGGCGAACAGGGCACCCGTGCGCTGACGCACCGCGCCGTCGACGCGCGGGGCAACCTGCCGTCCGGCACCACGTCCAACTACTTCCGGACCAGGGATGCTCTGCTCGCCGGGATCCTGGGTTACCTGTTCGAGCGGGAGACCGCGGCTTTCGCCACGCTGGCCGGGGCGCCGCGGCCGGTCTCCGTCGACGAGCTGGCGGGCCGGGTGGGCGCGTTGCTCCGCCAGCTGGCCGGGCCGGCCCGGACGCTGACGCTCGCGCGGCACGCGATCTTCCTGGAGGCCGCGCACCAGGAGGCGTTGCGCGTCGAGCTGCTCGAATGGAGTTCAAAACTCTGGGCCTGGGCAGGGGAGTGGCTAGCTGCCGTCGGCTCGGGCCGCCCCGAGAAGCATGCTCGGCAGTTGCTCGCGTACGGCGACGGTCTGCTGCTCGATCGCCTTGCCCGCGGTGGTGACGACGAGTTCGCGCCGGAGGCGTCGTTGGCTGCCCTCTTGCGCGCATTGGTGGCGGACGACTGACTCGTTGTGTTCCGATCAATACAGACCGTTGATCGGAAGGCGGGCACATGAACTACGAGCAGGAGGCGACGGCGCTCTACGCGTTACCGCCGGCGCAGTTCACGACCGCTCGCGATGTCCGGATCGCGGAGCTGAAGGGTGAGAAGCAGGCCGCGTTAGCCGGTCGGCTCAAGCTGTTACGACGGCCCACGGTAGCTGCGTGGTGCGTCAATCTGCTGGCCGGCGCACGCCGGGAGGAGCTGCGCGCGCTGGTACTACTCGGTCCGCAGTTGGCCGAGGCCCAGCGCCGGTCGGATCCGGGGGCGATCCGGGCGCTCTCGGCCGAGCGGCGGCAACGTGTTGCGGGGTTGGTGGCCGCGGCGACCCGGCTCGCGGGGGAGTCCTACCCGCGGCGGGGCGACCAGGGGCCGTTCGAGCTGGAGCAGTCGGTGGTGGCGGACCTCGAAGCGACGCTGAACGCGGCGGTCGCGGACGCGGCGGTGGCCGAGCGCGTGCTGTCCGGGCGGATGGTGCGTGGCGAGGCGTACGTCGGCTTCGGACCGTTGCCCGAGGACCCTGGTCCGCAGGTTGCCTCCGAGCCGGCGCAGGAGCCCATCCATGAGGTCGCAGCCGCCCGGGCGGAGAGCGTTGTCGCCGATCGCGCCGTCGCAGCAGCCCGGTGCGAGCGGGACGCCGTCCGCCGGAGCCGCGACGTGGCCCGTCATGCGCGCGACGAAGCCGCCGCGGTGCTCGCCGAGGCCGAACGACGGCTGGTGGACGCCGAGCGCCAGCTGGCCGGCGCCGACCGCACGCTCCAGCGGGCCGAGCAGCACCGGCTGGAAACCTCGGCCCGGCTCGACGCCGCGGAGCGCGGGCCTACCGGGGGAGACGGACCGTCCGGCCGTAGAAGCTCTCGATCTGCTGCACGATCGACGTGAACTGGTCGAGGTCGACGGGCTTGGTGACGAACGCGTTGGCGCGCAGCTCGTAGCTGCGGAGGACGTCCTCGTCCAGCGCCGACGTGGTGAGCACGACGACCGGGATCGACCGCAGCTCGTCGTCGCTCTTGACGGCGGCGAGCACCTCGCGCCCGTCCATCCGCGGCATGTTCAGGTCCAGCAGGATCAGCTGCGGCCGGGGCGCGTCCGCGTGCGGGTCCTCGCGGCGGAGGAACGAGAGTGCCTCCACGCCGTCCGAGACCACGTGCAGGTGGCTGGGCACCTCGTTGGCGCTCAGCGCTTCCTCGATCATCAGGACGTCGCCGGCGTCGTCGTCGACCACCAGGACCTCGAGCGGGGATGTGGACATCGAGCTACTCTCCGGTGCTGGTGGCGTTCGTCGGCGCACTGTACCGCTGGGTGTGCAGCAGCCGTAGACACCGGGCCGTGGTGTGCGGCCGGCGGTTGTTCGGTGGCGTCGAGCGCCTCCCTACCCGTCCGTCAGTGCGGGGACGGCGCCAGGGAGCGGCCTGCGCTGCCCGCGAACGGGACGTCGACGTGCGGTGCGTCGATCGTTGCGGCCACCGGGTGCTCCCAGAGCCCGCGCGCCCGTAGCAGCGGCAGCACGCCCTCGCCGAACCAGTACGCCTCCTCCAGATGCGGGTAGCCGGAGAGCACGAACTCCGACAGCCCGAGTTTGGACAGCTCGACGATCCGGTCGGCCACCTCGGTGTGGCTGCCGACCAGCGCGGTGCCCGCCCCGCCGCGCACCAGACCGACACCGGCCCAAAGGTTCGGCGAGATCTCCAGGTCACGCAGTGCGGTGCTGGCCTGGCCACGGCCGTGGAGCTCGGCCATCCGCCGCTGGCCCTCGGACTCGCTCTGCGCCAGCCCTTGCTGGACGCGCTCGATCGTGGCCGGGTCGAGGTTCGCGAGCAGACGTCCCGCCTCCGCCCAGGCCTCCTCGGACGTGTCCCGGCTGATCACGTGCAGCCGGATGCCGTAGCGCAGCGTGCGGTTCCGTTCCGCCGCGAGGCCCTTGATCCAGTCGATCTTCGCCGCGACCTGCTCCGGCTTCTCGCCCCAGGTGAGGTAGACGTCCGCATGCTGCGCGGCGACCAGGCCGGCCGCCGGTGACGAGCCACCGAAGTAGACGTCCGGGATCGGGTCGGGGACGCGGCTCAGCGAGGCACCGGCCACCTGGACGTGCTGCCCGTCGAGCGTCACGGTCTCGCCCCGCCAGAGCCGGCCGACGACCTCGAGGAACTCGTCGGTGCGCTGGTAGCGCCCCTCTTTGTCGAGGAAGTCGCCGTACGACCGCTGCTCGCTGCTCTCGCCGCCGGTGACGACGTTGAGCAGCAGCCGGTTGCCGGAGTGCCGCTGGTACGTCGTGGCCATCTGGGCCGCGAGCGTCGGCGACAGCAGACCCGGCCGGAACGCGACCAGGAACTTCAGCCGCTCGGACGTCTGGGCCAGCATCGCCGTCGTGAGCCAGGCGTCGTCGCACCACGCACCGGTGGGCGTCAGCGCGCCGACGAACCCGAGGTGCTCTGCCGCACGGGCGATCTGGGTGAGGTAACCCAGGGAAGCCGGACGGTCGCCGGCCGCGCGTCCGAGGTCGACGCCGTGGCCGCCGGCGACGAGGTTTCGGCTGTCGCCCATGGTCGGGAGGAACCAGTGGAAGGTCAGGCTCATCGGGGTCCTTCCGGTGTGTGCGAGGCTCGGCTAACCCTACCGTTTAGATAGGGAATGGCAACGGGTGCCCTGTCTCTGCTCTTCTTCGCTTCTGCTCCGGTCCTTCTCCGCTGCGAGCGGAACCGGTCCACGAGGAGTGTCTCGTGCTGCTTCGCTGGCCGGTGTCGGCTCTCGTCGGTGGGGGATGCATGCGCCTGGTCTACGTGCACGGAGCCTGCGTTCGGGATGCCTCCTGGTGGTGGAACCGGATGGTCGGGCCGATCGCCGCGGCCGGCGTGCGCAGCCGCGCGGTGGCGCTACCGAGCTGCCGCGGTGACACGCCCGGTGATCGGCTGGGCGACCTCTACGACGACGTCGACGCGGTCCGCGCGGTCCTCGACGAGGTCGACGAGCCAGCGGTGCTACTCGGGCACTCGTACGGCGGCATCGTGATCACCGACGCCGCCCACGCGCACCCGGCCGTGTGGCAGCTCGTCTACGTCACCTCGATGCTGCCGGACGTCGGCGAATCGCAGGCGAGTGTGGCGGGCACCGGCCCGGCGCCCTGGCTGGACCCGGGCGCCGACGGAACCATCGGCGTGCTGCCGGACAGCGTCCGCCAATTGTTTGTGCAGGACTGCGACGGGCCGACGGCAGACGCGGCCGTAGGCCGCCTGACCAGGCAGTCGATGACCCCGTTCGGCCAGCCGGTGCGCGCCGCGGCCTGGCGGGACGTGCCGGCGACCTACATCGTCTGCACGGACGACCGGGCGATCCCGGCGGACGTGCAGCGCGAGCGGGCGACGCGAGCCGCAGCGGTGGTGGAGTTCGCGGCCGGGCACCACCCGTTCCTCTCCCGCCCGGAGGACTTCGCCACGCTCCTGCTCGACGTCGCCGCGCCCGCCCGTTGATCTACCTCGGGTCTACGGTTTCGCTGGTGGCCCACTCCTCCAGGTGGGCCAGCACGTCGCGGACCGGCCGGTCGGTGGCTTGCGCCAGCCGCTCGAGCAGCTCGGTCTCGATCTTCACGTGGGCGGCCAGCTGCTGGCTGACCAAGTCGGACGTGGGGCCGCTGATCGCGTCGCCCATCGCGACGGCACCCGCCATGAACGCGTCCGCGATCGTGCGCGGACGCCGGGCCCGGAACTCCTGCTGCAGCTCGTCGAGCTCGGGCTCCACGGTCGCGGTGCCGTACACGGCGGCCCACGAGGTCACCGCGGCGGGCACCGCCTCGTGATCGGCGTGCAGGGCCTGGAGCAGTGCCACCGCGCCGTGGATCGCGGAGGCCACCCCCTCGTTGTTCTCGTCGCGGCCGGCGGGCAGCCGATCGCTCTGGTAGCTCTCGCCGCCGAGCCCGATGTGGTCGAACCAGTCGTCGGTGGGCTCGTCGTTGTCGAACATCCGTCGCCTCCCCTGGCTTCGTCGGACGCACCGTAGCGACCACCACCGACGTTTTTGCCGCCGCATATTCCTGCGCAGTTATATTCGTACGGTGACCTCGTCATTCGCGGTGCTCGCCGAACCGACCCGGCGTCGGATCCTCGACCTGCTGCTCGAACGGCCGCGTCCGGTGGGGGAGTTGGTGGAGCAACTGGGGCTCAGCCAGCCCGGGACGTCGAAGCATCTGAAGGTGCTGCGCGACGCCGGCCTGGTGCGCGTGCGGCAGGACGCCCAGCGGCGGTGGTACGAGCTGGCGCCCGGGCCGCTCGCGGAGATCGATGCCTGGCTGACGCCGTACCGGAGGCTGTGGAGCCGCAGCTTGGACGACCTGGAGGCGCACCTGGACGCGAACCCGGAGTAGCCCGGCCGGGCTCCACGGTGTTCGTGGAGCCCGGCCTCAGAGCTCCGTCAGCCCCGCTCGGCGGCGCTGCGCTCGACGCAGAACTCGTTGCCCTCCGGGTCGGCCAGAGTGACCCAGCCGGTCCCGTCCGGCTTCCGGTGATCCGCGACCAGCTGGGCACCCAGCGCGAGCACCCGCTCGACCTCCTCGTCCCGCGTGCCCTCGGTGGGCTGCAGGTCGAGGTGGATCCGGTTCTTACCGGCCTTGCGCTCGGGCACCGTGACGAACAGCAGGTCGGGTCCGTCGCCGGGCGAGAGAAGCAGGGCCTCGGGGTCGTCCGGCGCGTTGCCGTCCTCGGGGTCCTCGGTGAAACCGGTCACCTTGGACCAGAACTGGGCCAGCGTGTACGGGTCGGCGCTGTCGACCGTGATGTGCCTTACTCGGACGCTCATGCGTTGATCCTTCGCGACGCGCGCCATCGTGGTCGCGGTGGCGTCGGTCAGCCGACCACGGGAGGCGCGGGAAACAGGGATGTGATCATCACCGCACCTCCTCTCCCCGGACGCCGGGCCCAGTATCGCAGCGGCCACAAACGAAAAAGGCACCCCCGCTGTCTCGCGGGAATGCCTCGTGATCGATGTGGCCAGGGGCGGGGTCGAACCGCCGACCTTCCGCTTTTCAGGCGGACGCTCGTACCAACTGAGCTACCTGGCCGAGTGCGGCGACACCCAATGCCACCTTCACTCCGCTGCCGCACCAAAGGTGCGGCAGCGAGAGCGGTCCCGACGGGATTTGAACCCGCGACCTCCGCCTTGACAGGGCGGCGAGCACTCCGAACTGCTCCACGGGACCTGGTCCGGATAGACCGGGTCTTGCCGTGCCCCCAACGGGATTCGAACCCGTGCTACCGCCTTGAAAGGGCGGCGTCCTGGGCCACTAGACGATGAGGGCGTGCAACCCGAACGGCGTTCATGCTGTCACACATGTCCGCCGGGCGGCGCACCCACCCCGTCCGCGTCGGGAGCGAGATCAGCATAGGCGACAACGAGGCCTCTTGCCAAAAGCACTCTTCTCTTCCGATGAATCCGCAGGTCAGAGCCTTGTCAGTCGGTACTTGGAGGTCAGCCCGGGCAGCAGGATCTTCAGTGCGGCCACCGTCCGGGACCGATCTCCGCCCCCGTCGTGCATGAGCACGATCACTCCCGGGGCAACCCCGGCCCGCACTCGCGACACGATCGTGGTCGCCGGCGGCTTCGCCCAGTCACGCGGATCCACGGCCCAGCCGATCGACGCCATCCCCAGGTTGCGCGCCACCGACACCACCACGCCGGACCAGTTGCCACCCGGTGCCCGGAAGTACTTCGGGGTGACTCCGCCGCTCACCCGCTTGATCAATGCGCTGGTCGCGCGCAGGTCAGCCTCGATCGCGGCCCGCGACTTCTTCCGGAGGTTCAGGTCGTGGCCCATCGTGTGGTTACACAGTGCGTGACCGTCCGCGACAATCTTGCGGACCAGGTCGGGGTGGGCCTTCACGTTGGCGCCGATCAAGCAGAACGTCGCCTTGACCTTGTGCTTGCGTAACAGCGAGAGCACCTGCGGCGTCCAGCGCGGGTCGGGCCCGTCGTCGAACGTCAGCGCCACCGCGTTGCTGCCGGTGCGCCGGTACGGCGTCGACGTGGGGACCAGAATCGGCTTCGGCTGGGCCACCGTCACGGCCCGGGGCGCCGCAGCCACCGTCCGCTCGCCGGCCGCCGCCGTCGAGCCTCCGGTCACCAGCACCAGTGCGAGCACCACGCTGAGCCCGAGCAGCGCCGTCTGGATCCGTCGCGTCATCATTCCTGCCTGTCGCTGAGGGGATGCGGTGACGGGACCGTACGAAGGGTGCGCAACGGGTCCGGCGCCGCCGTGGCCGGCGCCTGATCGGCGTCAGCCCAGGTGAGCACTGTTGTCGACCCGGATTGCGGCACGCAGGTTCTGTCGGATACTCGGCACGTTCAGACTGTCCGTGCCGGTCGAGCGTCCGGGGTCGGCTCTTCCTTTCGGTGGACGTCCGGCGTGTGCGGCGCAGCCGGGTACGGGTCCGGCGGGACGGAACGCGCTCAGTGGGATGTTCTGTCGCTGTCGCCGCTCGGGTCTGAGACACTTCAAGCGGGACGCGGCCGGGTATGCCCTCTCGGGTGCTCGTGCTGTGCCCGAGCGGGCCGTTAGCTCAACTGGCAGAGCAGCGGACTTTTAATCCGCGGGTTCTGGGTTCGATCCCCAGGCGGCCCACCCGCTGACCTGGTCTTTTGCGCGGTCTCTGGTTCCTATGCGGACAGTGGTTGCTCGCCGGTTGCTCGTCCCCGCCGCGACGTTGCTTGCTTACTGAGGTTGAGCGCCAAGCCGCTGACCTGCGGGTTCAGGTTGATCAGGCACGGTTTTCTGCGTGCGGTGATGCGGTTTGCGCGGCGCCGTTCGGCGCGACTCTTTCGCGTGATGTCACCGCGGACGCGGCGCGCGGCGTCCAGGACGAGAGCGGCGGTGGCCGCGGCGGCATTGTGCTGGGCCGGTGGGAGGACGGTGGTGTAGGTGTCGGCGGTCAGCACGATGCTGGCGTGCCCGAGCTGGTCCTGGATCAGCTTCAAGTCCGCGCCGGCGCAGTGGGCCAGGCTCGCGGCGCCGTGACGGAGATCGTGCAGCCGGACCGGCGGCAGCCCGAGGTTCCTGCGCAGGAGCCGGAACCGATTGGTGACGTAGCTCGGCCGCAGCGGCAGGCCATCGATCTTGGTGAAGACGTACCCGGTGTCGGTCCAATCCTCGTCGGCGGCGCGGCGTTCGAAGCGCTGCCGCTGGGCGTGGGCGCGCAGAACCGCGACGGTGTGCGGATCGAGCGCGACCGTGCGGCGGCTGGCCGCGCTCTTGGGTGGCCCGACGAGGATCGCGCCGGTTACTTCGACGCGCTGCTGCGAGATGACCAGCTGGCGGGTGTCGAGGTCGACGTCGCACCACCGTAGGCCAGCGGCTTCACCCCGGCGGAGCCCGCGGAGCGCGATCAGGTGCCAGAGGGCGTGCAACCGGTCGGTGTTGGTGTTCTGGAGGAACGTGGCGAGTTGCTCGGCGGTCCAGACGGTGACCGGTTCGCGTTCTCCGGTGCGTCGCCAGGTCTGGACGCGGGGTTCGGTCCAGACCACCGCATGCGGACGCCGGGCCGGGGCGAGTTCGATACGTCGGGCGGGGTTGTCGGTGACGAGGCCTTCGCGGATCGCGGCGTTGAACGCCGCCCGGAGCGTGGCCTTCACCCGGTGCAGGGTGGAGCCGGCGAGCGGTTCGCCGTACCGGTTGTGCTGCTGCGCGAGGACGGCGAAGGCCTCGGTGAGCTGCCGGGCGGTGACCTGCCCGAGCCGGTAGTGGCCGAGATGCGGCAGCAGATACAGGGTGATGTGGCTCTGGTAGCTGCGTGCAGTGGTCGGCCGGATCGAGGTCCGGGTGCTGATCCAGTGCTTGAGCCACTGCTCGAGAGTCCAGACGGCGCCTGCACGGAGTTCCGGTGTTTGAGCCAGGAGCTCATCGCGAACTCGGCAGGCCGCAGACTTCGATCGGAACCCACTCCGGCGGACCTGCCGGCGTCGGCCCGTGAGGTCGGGCATCCGAGTGTCGAACGCCCAGAGACCATGCCCGCGCTCGGCCAGCCGTGGACAACGCCGGCTCCGGCGCTGCCCGACCCGTCCCTCGTCGCAGGTGCAGTACTTGAACACCACGCCCTGACCCGTCATCACTCCACCCCCGTGAGCTGCCGATACGCATCAGCATGCGCTCGCTAAGGTGCAGCCGGATCGGCCCGAACAAGCCGGTAGATCAGCTCGAGAGCCGGTCGCGCCCGCAGCCCGCGAGCGAATAGCGGGCGACAACGCACGCAACTGCCGACGAGAGTGTCGTCTTCCGCTGTCCGAATCTGCGCCCGGATAGCAGTTCAGACGAAGCACCCCAAATGAGAGTCAGCCACCCGAAACGCTTAAACAATCGGATTCGCCTGAGGTCGTAAGAATCTTTGCGGGTGATACACAAACTTCCGCCATCAATCGATGGTACATCTTCTTGCCGCAGCGATCACTTCTCGGCTAGGTTGGATAACAATTGCGCCCGCGCGGGCTAGGTCGTGCAGATCCTGCAACGATTGCTCAAGCGAGTGCACCGCATCGATTCGGGATGAAACTGCGAGGAGGCAATCGTGGCGTATGTGAACGATATCGCGGTGCGAAGCGGAGTTCTCAGGGGGATCGCCAGGGCGTCCGAGAATGAATTCCCCGGACTCGAGGACGAGATACTCGGTCGATTAATGAGCGATTCCGCGTTTGCAACACGGCAGTTGCTCAGCGAGTTCGGCCCCGAGGACCTTCACCCAGGGTTCCAGCAGCTTGCCGCAGAGCTCATTACTACCGCAGTAGCTACGCGCATCAATGCTCACCGAGATACTTCTGGGAGCCAGAATTTCTATAACATCGAGAACTCGTTCGGACGGAAGGCATCAAGCGCTCTGCACAGTGTCTGGAAATGGATCGACGGCCCACGCTGGGACCCTGAGTATTGAGTCCGGAAATGAAGGTAAGCCAGTTACGTGCTACGGTCTCACATCGAGAGTCTCTGACGCAAGCCACAGCTGCGGGGTTCGGTACTGGCATTGTGGCTCTCGGATTCGGCGATTTGAGTTCCAATCTGCTGCAGAAGGCGCCTCCTATTCTGGTGGCAATCTTCGTCACATGCGTTTTAGTGGCGGGATTCGCAATCGCCCAGACATGGGCCCACCTTCATCACGCAAGCAGACGCCTAGCATTGTCGGACCCGCGCAATTCGCAGGTCGAAGACCCCGACGTTCCGGATTTACAAGATGCACGAGCGAGAATTAAAAGCAAGGAGGCCAATCATCTGGACTGGGCCGTCACAGAGATGAGCGGGTCTAAAGGCTGGTGGTGGTGGATGCTCGGCTTGGTTCTGATGAGTGGAGTGCTATATTTACTTTCGATTTGGGCCGGCGCCCTAGAGCAATGTAGATGAGCTAGTTGGTCAGGGCGAACGTGCACGACCACAGAGAGGGCATAGTCGACTCGGACACGCCTCGCGACAAATAGGCGCTTAGCACTAGACGTCGCGGATTCCCAAAAAGTCACAACGTGTGCGAAATTCACTGCCCGACTCCCCCACAGCGGCAGTTACGTTGTTCCCACTTCGCCGAATACCTTTCAGGCTCCCGCTCAGGAGGCAATCATTGGCTTGCGATGAGCAATGCAACGTCCGCACATGACGCGGATGGTGCGGTGAGGCGGGCATCGTTTCTGTCGAGATTGTTGTCAGGGTAGTTCGCTGTTGGTGAGGCGTCTGAGCAGGGCCGGCTTGTTGTGGTGTCGGTGGCGGAGGTCGTTGAGCCGGTTGCGGAAGTGGTCGAGGTCGTTGGTGCGGTTGCTGATTTCGTGGAGGTCGGTGAGCAGGTCGAGCGCGGCGTCGTAGTCGCTGGCCTTCTTTGCCGCGATGTGGTCCTCGACCCGCTTCCAGGCGGATTCGCCTTGGCCGGTCACCACGGACAGGCGTCGTTCCCGGGCTGCGGTTCGGGCCGCGGCCTGACGCCGCTCGTCCTCCTCGGCGGCCCGGACGGCCTCTTGGTGGCGTGCCTCGCGCGTCCGGTAGGCGGCGTCGAGAAGCTCGGCCGCGGTGCGCCGCCCGGCCGCCGGTGGCTCAGGATGGGGCAGCAGCCGGTTTCGGAGCACCGCCGGCAGCCCGGGTTCCTGCCCGAGGGCACAGCGGACCAGGAAACTGTTCTTCTCTCGCTCGGGTAGTGCGGCGACCAGCGGCTCCAGATCTTTGCGCGTCACCGACACGCCAACCGGTTCACCACTGGCCTGCGCGGCGGCCTCAAGCAGATCACGGTCGACCCGGAGGAAGTCCGCGAGCGCACGCTGCGCCGCCGTGAGGGTGTTCAGCCCGGCTGGGACGGCCGGTTCTGTGACTTTGCGGAAGGCGTCTTCGTTGTCGTCTTCGCGTTCCCATTTGCCGAGCGCGGACAGCCAGGCCAGATACAGCGGTCGGAGGTCCCCTGCGGCCAGTTCGGCGCGAAGGCCGGCCAGGCTGTGGAGGGCGTGTTCGGCGGTTCCGTCGAAGTCGTCTTCGTCGTCCTCGCTGCACAGGCTCAGGATCAGATGCGTCTTGGTCGTCCAGCACGCGAACGACTCATCGTCCAGGCAGTACGGTTCCACGACGTCGAGGGCCAGCGTGGTCTTCGGGATCCGGAGTATCACCTGGCGGGTGCCCCAGTTGGTGACGTAGAGGTGCGCGTCGTAGTACCGCTCGACCATGCGGTGCGGGTCCCCGCGGAACGAACCCCAGTGGTAGCTGTTGACGAATCTCGTCGCAGTGATCTCGGCTCGTGTCGATAACGCCCGGACCTCCGCCATCTGGGCGTCGGTGAGCGGTCGGTCCAGGGCGAGGAACTCGTAGCACTGGTATTCGCTCACGGCCCCCGGACCTTACCGGCCGACCTGAGCGCAGTGCCGCCCGCGGGTCATGGGGGACCGGGAATCGAGCCGCGATCGACAGAGGACCTGTCAGCTCGGCGGCGGCGCGGTGGGTTGGAGCCGGGCACGCAGTTCACGGTCGGGGCTGACGTGCCGGGAATACAGCGGACCGCACGGCGTCGCGGCCAGCCGTACCGCCAGGCCGAGCGGGTCCGACGCGGGATCGTGGGCCCGGTAGACCTCGGCGAGGTGGGTGAACTCCGTCATGATGCCCACGACGCTCCGGTTCGCGGTCTTGGCGATCCGGACGTCGGCCATCCGCGCCAGCTCGGCCTCGATCACCGAATCCGGGATGCCGTGCGCGGTCAGAACCGTCGCGAGCTGGGCAGGAAACCTCGTCGCCAGGGTCGCTGCCGGCGCCAGCGGCATCAGCACCGGCAGCAGCGTCTGCTCGTTGACCCACAACACGACCTGCGGTCGCCAGAACAACACGGTGGCATACCACGCACCCAGCGCCGCCGTGGACTCCTCGCCCTGCTGCAGGGTCGACGGACCGATCCGATCGAGGAGCTTCTTCGTGGCATGGACGACGAACACCCACCCACTATGCCGCCAGCCCTCAATTCCTGCCGCGCGGCGGAGCCGCTACCCGCGGGCTACGGGGCCGGTCGCGAGCGGATAGGGCTGGTGGGGTTGATCGGTGGTTGCTCGGATGTAATGCAGCGCCGTAGTTGGGGATGGTTCGTGGTGGCGTGGCGGCCACCGATTGACGCCTTCGGGTCCCGATCTCAGGCTTCGTAGCAGATGTCATCAGGTAGTTCGTGGTAGCGCTGGGCGAGTCGGGGTGGTACACATAGCTTAGTCGACTTGATAAGCCTCCATTTCGGACTTTTAATCCGCGGGTTCTGGGTTCGATCCCCAGGCGGCCCACCCGCTGACCAGCGATCATGTGCGGACCAACTATCCATTATGGTCTAGAAATGGCCGTTGGTTGCTCATTGGTTGCTCGGATGTCGGCGGCGTGTCGTTCCCGCAGGCCAGCGGGGGTTCATACCGGCTGGGTGCGTCTCTGACGTCATACGTGATGATGCTGGGCAGTGTGAATTGCTCTGGCTGGTCGGAGCCTGCTGTGCCGGTGTCGCGTGTGGCCGTTTTCCACGATCACCCGGGGCCGTTCGCTGGATGAGGCTTCGCTGACGCGGGGGAGCTCAGCTGGCTGGTCTGCGGCTGGCTCTCGGTGCGCACCGGCGGCGCGGCTCGAGTGCGCTGGCGACCTAGCTAATCCCGGGATAGAGATGGGCCGTAGTGAGGGCCCTGAAGAGGTGCGGTAGTTGATCGAGGCTTGGGTGGAGTTGCGAGGTGGCCCCGCCGGTTACACGAACGTCGCGGTCTACCGCGACAACGGCCACCGGCTGCCGCCGACGGTCGAGGTGATCGTGACCGGCGGTGTGCTGGACTACAAGCTGACCAGCGCGGTCACCACTCCCGACGGCTATCCGATCTACCGGTGTCCGACGAACTGGCGGCTGGCGGTGCGCCCGGCCCAGCCGGCACCGACCGCCCCGCCCGCCGCGGTCGGTGCGCCGGCCGAGGAGATCGATCCCCTCGACGCGCTGCTCGCCGAACTCGACGCGAAAGACGCAGAGGGCCGTCACTGAGCATCACGACACCGACCGCCCGCCAACTGTCGCTTGGCCGCGTTACGGCGCCGATCTGCTTGCCTGTGGGCACCCGCCGAGCCCCGTTCCGGCGCCCTTCGACAATCTCCTGTTCGCCGCGGTTGAGGCGGCGCGCGAGTACCGATCGGTTGTTGGCGGTCAATGGCTTCTGCCCGGTCGGAACGTCGGCTACCTCTGTCTTGCGGCGTCCTCTACACGCGGCTGCGCGCGATCGGCTTCCCGCAGCGCACCGCGCGGATTGCCACACTGCGCCAGCTCGTGCAACAGGTGTCCGCGCCGGTGGTGGCGACCGTGCTCGGTGGCCACCAGACCACGGGCCGAGCGAGCTCACATGCACTCATCTGCGACGGCATCACCCTCGCTATATCGGTCGCGTGGCCCCGAATTCTGAGTCGTCGCGCCCCAGGAACAGGGGGGTGACCGGCGCGCCGTGGTCGGATGAATCTTGCCGAGAAACATCAGACTTGACAGCTCTCACCGAGGTGAGGCTCCATCGGGCCCGCCGCGAACACGGCACGCACGTAGACACCACTGCTCGCGGTTTCATTCGCGCGGGCGCACTGTGCCCAGGGGGCCGTCATGGCTGATCAGTCGCCTCCGCTCACGCCGGCGCGTGCTACTCGTGCGGCTCGTGCCGCGCTGGGCGCGGCCGGACTCGCTGACGTCCGTCGTGTCACCTCCCGGCGTGCCGCCGATCACCATCCACACGCCGGAACGATCGAGACGGAAATCCACCTGTGCTCAGACTGGCCGACTATGGCGGCCAGTCACAGGGGACGTCCCGCACCAGCGTGATTGGCTTTGACGGTCTGAGTTGGTCCTTGCCAAAACCGGTTGCTAGTTGCTGACTGAGGCCGAAGAGGAGTTCAGCTGGCGAGCGATTATGTCGAGGTCGTCGGCAGCCCGGACGACGAGCTTGACGCGCGTGGAGTCGCCGGCGTCGAGGGCGATCCGGAGCAGCGTCGCGGCGTTCCCGGGATCCTGACCGACTAGCATCGGGCGGGTCGGCACCGCGTCGTAGATGCCGGTCAGGCGCTCTAGCGCGGGTTCCGGACCGGCGGTGGCCTGTTCGAGATAGGCCTTCGGCCCAGTCGACGTCCTCGAGGGTCGCGGGTGATGCCGGTGTCCATCAGCTCGCGCATCCGGCGGAGGTAGTCCTCGGCATCGGTCAGTTTGTCGCGGAGAAGCGCTAGCTGGGTCAGCGTCCCGAGCAGCGGGACGGCCAGCTGGCGGGAGCCCAGCTGTTCGGCGACGGCAATGCCGGCGTCGGTTTCGTCGAGCTGGCCGGGCGCGGTCAGCAGCGCGGCGCCGTAGTAGTGCCAGAGGGCGCCAACCAGCCGGTGCCCAGTTGGGCGGACTCCTGCCGGTTGCGTTCGCTCCCGTGCGCCCCGAGGACGTCGAGCGCGCGCAGGATCAGGTCGGCGGCGGTGTACGACAGGTACCACACGCGCTGTTCAGGTCCCCCTAGGTCGGCCAATGCTCGGTAGGTACGTAGTCGGACGCCGACCGCGGTCGCATCGATGAGGACCTGGCGCAGCAACGGGTGACGCAGCTCTAAACCTTCCTCGGAGGCTCTGACCAGGCCTTGGCTTTCAGCAGGTTCGAGGTCATGGATTGAGAGGCCCATTGCGGTCAACAGATCGGCCACGCCGGGCAGGCCCGGGAGCCGACCTACCGCGAGGACGAACAGGGCGCGGCGGGTTTCCTCGGGCAATCGGTCCAGGACCGGTCGCCATGCCTGTTCGACCGAGGTCCCCACCGTGATGGGGCGCGTACCGCTGGCGGTGGCTGCTTCTGGCCGATGGGTGAGCGTCTCTAGGACGGCGAGCGGATTGCCGCCCGTGGACTCCACGACCTCGCGCATGATGCGCTCGGGCACGGCGAGCCCGCGTCGACGGGCCAAATCGGTGCATTCGGCCAACGTGAGCCCGGTCAGGTGCAGGAGCGGTAGGTCGTGCGGCGGAGGCGCGATGCCCGGCTGGTCCCGCAGCGCGAAGATAATGCAAATGCGTTCGGTCACGATGCGACGCGCCACGAACAGCATGAGTTGGCGCGACTCGGGATCGATCCATTGTAGATCGTCGACGAGTACCACGAGTGGCTCCTGGTCGCAGGCCGCCGCCAGCGCGCCGAGAGCGGCTGCGCAGATGGCGAGGCTGGTGGGCATCGGACCATCGGTCAACGCCAGCGCGGTCTCCAGCGCCCGCCGCTGTACGGCGGGCAGGCCGGCGAAGTGGGGGCGCAGCGGTGTGAGTAGGTCGGCCGCGCAGGCGAATGGGAGGACTGACTCGTACTCTGCCCCACGGATCCAGACCACTCGGCTATCCCCGTGCTGAGCCACCCACCTCAGCAGTGCCGTCTTGCCGACGCCCGCCTCACCGACGATGAATCCTGCCGACCCACCGGCCGCCACCGAGGCCACCATGCCGCCTAGTAGCCGGCATGCCTCTTCACGGCCGACAAACGGACCATCCGGCTCGACGGATGCAATCCGTCCGCTGTGGTTCGCGTTCGCTGGCTTGCCACCGCGCATAGGCCATCACCCCCGGGTGACCTGGCCGTCCCTCCCAGAATGCCTCCCTTACCAGGGAGGGCGCCACCTGCTTTCGGCGGTAGGTCTAGGGAGGGTCCCGATGCACGTTGTCGGCGGCTGACGTTCGACTCGTCGGAGTACCACACGGAGCGCTGTGGACTGCGTAAAGACCGATCGACTCGGTGCAATAGAAGTCCGGATCGGTGTCCTAGCAGACGACACCGCACGTGCCAGCGGTGCCGTTCGCCTCGCTGGCCCGCGCTCTGCGGTCGATTGGCTGTACCTGCTTGACCGTCCGAGGCGGTCGCGCGGGCCCGGACGCTCTCCCCCTCGCTGCGTTTCCCGGGAACGCGCGGCGGATGGACGGCCGGACCCGGCTTTCGGCGAGAGGACGGGCGGGCACGCAAACCCCGGGCGCGTCCGCACGTGGCGCAGAGGCGGTGCCGGGGACTCCCAGAAGGATAGAAACAGTTTCGCCGGCGCTCAAGTTAGATCCGGCGCAGGTCCCCATCCGTAGCCGTGGTCGTTCGCGTCGGTCATCGGCATGGCTGTTATCGGCGACGCAGCAGGGCAGCACAAGTTGCAGAGTTCCCGGCAGTTGTTGTAGCTCACTCGAAGGTAGATCGATTGAGGCGGACGTTCAAACTATGCGTCGGCCCTGGTAGTGCCCTGTGAGGGAGGGATGGGCATTAGCGCGAATATGCCTCCTCGTGGCTCGCATCCAAGCGGGGTTTCGACGAGGTCGAATTGGGTCCGGATCGCCAGATGGGTCGGAGCTCCTCGGCTCAGGCTGGTGATCCACCGATCAGAGGCGGCGGGTTGTTGGGATCCGGCGGTGAGGGCTCGCGCGGGGGATTCAGGCTGTAAGAGTTGGCGGGGAAGGTAGTGGCGGATCGGCGCGTCCCTGAGGTCCTCCCCGGGCCTGTGCAAATCCTCGATATCGGCGATCGAGAGAATTTGTGTCCGTGTGTCGGGCGCGGCGGGGTTGATCGTCACCTGCGCGTCTACTGTCCACCAGCATCGCGACAGCTGTTTCGGTGAGTCGATGGCGTGCACGTGGATGCTGGTGCCCCAGACGTTGTTGACGCCGGGAAGTAGGTCGAGGACGAGTGCGGGGCGGGGAGCGAATTCCGGCGCGATGCCCGCGTCGGGGAGCGGGTCCAGGGACAGGCGGGGACGTTGGCAGGAGGCAGGTTGGGCGCCCAGAGCCGCGCGTATGCTCTGGACGGTCTGTGCGACCTGAACAGCGGCCTCAATGCGGGTCGCGATGGTCGTGCGTGCTTCGCGATGGCCCGCAGTCGTATTCATGACCGTCCTGGCTGAGTTCACGACCCGTCGCGTCCACTCGGCCGGGCTATCGGTGTCTTTGCCCCACCGCCTCGCCTCCAGCGGAGCCGCAGCCCACTCGTCGAGAGCTGTAGTGATGGCGCCGAAGGACTCGTCGCGTGCTCGGGTCAGCGCCTCCCAACAGTCGCGTGGGGACCCGGATAACAGCCAGGTCAGCGCCAGGTGCCACTCGGCAGTCGCGCGACTGGCGCCGTCGGGCGCCGCGACACACGCCTCGGTGAGTAGAAACCGTGCTTGTTCGAGCAGGCGCCCACGGTCCTGTGTCGACCGCCATTCCTGGCGGGCTTCCCGCAAATGCCGAATCGCTGCCTGCAACGGAAGCTGGAACCTACCGACCTTCAGGGCGTCGAGCTTCTCTTCTACCCGTTGCAGGGTTGCTTCGGTCTCCTGTTCGGTACCGAGAAGCGCCCCGAGAACGTCGGTCAGGAGCGTCGCGCCTGCCGCGTCCCATCCGTCGTCGGTGTAGACACCTTGAACGAGGACGGTGCGCACCGCCTGCGTTCCCAGCGTCGCGACCAGCATCGTGACCGGATCCATAAGCTACTCCTTTCTCACGGACGATTTCTCGGGACCTCCGGCCGTGGGGACTCGTCGCAGGCCGCAGCGCGTATCGACGGGAAACGCAGCAGGCTCTCTGTCGTGGGGCACCTCTCCGTCGACGACCGGTGACTGCCGACCTCTCTTGCGTCGACGCGCTTCGCCGGGCCCTACTTGCCTGGCGACCGGCCGCGGCTCGGCGGTAAACGCGTCTGCCGGTCAGCGTCCCGTGGCTCGTGGAGCCGGCGAGCGTCGCAGCCTTGGCTGTCGGGCATGTGTGGCGGCGTCGCAGCCGTCTAGCGAATTGGGCCGTTCGCCGTCTGTCCATTCCAGGAATTGGTGTCCGGAGCGGTGGCGGAAGAGCTCCGTCTCCGCTCCGGACCGATGTCAGGTGACCGCGATGAAAGCGGGGCTGCTGACCTGCGAGTAGTCGTTGTTGCCGCCGGCCGTGAACCTCAGGACGGCCAGTACATCCAGAGCATCGCCGTCGGCCGCGGTCCACGCTGAGATTCGCTCGACCTCGGTGTAGGTGTAGGGCACGGTTCCGGTCACGCCGGCCACGGTGCCGGCTTTGCTGAGTGTCGGGCCGACTGACAGGCCCGTGGTTCGGTTGCGAACGGTCAGGTAGAGGGTGTAGTTCCCGCCGAACGACCGCAGGCCGCTCCCGACCTCGATGTCGGCCCTGATGTCGAACGGGTCTCCGCTCTTGATGTCATCGATGGCGAAGTTCGTGGTCGGCTCCGCGGCGTAGACCAGCTTGACGCTGGCATCCCACTGTCCCATTGGGGTCTCCTCCAGGTATCTGAACGAATGGGGAGCATCAGCGTGGGTCTCGGCGATGACCCTGGGCATCGGAGGGCTCCCTCAGGCGATCCCTCCCTGTTGACGCCGGCTCGATGAGCATGGAGTTCATCGGGTTTTCGATTGACCGGATTGGCGGGCGCAATGCCCCTTGCGGCGCCGAGACATCCCGGGTGGCAGCAGTGGCCCACATCAGCGGTGCGCCGCTGGTCGTCGGCGATAACACGCGAGCGATCCCTGTCGGCCCACGAGGCCACGGTCAGCGTCGCGCCCGCCCGTCACCTGTTAGGGCGACTTGAGTGGCTGGCGCATCCGGGGGATCCCTATCTTTTACCCGTCAGTTCTCTGGTGCGGGGCCGCGACTGTCGGGATCCTGGTAGGCCATCAGGACCGTCGGGGGTGATCGCTATGAGCGATACACAACCTCCGGCCGGGTCCT
This sequence comes from Cryptosporangium aurantiacum, assembly GCF_900143005.1. NCBI lineage: Bacteria > Bacillati > Actinomycetota > Actinomycetes > Cryptosporangiales > Cryptosporangiaceae > Cryptosporangium > Cryptosporangium aurantiacum. The sequence goes on from NZ_FRCS01000010.1 coordinate 290,365, forward strand.
CTGGTGGCCGGGCGGTGGCCTCGGAATTTCGCGACGTATTCGTCGGCCGAGCGGACGCGTGCCGACGACTCCGCAGCGTGGTGTCCGCGGCCGCCGACGGCGGTTCGAGCTGCGTCATTGTCGGAGAGGCCGGGATCGGCAAAACCGCGCTCCTGCACCGGGCCGCGCAGGAAGCTCAGGTACGCACAATCTGGGTGCGAGGGGTGGAGTCGGAGACAGCGCTGCCATTTGCGTGCGCCGCTGACCTGTTGACCCCACTACGCCAGCATTTCGACAGCCTGCCGCCCGTTCAACGGCAATCGTTGGAGAGGGCCCTTGCCCTCACCGAGGGCACGACCCCAACAGACCTGGCCATTTGCGCGGGCGCGCTCGGCGTCCTCGCCGCCGCCAGCGATCACGAACCACTGGTGGTGCTCGTAGACGACCTCCAGTGGGTCGACGCGGAGTCCCAGCGGCTGCTTCTTTTCGTTGCCCGGCGACTTGCGGCCGAACGCCTGAGCATGGTCTTCGCCGTACGGGAACAGCCCGGCCACGCCGCACCGATTCCTGACCTCCCGGTCATCCGCCTCACCGGGCTGAGCCTGGCCGAGTGTCGCGAACTCGTTCGGCGGCGCGGCCACGACATCCCGCCCCCGATCGTGCGCGAGGTCGCGCGCGCGACCGGCGGCAACCCACTGGCGGTACTGGAGACACTGACGCACGGCCGGCAGCCGACAGCGCTGGGCCTAGCATCCGGCGTGCAACGCGCAGCGACCATGGGCATCACTGTCGGTCGATCACTGGAGCAGGCCTGGCGCCCGGTGCTGGAGCGATTGCCAGACGCGACACGTCGCGCGCTGTTCGTCCTCGCGGTCGGCAGGCCTCTAGCTACATCGGTCCTCGCTGACTTGTTGGCGGCCGTCGGGCTTTCGATCGCGGATCTGACACCAGCCGAACGCGAGGGACTGATTAGCTACGGCCACGACGGTGTGACCTTGCGTCATCCCCTGCTACGTCAGGTCCTCATCGACTCCACGCCGCTCGCGGTCCAACTCCCCGCCTACCGTGCGATCGCGCAGCTGGCCGGCCCCGAACAGGCAGTCTGGTATCTCTCCCTGGCCGCCGCCGGTCCGGACGAGGAGCTGGCGTCAGCATTGGTCACCGTCGCCGACCAGGCCACGAGCCGCGGAGGTCATGGATCGGCATCCACCGCCCTGCGACGTGCCGCCGACCTGACCAGTGATCCCACGCGGCGGGCCGAGCGTCTCTTCGCGGCGGCCACCGAAGCACAGCTGGCCGGAGACGCGACCAACGCCGCCGCGTGGTCCCAGGAGGCGATGACTCCAGGATCCGATCCCGCTTTCCTGGCATCCGCTACTCGACTACGCGGGCGTGCCTTGACCTGGCTCGGCCAGCCGCACCGCGCCGCCGCGGAGTTGGTCGCCCTCGCCGACGCGCTCGCAACGGGCATTCCAGCACTGGCCGGTGAGTTGCTGTGCGACGCGATGTATCCCAGTTCCATGATCGGCGATGTTCGCCGCTGCGCCTTCCTCACTCGCCGCGGAGAGAGCCTGCTCCCGCCGGGTCGCCGCTCCTTCGCCGCAGACGTCACCATCCTCTGCGCTGCCGCCCTCCAAGGCGAACGACATCGGTTCTACGACCAACTCGCGGCAGTGCAGCGCAGGCTGCCCGCCGTCGATCTCCTTCAGGCACATCAGGAATCGGCAACAGTCGCCTTCAGCTGCCTCTGGATGGAGGAATTCGACACGGCCCTGCGGCTGGCCAACCAGGCCGTCGAACTGATTCGGACACAGGGCGCGCCCGCAGCTCTACCCTTCGCCCTGACCGTCCGCTCTGAAATCTGGTACCGCACAGGGCACTGGCCTGCCGCGTACGCGGACGCCGACGAGGCACTGCAATGGGCCGAGGAACTCCACCAGGTAAGCACCGCCGGCTACGCCTTGGTATTGCTCGCCCGCCTCGACGCTGTCCGTGGCCACCGAGATAAATCCGAAGCCGCGATCGACCGCTACCGGCGTGAATTCGGTCCCTATCAGCTGGACGCTCTGCTCGGCCTAGAGTCAGCAGTACTCGGACTGGCCGCACTCGCCCACGGAGACCCAGAGACCGCAGCAGAACACCTCGAGGACGCCTGGCGCCAGGACACTCGTCTCGGAGCGACCAACCCGTACCCGATCGCCTTCGCCGGTGACTTGTTGGAGGCCTTGGCGAGATGCGGATCCGAACAGCGAGCCAAGGAACTGGCGAGCTGGCTGGATGAACGGGCCGCCACCACCGGACTCCGTCACCCTGCCGCACTAGCCCACCGCTGCCGGGGCATCCTCGCCGGCCACGCCGAGAACGCGGAGGAGCATTTCGTCGCTGCTCTGGCGATGCACGCCCAGAGCCCGATGCCCTTCGAGCGGGCTCGAACGCTGCTGAGCCTGGGTGAGAACCGCCGGCGAGCGCGCCAGCCGACGGCAGCCCGAACGGCACTGCGAGAGGCACAGCGGACCTTCGAAAGCCTCGGCGCGATCCCGTGGGCCGACCGCGCCCGCCACGAACTGGCTGCCGCCGGAGGTCACACCCGATCTGATCCCACGCGCCGGCCGAAACTCGACCTTCTCACGCCCCAAGAACTACAGATCGCACGCCTCGTCGCGACCGGCAAGAACAACGTCCAGACTGCTGCATCTCTCTACATCTCTCGAAAAACGGTCGAAGCGCATCTTACCCATGTATACCGCAAGCTGGGTATTCGATCACGGGCCGAACTGATTCACGTGGTGCTCGCTGAACACGGAGCAGACTAAACATCCAGATCGGGTGCCCCGGTCAACGGTGCTGGTTGATCCCGAGCTGCCGCGGGCGGCCACCGTGCAGATCGGCGAGGTCCTGGCGGACTACCGCATCGGATCCTGGGTGATCCACTGTCGAGCGGCTTGACTGGAGGCGGACAAGCTCGACCCGGCCCATGACTGTCAGGGCTGCTTCCGCCCTCCGTGCAAGAACCGCGGGGCTGCCTGGGTCAGCCCGGCGGGCGCGCCGCGATCACGTTTCGGGCCGCCGACCCCTCGGACCGATCGGTTGCGATGATGTTGATGGCGGGTGGGCACCTGGTCATCTCGCCGTCCATCCGGTGGTCCGGCGACCACTTAGTCCTGGTGCTGACTGGCTGGGCACGGACGCGTGAGTGGCCCTGTTTATTTTTTTCTAAAGTGGACCTATCGGGCTGCCTGTGGCGCTAGCTCTCCGTCAGTGTCTGGTGTACACGCGACGCGCCCCTGTGTCACAATGTTCACTGTGCTTTGGCATCGAGAGATGTCACGAAGCGGCGGTAGGCAGTGTCCGGCATCCGGTTGTTCGCGTCCATACGGATCTTCGGGTCGATTGCGGCCCGGGGGGATGCGACTGCAGGAGATCGGCGCGGTGTTCCCGCTATGGGAGCCAGCTGGCTCCTCGGGTTCCTCGTCCGATGGGCGAGGGTAAGGCGCGTGGGTGTGTGCGCGCTCGCCGGATCCTGGAATGAAAGGGGAAAGCGCAGCGACAAGGGATGCTGTCGCGCGACGAAACCGTTAGCTGTAGTGCACGCTGGCGTGGCACGCCAGCGCTGAGTGGAATGTGAGTCTCTGGTAATTCGGGCGTTCGGCCTGAGCCTTCCAGACTGAATGGTTCTCTGACCACCCCAGGGAACTGCGTTCGAGGTAACTCTCAACCGCGACGGGTTCGCTTGTCGCGGGCGATCGCCTCGTGCACCAGTCTCGACGGTTCGCATGCCGAGCGCCCTTTTGCGTGCCCAAAATAGGGAGTGTGAGATGACAGAGCGTAAGAAGGTCAGAAAAAGGAAGGCCACGTCGCCGGGCCCACCGGCATCGTTCTGGGGCCGTAACGCAGACGAATTCTGGCGGACGACCCGGCATTGCCTCGACAGCTCAGGCCGGGCCGTCCGCTTCTGCCTCGTCTTAGTGGTTGCAGCCATTTTGACGAGGATCGTCCTCGAGGGAGCCGGCGCAGCCTCCGCGGACGCCCTAGAGGAGGTGACCACGCTGCTACGTAGTCACCAGTCCTAGGTAACCGTATGTGGCCCCTGCCGCGCCACTGTGAACAGTGTAAAGCGGCAGGGGTCCTGGTGCGGCGTTCGGGAACGCTTCGCGATTTCACGGTCGGTGATCACGAGTTGCGATGGTTGCGTTCCCGACGGGCGGTCGAATCCTGCACCTCGACGGCGGCCACCTGAGACTCGTGTGCGGGGGGCGTCTAGCGGTCGGTACTGCCTTCGCGTTGGATTCGCCGTGCTGCTTGTGTCGGCGGCCGGTGGCCGGTGGAACCTCCCAGCACAATTCAGCGGTGCGTGGCCGCTCACCATGATCACCCTCGTACACGAATTCGAAACACGGATCCGGCAACTCATGGTCCGACCACGGATGGGCGGAGGCCGGGTATTCTGTCGCCTCCGCGTGAATGCTGACCCTCTGTCCCCGGAACAGCCAGGTCACGGTTCAAGCGGCGTTGACACATTCCACCCGACGTGCGCCTCCACGCCGATGCCTGCTCACCTCCTGAGCATGCCCTACGGGCGTCGGCGCGCTCACCGGCCGCCGCGGAACCACCACGGCTGCGGCCAATGGCGACAGAGCACCACGGCGACCCCGACCCCTGGCGCAAAAGCTCTTCCGCGATCACGGCCGACGCATCGGGGATGAGACGCCGCATTGCCGATCTTCGGGCGACGACGGTCGACACCCTATGTAGAATCTTTATCTATGCGCGACGTGGAGATGACGTTGGCGATCGCCAGGCTCCTGAAGGCGTTCCTGGAGGATCCCCTGCGGCCGCGGCACGGATACGACCTGATGCGGTCGACCGGATTCGCCAGCGGCAAAATCTATCCGCTTCTGGCCAAGCTGCAGACCGCCGGCTGGTTGACGCGCGAACGGGAGTCTGTCGATCCCGCCGCCGTAGGACGACCCGCCCGGCGGCTCTACCGCCTCAGCGACGAAGGCACACAGGCCGCCTGGCACGCGCTCGATGAGCTATCGCGCGATCTGGCTCCTCCGCAACCAGCAACCGGTCGACTGCGACCGTCGGCTGACCGGCAGTGGCCTGTGGGGGGCCCGCCACAACCATTGGCCGACCCGACGTGAACGAGACAGTGTGGAGCGTCTGCGCCCTCTTCGCGGCGCTGGTGGTGGCGCCCGTTGTCGCTAACCTGATCAGCGTCGAGATTCAAGGCTGGCTGGACCGACTGCCGCCTGTTCTGATCCGACTGGCGGCTCGGCGGCTGCCCCAGGAGATCCGCGCGGACCACATCGACGAGTGGGATGCTGAGCTGTCCGCGATTCTCGAGGGATCGGCGGCCGGACCTCTGTCCCGCCTAGCGCTCGGCCTCACCTACACCTCGGGCCTACTGCGTGGGGCGCCGAAGGTGGCCAGGGAGCTGGGCCGCGCCAGGCGTCGCCGTCTCGCCGCAGTCTTCAAACGGATCCGCGTGCACAGCCTCACCACATTTCTCGTCGTGCTGGTAACCACAGTGGTACTCGCTGGCCAGTTCGGCGACGGGATCGACCCGTTCTCCGCCGCGATCACGGTGACGTGCGCGGGGATGGGTGTACTGATTCTGATTGCCGTGCAGCGGCACCCGGTGGGGCGACTTCTGCTGGCGGCCGGGATCAGCGGATCGGTGGCGGCGGTTGCGACGAGCTGGCCACAGTGGATCGTGCTGGCGTGGCTGAGCCAGTGGGCATGGTGGCCGATGTGCGGGCTGATCCTTCTCGGGCTGCTGGTGTTCCCGAACGGCCGGTTGCCGTCCCGGCGGTGGCGATGGCTCGCCGCGCTGCTCGTGGTGACTACCGCCGCCGGCGCGGTGGTGCTGGCCGTCGCGGCACTCGACTATCCCCGCACGCTGCTCCAAGACACGCAGCCTGTCGGGGAGTCGACCAGGCTGCTCCTGCGAGCCTTCGCCGTGATCGTCCTGGCCACTGTGCTCGGCCTAGCCGCCACCCTCGCCGCGCTATGGAGACGCTGGCGGCGTGGCGATAGTGACACCCGGCAGCAGCTGGCCTGCCTGCTACCGACCGTCATCCTGCTCCTGCTCGGCTGGATGCTCGAGATCTTCAACCTCGACGGCGGGTACCTCCTTGCACTGATCGCACTGCCGCTCGGAATGAGCGTCGCGATCATTCGGCACGGGCTCTACGACCTCGATAAAGTCCTCAACCGGACCCTCGTCTGGTTGACCATGACCACGCTGGTCGTGATCGGCTTCGTCGGGATCGTCATCGCGCTACGCGAGCTGGTCATGCGCAATCTCTCCGCCGATACGGTCTCCCTGGTGACCACCGGTTTCATCGCCCTTGCCTACGCCCCGCTGCACAGGCGCGTGCAGCAGGGCGTCAACCAGCTGCTCTACGGCGACCGGCACGACCCGTACGAGGTGACCACCAAAACTCGGTGACATCCGAGGACAAGCCGCCGAGATCCTCTCCGCCCTCGCGTAGCTCGCCCCTTCTTGCCGTCCCCCTAGTAGCCACACCCGCTTCGCCGTGAGGAACATAGCGCCAGCCGCATGCCACGCCGGTCAGTCGGCTCGGTGGCAACGGGGACCCTGATCGGGACTACCGGCTTGTCGCATTGTCGGCGCGGGAGGTGGCCGCCCTGCATTACTCGCACCGAGGGCGTGAGGGTCTCACATCACGTGGGTGGCCGCGCTCTGGCGCGAGCGCGACCCGGCTTGCTCAGGTTCACCACGACCGAGTCGAGGGTGTCACCCGGCATCAGGATCTCCACCCCGTCCAGCTCCAGCCCGCCCGACACGTCGGTCGTGTGGAAGTTGAATGGGGCCGGTAGTTGGCCTCGAACGGCGTGTGCCAGGCACACCGGTGTTGTCGGGGCGGCTGGTCAGCAGCCAGGTGTCGCCGGATGGTGCAGCTGGCTGCCGCGATAGCGGCGGTCCCGGATCTCGGCGTTGGAACACGGCAGTGTCGGTGCAGCCTTCGTTCCACCGCCGGTAGAGGTAGGCCAGGTAGGGGTGGATGCGGCTGGTCCCGCGGGCTCTGCGGTCGGCTGGTTGCAGGTCCTCGGGCGTGGCGGCGTGGGCGTCAGCGGCGGGCGGTCTGGCGGTCTGGCGGTCGAGTTTCAGCGTCTCGACGATGGTCTGGATGTCACGCCCTTGTCGAACAGCGCGCGCACCGCGGCGTGCCGCTGTTCGCGGGCGATCGCCCGGCGCCCGCGCATCGATGCGGGCGCACTGCCGGACGTGTACCAGCCGCCGGTAGCCGCTGCCGTGATAGAGCTTCGGAGCACGGCCGCAGCCATCTGGGTACGTGGCCCGGTAGGCCCTAGCGTTGAGCCGTGGGGCGCTGTTGCGTAGAGCGAAGGTAGACGCGTGAAGGTTCGGTCTCGCCGAGTCAGACGGCGTCGGCCAGCTCGTCGAACGCCGCGGCGAGCCGCAGATGCCCGTTCGTTTCGGTGGCGAGTTCGTAGTGTCCGCGGCGGATGTTCTGCACGAAGGCGTGCCCAGACCCAATGATCTGGGCAGATCGGAACCGCTTGAGGCCGCGCATCGGCCGGAGCCGCGCTTTGAACCGGCCGTGGTCTGCCTCGACCCGATTGTTCTCATACCGGGCATCCACGTGCTGGACCTCGCGCAAAAGTTCGTCCAGGACCCGCGGGTAGGAGGCGGCGCGGTCGGTGGTCACCTGTGCCGGCCGGCCCTGCCGCAGTGCCCGGACGAAGAACCTGCGAGCAGCCGCCAGGTCCCGCTTCTGGGAGGCCATCACGTCGATGACCTGCCCGAACTGGTCAATCGCTCGGTAGAGGTAGGTCCATTTCCCGGCGACTTTGACGTAGGTCTCGTCGGCGAACCACCGGTCGCCGGGCGCGTGTCGGGTGAACTGGGCTGCGTCGATGACCAACGGCGTGAACCGGGTGACCCAGCGGTAGAGCGTGACGTGGTCGACCACGATGCCGCGTTCGGCCAGCAGCTCTTCCAGGTCGCGGTAGGACAGGTTGTACCGCAGATACCAGCGCACTGCGAGGAGGATCACCTCACGCGGAAACCGGAACCCGGCGAACGCGGAAGCTGGGACCAGAAGGCGAGCGGTCGAGCGGCGGCGCATGCTCCATCGTCCCTGATCGCGGCGGCGACTGGCCAACGCAACAGAGCCTTCCCAGTCCGCCGGGCCGATGGACCCACAGGCCCGTCTGTATCGAACCGCTGGGGTCGCCGTGCGTGGGCAGCACGGTACGGGTCTCTTCCAGGGTCATGCCCAGCCGCAGTGGCCCGATGCCGTATGGAGGGTCGAGGTCGATTTCCACACGTCATGTTGGCATGGCATGACCATCGCCGACTCTGCTCAGTGCCAGACGATCAACAAGGCACGCTCATGCCGCGGCTCGCGCTGACCACAGGAGGCGGTGCTCGGTCCAGGCGGTCGGCGTCAACGCCTCCTAGGACAGCTGCCCAGTCGGACGTCCTCCGGCGCTCGTGGGCCGAGCCCCTACCCTTTCGACTAGGTAGGGTACCTTGTTCGGTATGCAGCGTCCGAAGCTGCGGAGAACCCAGGCGGTTCAGATGGTTCTTCGCGTTCTGCTGGACCACCTCGACGATGACGAGCTGTATGGACTGCGAATCTGCGCTGAGGCCGGCCTACCCTCTGGAACGATCCATCCGATGCTCGCGCGGCTGAAGAAGCTCGGTCTTGTTGAGGCGCGCAGGGAGGATGTCGATCCCAGCGTGGTAGGTCGACCCGCCCGTCACTACTACCGGCTGACACCCGATGGGGTCCAGGAAGCCCGCGCCGCCTTGACTCGGATACAGCCTGCTGCGCCTTTGCATCCCCGGACCGCTCAATGACGGCGGCCACGGCCTCTCGAGCGAGGGCTTCCGGAAGGTCGCTCCGCCGACGTCGGTTCGTCGCTTTGGCTGGCCTTGCTGCGTTAGCTGCAATGGGGCTGGCTCTGGTCTGCGGCTGGCCGCACTGGCAAGTTCATTCGCTGGCCGCCACCATGACGCTGCTGGAGTGCGGCACGACTGCGGCTGCTGGAGTGCTGCTGGCGACAGGACGGGGCACGCGCCCGACCGGGATGCTCCTTCTAGTGACGGCGGCCTGCTGGGCGCTGACTTGGCTGGCTTCTTGGAACGCCGGGCCTGGACCGCTGATCGCGGTATTCGCGCAGTCGTTGTTCTTCTTCAGCGGCAGCCTTGGCATCCTGTACTACCCGGACGGCCGACTGCATGGACGCGCGGAACGCTGGTGGATGGTCGTTGCCGCAGCCTCCCTGTTCGGAGGGCAGGTCCTACTTTGCCTGGTGACGCCGCCGTCGCTTTATGGCTTCGCGGACGACGTCGTTTGGCCTCGCGTATGGCGGTCGGACCGAGTTGAGAATGCTGTGCTCGTTGGTGTTACCGCGGCGACGGTCGTGGCCGCGGCCGGGTTGGCGGCGGTAATTTGGCGACGGCAGCGACGGCTACGCGGCCTCGAGCGGGCGTTAACGCTTCCGGTGCTCGCAACAGTCGCGGTGGTCGGGCTTCTATCAGCATTCGTCCAGACAGGAGCGATCACCGGACTCGACAGCCAACTGGACACCTACTTACTGCAAGGCTCGCTTGGTTTGGCCGTCCCGCTAGCGCTGCTCGCAGTGGGACTTCGCCGCTGCTGGATTGAGGTCTCGACCGCTGACCAGGCGCCACTGTCGGCCCGCTCGCCAATGGCACGGCTTCGGGTGCAGGAGCGCGCAAGGCCAGCGACACCAATGCCTACGGGCAACAGCCGCATCGCTGGCGAACTCGCCGGCTTCGCAGCGCGATTGCTACCCCCATCAGAACGGTCCTGGTACGCAGAGGAGTATCAGTCTGAGCTCCACATTCTCGCCGAGGAAGGAGCCTCCCGCAGAGAGCAGGTACTGCACGTTGTGCGGGTACTCGTCCGCGCGCTCCCGCTGTATCTCGAGGTGACCGGTCGGGCCGTGAGATGGGCAGGCGCGGTCGCCAACCTTAGGATAGATAGGACGCTGAGCTGGCTTGTAGCCACCGAGCTCAGGGTTTGCAAGGTGGTGCTCACCGCTGCCGGAGTGATGGCAGCTTTCGCCTTCGGTGCCGGCGGGCTGCGCTCCTTACTGGAACGCGGTGAACTGATCGCTACATTGCTTGCTACGTTCGGCGCGGGCGGTGTGTGGCTTCATAAGGCGCTGAAACGCGCGAAAGCCGAAAAGTTCAAACAACCCCCGGAAGGCCAATAGGAGACGGCTCGCCTGGTCATCGAATCCTTGGACTGGCCGAGCATCCGTTCGTTTCTCGCCGAAGAGTGCAACGCCTATTTCGGCGTTACTTGGCACGGAATCGGGAGCAACTTGCCCCGTTCGCCTACGGTGAGTTCGCGGACTGACCGCGCTTAAAGCCGACCGGCGGATTCGCGAGTCCTAACCGAACGAGCTGCTGATATGGGCCCGACTACCACCCCACGAGTCATCCGCACATGCCGCCGAGCGCGCGACGTGCGCTCGTCGCCCGACGGGACTCACAGCAGGGCCTGCGTCCAGAGGTCGGTATGCCGGTCAAGGTAATCGGTGGTGGCGCCCCAGTACTGTCCGTCTTCGTCCCAGATCTGCGCCCAAGGACGTACGCCGCGTTCCGCGGCGCGGCGCAGTAGGTTCATACATCGCCCGGGCGCGGCGTCCCAGCATCGGTACGAGCAGCTCCCGGTTTCCGGCGTCCAAGCCGTAGCCGTCGACGAACGCAGCCAGCCGCTCTGCGGCCACCGCCGGCGGCCGATCCGGCCGCAGACCCGCCATGCTCTGCGCCGCGTACGCCACTTCCCACAGCCGGGAACCCGGCGCGGCGACGTCCCAGTCGATCAGCACCCAACCCCGCGGCGACCGCACCAGATTCCACGGCGCAGCATCGTGATGACAGATCAAGTCTTCACGATCAGGCTCGATCACCCGATTCCACACCGACGATCGAGGCGGCTGGAAGCCTTCCACCGCGCGGTGGAAGTCGGCGAGGAACGCGCCGATCTCCCGCAGCTCCGGCACCGTGTACGTTCCGGTGTGATCCCCGACCTCGCCCGGCACATACTCCAGCACCTGCCGGTTCCGGTCGTCCCGGCCTAGCGGGCGCGGCGCACCAGCAAATCCGACCGTCTCCAGATGCGCAAGCAGCGCATCAACTGCATCAGTCCATGGCCCGGATGGACGGCGAACGGTGTCACCTACCCGAACCACTCCTTCGGTGGCGTGACCGTCCAAAGGCTGCTCGACGTCCGAGTCCATGGCTCCGATTCTGTGCGACCTGACCATCACGAGCGACTACCAAGTCGATGCACTCACGTGCCGAGATTTTCGACGCGGGTGGGGGTCACACGCCGATCGCGGTGGCTGCGACTGCGTACCTGTTGGCTTCCTCATCCAGGTCCCCGTTGCCGAGTTCAGTCTCGAGGCGCTCGTTGGTCGTGGCCATGCGGAAGAGCAGGCCGCGGGCGACGGCGGCCGCGGAGACGTTGACCTCGCTGGGCAGTGACGGGTCGGCGTCATGCCAGCACAGCGCGTCGGCCACGACGATTCCCTCGGCGAACGCGGGTGGCCGCCAGTAGGGCGAGATGTCGATGATGGCCGGCGCGCGACCTTCGGCAAACAGAACGTTCTGGGTCAGATCCGCATGCACGATCTGCGACCGGCCGAGCGGTCGGAGCGCGTCCTGAAGTCGTCGTGCGAGGTCGGCGAACTCCCGCCGGAACCGGATCGTGCGCTCGCCCCATACCGCTCGATCGGCCCGGGCCCACCAGTCCTGCCGGTCACCTAGAAAGCGCGGCCGAGGCAGATCAGCGGTGGCCCGATGGAAGGCCCGGCCGGCGGTGAGGATCGCCTGCCAGGCCGAGACGGCCGAGTAGTCCGGCTCCACGCCGTCGATCCACTGGCTAGCAGACCACCCCTGGTACTGCCAGGCGCCGTCGCGTGACGCGACCGGCATCGCCACACGAAACCCCTCGGCCGTGAGGTGCGGCAACGCGGCGGCTAGCCATTCCTGGAGCGGACCGGCGTCCGGCTTCAGTACGAGGTCGCCTGCGCGCCACGACGCGCCTTGACCGCCGGTCAGCGGGGTGGGCGGCTCCCGAACGCCGAACGCGTGCAACACGGTCTGAGAAGGCGGCTCGTTGAGCGACACGAATCGACGATAGGGCCATACGATCTCGGCCAAGCAGACCGCCTGAGCATCATCCGCTCATGCCGCGGATGTCGCGTTCTGCTCGCGAGTGGCAATGGATGGCCGCTGGTCTGCATTGGGTGAAGGCGTCGTCATCTTGGCCGAGCATCACGGGCACGCTGTCGCTCGCTCGGTGAATTCCTCATGGGGTGGCTGACGGTTGGTTGGTGGGGATGACAGGAGGTGGCGTTGCCGAGGGGGTGGGATCGGGAGCGGCGCTGGTGGGCGTCGGGGAGGGCGGCGGCGTTGCCGCTGGCGGCGTTGTGGGCCCCGGGGAGGTGGCGCTCGGCGTCGGCGTGGACGGCGGCGGCGTTGTCGGGACGGGGCTAGCCGACGGCGTACGAGTGGGCGTGGGTGTAGGCGTGCGCGTCGGTGTGGCCTTCGGCGTGGCTCGCGGGGTCGCTCGCGGAGTCGTTGCCGGTGGGGTGGCGGCGGGGACGACGCGGGTGGCGGCGTAGAACTCGGCCCACCAGACCGGAGCGATGCGCACGACGTCGCCGGTCGTCGGAGCGTGCAGCATCCGTCCTTGGCCGAGGTAGAGGGCGACGTGGTGGATGGTGTTCCAGTCGGACTTGTCGGTGGCGAAGAACAGGAGGTCGCCGGGGAGCAGCGCGGTGATCGACACGCGCGGGGTGGCCCGGTACTGGGGGCGTGCGGTGCGGGGCAGGCGGATGCCGGCGTGGGCGTAGGCGGTTTGGACGAGGCCGGAGCAGTCGTACCGGTCGGGTCCTTCGGCGCCCCACTCGTAGGGTTTGCCGCGCTGTGCGAGGGCGAATTCGACGGCCTTGACGGCGGCTTTTCCGGCGCGGCCGTCGGCGTCGCGGAGGTAGCGGGCGGCCGAAGCGGCGTCGGTGACTTCTTGTTGACGTCGGGCGGCGACGAGGGTGGGTTGGTGAGCCTTGCGGAGCTGTTGAAGGGCCTTGCCGCGCTGGTCGAGATCGGTGGCGAGCTCGAGGACGCGCTGTTGCTGTCGGAGGGCGGCCGTCGCGGCACGGGTCAGTTCGTCGGTTGCGGCGCGGTGGGTGGCTTCGGCGGCGCGGAGGTTGGCGAGCGGGGCGCCGGCGGCCGGTGCTTGCTGGCCGAACATGCGGTTGCGCGGGTCGGTGGCCAGCCCGGCTGGCCGGCGGGCCGCGTCGATGTAGGAGTTGCGGGTCCAGCGGTCCACGTCCGCGCGGGCGGTCACGAGGGCACGCGCGGCTTCGCCGAGTTGGTCGGCTGCGGCGGTGTGCTCGTTGGACATGGCTTGTAGGTCGGTGCGGGCTTCCTCGAGGTGTTCGGCGACGGCTTCCGCGGCGATCTCCTGTTGGCGAACCCGCGCAGGAATCGACGTTGCGGTCGCGGGCGGCGGCGTCGCTCCGGCGCTGGGAGGGGCGGCCGGATCGGGCGGCGTGAGGGCGGAGTCAGGCGACTGCGTGCCGTTCGGTGGCGGCAGTGTCGGTAGCGCAGGCCGCGCCTCGATGTCGATGCTGGACGGACCGCTATCAAGGGTGATGAGCAGTCCGGCGGCGAACAGCAGCAAGGGGAGAACGGCTGCGAGTCCTTTGAGTTTGGGAGAGTGGCGGCGGCAGCGGCGCTTTCCGCAGCAGCACGGCGCGGGCTCGGCAGCGCGGTGCCGGCCGCGGGTGAGGTAACGCGACACGGGCGGTCAGCCGCAAGCGGCCAGGCCGGCGGATGGGCACCCGTCGGACTCGTGAGACGCGACGGCGGCGTCCCCAGACGGGACGAGCGGGGCGGGCATGTGTCACCTCAGTGGCGCAGGAGACCGAACGATCGTCAGCCTCTGTGCTGCTCACGGCCACGGCGAGGTCTTTGCGGACAGCCCGCAGGAAGTCTGTGGAAAACCCGCAATCCGATTGCGGAATGGCCGCAACCGCCCGCGCGGCGCATGGTGCCTAGGGACGGTCTTCGGCAGAAGCGCGGAGTGCCGCGCTGACGGTGGTGCCGGTCAAGTCGCACGGGTCAGACGACGCGGTGCCGACGCTGATCGTCAGTTGACCCTGATGCAGAGCGGCGCGGGCGTGCATCGCGGGGATGCCGATTCCGCCGCATTCCTCGTGTGATGCGTTGACGCCGTCCGTGTGATGGATGCCGGTGCCGTTGTCCGACACTCGAAGCGTGAGCCCGTCGGCCTGGTGCACGAGGGTGACGGTGATGTGGGTGGCGCCGCTGTGTTTGAGGGCGTTGCTGAGCGCTTCTTGCGCGATGCGGTAGGCGCTCAGAGCGGTGGCACTGTCGATCGGCGTAGTCCCGTCGGTCGGCCCGTCCGCGGTGACCTGAAAGCCGAGGGTCAGCTGCGGGTGCCGTCGGGCGGTGCGGTCGACGAGGGTCTCCAGTGCAGCGGCGAGCCCGAGTTCGGTCAGCAGCGGCGGGTGCAGGTCGGCGATGATGTCCCGCAGCGCGGTGATCTGCTCGGCGGCCAGCTCCGCGCCGTCCTTTGCGGCGTGGCGCAGGACAGTGGCGTCTGGGCCGGCGGCGGCGTGCTCGAGGCTGCGGCGCAGGTGGATGAGCGCCTGGAGGGTTTCGTCGTGCAATTCCCGGCTGATGTAGGCACGGTGGTTCTCGATCGCCGCGGTGCGGATTTTGTCCCGTTCTTGACTGAGCGTCGCGCGCATTTCGGGCCAGGCTAGGACCGCCGCGACGACGACGAGGACCAGGGCCGGCAGGTAGACCGCGCGGACCGTTCCGACCAGGGGAAGCTGTTCGGAGATCGGCAGACCGGAGAGCGCGACCGCGGAGCCGAACAAAGCGGCGGAGAGATAGAGAACTCGCGTGCGCGGCCCGGCGTGGATCGCGAGCCCGCCGGCGATGAGAGCACCGGCCAGCGCGACGAAGGTGTTGACCAGGTACGGGAGAGGTCGGTGATCGAGGCTGACACCGGCGACGAGCAGGATCACGCAGGCGCTGGTCAGCCGCTGCCGGAGCGTCTGGACCGTCGTCGCGTCGCTCGCCCGAACGGAGTGGAACACGGCGACATGAAACCGTACGAACCGGCTTGTTAGTAGATCGCTGTGAAAATCATCGACCGATGTGCCCCGACTTGCCGGGCGGATTTAAGGCGCAGATAGGGATCGGGGACGTGATCGGCTCTACCGGAGGTGGGTGCGGGCGTAGGCCGCGATCTGCGCTCGGTCGGTGAGGCCGAGACGATTTCGCAGGCTGGCGCGGATGGACTCGACGGTGCGGACGCTGACCATGAGCGTTTGGGCGACTTGGGTGTTGGTATAGCCCTCTGCCCAGAGCCGGATGGCAGTCTGTTCCCGCTCGGTGAGCGGCACGCCCGCGGGGTACGGACTGCGGGCCAGGCGGGTGGCCAGATGGGGCTGCACGTAGTGGCCGCCGGCGGCGACCTCGGCGACGGCTGCGGCCAGCTCGGGGGCTGGGGCGTCTTTGAGAATGAACCCGGCGGCGCCGGCGGCCAGCGCCGCCCGGATGACCGGGGTGTCGTCCTGCGCGGAGAGCACCAGGATCGGAACGGCGGGCGCGAGGGTGCGGAGCGCCGGCAGGTGCTGCAGCGCGTGCCCGTCGGGCAGATTCAGATCCAGCACCAGAACGCTCGGCGTCGTCCGGGCGGTGAGAATGTTCCGTGCGCCGGCCAGGTCGCCGGCTTCGGCGACCACGGGATAGCCGGCTTCGGTGAGCAGCAGCCGGGTGCCCGCGCGCGTGGTGGGGTGGTCATCGACCACCGCCACGGTCACCCCACCCGGTGGAGCGAGGCCCGCGGGGTCGGTCATGCGCGCACTCTAGCCCGAATCGTCCAGCGTCCGCCTCTGTCATCCGGTACTGCCAATGAACCGCCCCGCCGAGGCGACGTCACAGAGCGCCTCGGGTGGAATTCACCGGAACCCGCCGAGAAATGCGGGAAACCCGCAAAGTCATTTCGGGTCAACCACAGACCTATTGCGGCTTTCCCGCAATCAATAGCCCGGCGTATTTCCCTGTCGGCAATCTGACGCGGCTCGTGTCTTCGGTGCCCTTGGGGGTGCGTGGTGTTCCGCTCGGCAGCTACTCGTCGGCGCCTGTTCGGTCGTGTCCGCCGTCGCATGTGGACGCGTCGGCGGACGGCTCTGGTGGCGGCCGTGACCAGCCTGGTCGTCGTGCTGGGATTGGTGCCGGCTGAGCTCGTGCGGGCGGCGGTAGTCGCCGGCGTCCCGTCGGGTGTACCGGCGGCGCCCCCGGACACACCGGATCAGCGGACCGGCTCGGCCGCCGGAAAACCGCATCTGGTCGACGCGGAGACCACGGAGGCCAAGCCCGACGCGATCACCCGGAAAACACCGGCACCTGACAAGGCGATAGCGCCGGAGCCGGTTCGGGAGAAGGCGCCGAAGTCCTCGATGTTCAAGGCACCGACGCCGCCGGCGTTGCCGGGAGCCAAGCCGCGGGTGGTCGAGGAGACGCCGAAAGCTACCGTGCGTGGCTTCGACCGCACGACGAGCAAAGAGGTGCCGGGGAAGCGGAGCCGGTTCAAGACCGTCTTCCAGAATCAGGACGGCACGCTGACCGCGGAGTACGGCACCACGCCGCGGAATTTCCAGAAGGCCGACAAGTCGTGGGCGAAGATCGACACCACGCTGGTGGGCGACGGCGGCCGGTGGCGGGTCCGCGCCGACGCGAGCGACATCTCGCTGGCCAGCCGGTCGGATGCGGCGAGCCTGGCGTCCTTCGAGCTCGGTGACGAGCGGCGAACGGCGGCTTTCAGCCTGGCTGGGGCCGCCCCGGTGACTGCCTCGGTGGACGGGGACACCGCGACGTACTCCGAGGTGCTCCCCGGCACCGATCTGGTGCTCCAGCCGATCCCGGGTGGCGGCGTCAAGGAAGCGTTGGTTCTGCAGTCGGTCCCGGCCACCAACGTGTGGAAGTTTCCGCTGACCCTCTCCGGCGTCACCGCGCGGTTGGACGACACCGGCGCGGTGGAGCTGGTGGCGACCGATGGCACGATCGCTGGCCGGATTCCCAAGGGCTACATGGAGGACTCCAAACGCGATCCGCGCTCCGGCGACGGCGTGCGGTCGGAGGGCGTTACCTACCGGTTGTTGACCGAGGGCGGAAAGACGGTCCTGGAGGTCACCGCCGATAAGGCGTGGCTGGCCGACCCGGCGCGGGTCTACCCGGTGACGGTCGACCCGACGACGTACTGGAACTTCACCGCGCCGGCCGACACCTACGTGCAGACCGGCTACACGACCACGACCTACACCGAACACGAGCTGCGGGCTGGCACCTACGACGCCGGCGCGCACGTCGCCGCGACCTACATGTCGTTCGGGAACCTGGCCACCGATCTGCACAACGCGACGATCTACGGGGCGCAGCTCTACCTGTATCCGATCTGGTCGTACTCGTGCTCGGCGGCTCGCTCGGTGACTGTGCACGACGTCACCCAGAGCTGGTCGCAGACCTCCATCGCCGCCTACCCGGGGCCGAGTTTCAACGCGACGCCGATCGCGACGTCCTCGCCGTTCGCCCGCGGCTACATCGCGCCCGGGGCGTCCAGCAGCGCGTGCCCGTCCTCGTGGGCGGGTGTCCCGCTCGGTACGGCCGGGAAGAACCTGGTGCAGCGGTGGGCGGATGGCGGCACCAACAACGGCATCACCGTCCGCGCGTCGACGAGCGACTCCAACGCGTGGAAGAAATTCGCCAGCCGCGACACGATCAACGGCCCGTACATGGCGGTGACCTACAGCCCGTACGAGGCGGTCTACTCGTTCCCGCAGAACCCGCCGGTGATCAACCCGGCGGTGACGCCGACTCAGGCCGGGTACGTGCCGGTGACGGTCGCCAACGAGGGCCAGGACACCTGGGGTCCGTCCAACGACTACTACCTCACCTACCAGGTGTACGACCAGGCCGGTAACCGCGTCTACCACGAGTCGGCCAAGACCGCGCCGACCTCCAACGTGGTGCACGGGTACTCGCACACGTTCAACGCCAGGATCAACCCGCTGCCGCCCGGCACGTGGACGGTCATGTTCGACATGCTCCACAGCGTCAACGAGTTCCACCAGTGGGGTGTACCGCGCACCGCGCAGCTGACGGTGACCATTCCCGACCATCCGCCGCGGCTGAACGACATGTCCCCGGACCACAACTACGAAGTCGGGACGCTCCGCCCGCAGCTGTCCGCGGACGCGGACAACCTCGACGGGTGGCCTTCCAGCGGGGTGCAGTACTGGTTCCAGATCTGCGCCGGGCAGGCCCCGAACTGGGACTGGTGCGAGCAAACGCCGTGGCAGACCTCCCGGACGTGGCAGGTGCCGGCCGGAAAGCTCCAGTGGGGCAAGAACTACCACTGGACGGTGTGGGTCAACGACGGCTCCCAGACCGTCGTCGGGCCGCTGTACCTGCTCAAAACTGCCGTGCAGCAACCGGCGATCACTTCGCACCTGGCCTCCGGCGGCACCGCCGGCACCGAGGTCAACGCGCTGATCGGTAACTACACCACCACCGTCACCGACGCCTCGGTGGCCAGCGCCGGTCCGCCGCTGTCGGTGGTCCGCACCTACAACAGCCTCGACCCTCGCACCACTAGCGCGTTCGGCGCCGGCTGGAGCACCCGCTTCGACATGAAGGTCGAACCGGACAATGACGGCACCGGCAACGTCGTGGTCACCTACCCCGACGGGCAGCAGGTGCGGTTCGGCCGCAACGCCGACGGGTCCTTCACCCCACCGCCGGGCCAGTTCGCCACGTTCGCCACCCGCGACGGCGGGGGCTGGCGGCTGATGGACAAACAGTCCACCAGCTACGAATTCGACAGCGCCGGCCGGCTGGTCAAGGTCAGCGACCACCGCGGCCGGACCCAGACCCTCGCCTATGGCGGCGACGGCAAACTCGCCACGGTCACCGGCGTCGGCGGCCGCAAACTCACCTTCACCTGGACCGGCGGCCACGTCACCCGGGTCGCCACCGACCCGGTCAACGGCACCGCCCTGGCCTGGACCTACACCTACACCGGCGACACCCTCACCAGCGTGTGCGCGCCGGTCACCGCACCCAACTGCACCACCTACGGCTACGGCACCGGATCGCACTACCGCACCGTCGTCCTGGATGCGCCCCCGCAGTCCTACTGGCGGCTGGGGGAGAGCAGCGGAGACCCGGCCGTCAGCACCCTCTCGACCCGCCTGAACACCGACAACGGCCACTACTCCGGCGTGACCCTCGGAGTGCCCGGCGCGCTGACCGGCACCGGTGACACCGCGGTAAGGGTCACCGGCGGCCAATCCCACGTGCGGCTTCCCGACCGCGCCCTGACCCGCCACGGCGCCTACCTGGCCGTCGAGCTGTGGTTCCGCACCGCCAGCGGCGGTGTCCTCGTCGGCCACCAAGGCGGCGGGCGGCTACCGGCGACCGGTGCCAACGCGGTTCCGGCGCTGTATGTCGGCACCGACGGCAAGCTCCGCGGCCAGTTCGCCACTGGCAGCACCTCGCCGATCACCTCGTCCGGGACGGTCACCGACAACCAGTGGCACCACGTCGTACTCTCCGGCGGCGGCAACACCCAGAGCCTCTACCTCGACGGGAAACTCGTCGGGACCCTGGCCGGCACCATCGACCACCCAGTCGCGCCCTACACCTACCTCGGCAACGGCTACACCTCCCCGTCCTGGCCTGCCACCCCGGGCAACGCCGGGTACTTCGCGCTCACCGGCGACCTCGACGAGGTCGCCGTCTACGCCAAGCCTCTCGGCCTGACCGCGGTTCAGGAGCACTACCGGGCCCGCGCTGCTGCCCAGCAGGTCAAGACCGTGACTCTGCCGAGCGGACGCACCCACGCGTCGATCACCTACGACGTCGGTCAGGACCGGGTCAGCCAGCACACCGACCGGCACGGCGGCACCTGGAAGATCGGCCCGATCAGCGTCACCGGCACCGTCGAGAACCCGGTCGGCGCGGTCACGGTCACCGACCCGCGCAACGGCACGACGACGTCCACCTACGACCCGCTGCGCGGGTGGCAGCTGACCCGCCAGACCGACCAGCTGAACAAAACCACGCACTACACCTATGACCTGACCGGCTACCTGACCAAGGTCACCGACGCCAACGGGCACGGCACCACCTTCTACCGCGACGTCCGCGGCAACATGATCGGCCGGGTCCGCTGCCGGGACGCCAACACCTGCCACACCGAGTACTTCAGCTATCACCTGGAGACCAACAACCCGTTCGACCCCCGCAACGACCAGCTCGAGGCCTACCTCGACGGCCGGTCGGCGCACTTCCTCGACGGCACCTTCCAGACCCGCTGGTTCTACAACGCACACGGCGAGCAGACCGAGCAGAGCCTCCCCACCCCGTCCAGCCAGCCCACTCTCCGCGGCCCGCGGTACACCTACACCGACGGCAGCGAGGGCGCGGTCGGCGGCGGCAGCACCCCGGCCGGTCTGCTGGAGACCTCCGCGGACGCCCGCGGCAACGAGACCCGCTACGCCTACACCGCCGCCGGGGACCTGGCTCGCGTCACGGACGCGGCCGGTCTGGTCACCGACTACGCCTACGACGAGATCGGCCGGCCGGTCCGCACCCAGGTCACCGCCGACTCCCTGGAAACCCCCGCGGTCACCACCACGACCTACGACGGGCTGTCCCGGCCGGTCACCACCACCGCCCCGGCCGCGACCAACACCGTCACGAGCACCACCCACACCGCGCGGGTCACCTACACCTACGACCCGGACTCCAACCCGCTGACCGAGGCGCTGTCGGACACCACCGGCGGTGACCCGACCCGGACGGTTACCTCCACCTACGACGACTACGGCAACCTCGCCACGCAGACCAGCCCCGAGGGCGGCGTCGAGCGGTACGCCTATGACACCACCGGCGCGCGCACCTTGCTGATGGATGCGACCGGCACACAGTACGGGTACATCTACACCCCCCGCGGGGAACTCGCGCTCCGGGTGGTCCGCGACTACACCGGCAGCCCACTGGCGCCCGAGTCCGCGCGGGACGTCACCCTGGACTCCTACGCCTACGACCCGGCCGGGCGGCTGGCCGTCCACGTCGACGCGATGGGCCGCACCGAGTCCTACGTCTACTACGACGACGACCTGCTCGGGATGACCATCGTCAACAACGCCCGGCTCAACGACTCGACCACCCCGGTCAACGAGATCGTCGACCAGCGCGGCTACGACCCGGCAGGCAACCTCACCTTCCGGATCACCGGCGGCGGGGCCGTCCGCACCGACTACTCCTACGACAACGCCTCCCGGCTGATCCGCGAGTCCCTCGACCCGCTCGGGCGTAACCGCCGCGTCGCCTACACCTACGACGCCGACGACAACGTGCTCTCCGCCGAGCGCACCGCGGGTAGCGGCGACCGCATCGAGCGGGTCGAGTTCACCTACGACCCGATGAGCCGGGTCACCCGCGAGACCGTCGAGAACGGTGACACCGATCTGGTCACCACGTATGCCCGCGACGACCGGGGCCTGGTCACCGACGAGGTGTCCCCGCGCGGCAACGTCTCCGGCGGCAACCCCGACGCCCACCGCACCACCTACCGCTTCGACGCGCTCGGCCGCCCGCTCGAGATCAAGCAGCCGCCGATCACCGTGCACCGCACCGGCATCGCCGCGATCAACGACCACCGTCCGGGCACCCGCTACGGCTACAACACCGCCGGTGACACCACCCACGTCACCGACCCCGAGGGCCGCACCACGGTCACGGTCTACGACCGCGACAGCCGCGCCACCTCGGTGACTCTCCCTACCTACACCGCGCCCGGCGCCGCCACCGCGGTCACCCCGCGCGCCACCACCGCCTACGACGACGCCGGTCGGCCGACCTCCGTCACCGACCCGCGCGGCGCCACCCGCACCACCGTCTACGACCAGCTCGGCCGCCCGGTCAAGATCACGGATCCGCCCGCGACCAGCGGCGCCCCGTCCGGGGTCACCACGATGACCTACGACCTGGCCGGTGAGCTCACCGCGATCGTCGACCCCACCGGCGCCCGGATCGAGGCCACCTACGACGACCTCGGCCGCCAGGTCACCGAGACTCTCGTCGAACGCCGTCCCACCGGCGCTGCCTACACCACCCGCCACACCTACGACCTGTCCGGTCGTCTGACCCGCACAACCGCGCCCAGCGGGGCTGTCCGCCAGTACACCTACAACCCTGAAGGTGACCTCTCCGGCGAGGTCGACGATCTGGGCCGGCACACGACCTACCGCTACGACCTGGCCGGGCGTCTCCAGCGCGTCATCGACCCGCTCGGCCTGGCTGTCGAAGCCGAGTACGACCTCGCCGGTCGTAACACCGCGGTCAAGGATCTCGACAAGACCGAACAGGTCCTCCGCACCCGCCGCACCACCTACGACGCGGACAGCAACCCGGTCACCACCGTCTCCGGCGAAGGCCACACCACCACCCGGGCTTACGACAACGGCGGGCGGATGACCTCGCTCACCGAACCGGTCACCGACAGCAAGACCATCACCACCACGTTCGGCTACGACGCCAACGGCGCGCTGACCCGGCTGGTCGACGGCCGCGGCAATATCACCGTCACCAGCTACAACACCCTCGGCCTGATCCAGGCCGTCACCGAATCACCCACCACCGCCCACCCCGACCTGACCGACCGCACCTGGACCACCAGCTACGACGCCGCCGGCAACACCACCAGCGTGCTGCAGCCCGGCGGCGTCCGCCTGGCCTACACCTACGACGCCCTCGGCCGGCTCACCGCCCGAACCGGCACCGGCGCCGAGACCGCCACCACCGGCACCGAGTACGGCTACGACCTGGCCGGGCGCACCACCGCGATCAGCGCACCCGGCGGCACCCTCACGGTCGGCTACGACGACCGCGGCAACCCGATCACCACCACCGCGCCGGGCGGAGTCACCTCCACCTCCACCTACGACGGCAACAACCGCCTGACCCGGCGGGTCGATAAGGCCGGCACCGCGGTCTACGGCTGGGACGGCGCCGACCAGCTCACCAGCGGCACCGACCCGGCCACCGGCCAGACCTACATCCGCGCCTACGACGACGCCGGCCGCCTGACCGGCATCACCTACGGCACCACCGGCGCGAAACGCGTCCTCGGTTACGACGACCTCGACCGGCTCACCACCGACCAGACCAAGTCCGCGACCGACGCCGTCCTGACGTCGGCGACCTACGAGTACAACAAGGACGACCAGCGCACCAAGGAGATCACCGCAGGCGTTCCGCAGGCCGGAACCCACCAGTACTCCTACGACAGGTCCGGGCGGCTGACCGGCTGGACCAAGCCCGACGGCACCAGCGTCGACTACGGCTGGGACGACGCCGGCAACCGCACCAAGGTCGGCTCCACGACCTACACCTACGACGAACGCAACCGGCTGACCAGCGGCGCAGGCAACACCTACACCTACCGCCCCCGCGGCACCCTCGCCTCGACCAGCAGCGGTGGAACCACCACCACGGCCCAGTTCGACGCGTTCGATCGGCTGGTCGCTGACGGGCCTGTCTCCTACGCCTACGACGGCCTGGGCCGCCTGTCCCAACGCACCAGCGGCGGGCAGACCACCACGCTGGCCTACTCAAGCGACGCCAACGACCCCGTGGCCGTTCTCAACAGCGACGGCACCGCCACTGCTCGCTACGGCCGCGACCCCGCCGGCAATCTCCTCGCTACCACCGAGAACGGCACCTCGTCCTGGACGGTCACCGACCCCCACGGCGATCGGACCGCCGCGCTCAACACCGCTGGCACGGCTCTGACCGGTGCCGCTGCCTACGACCCCTTCGGGGCGGTCACCGGCACCACCGGCACGGGCTCGAGCCTCGGCTACCAGGGCGAGTACACCGACCCCACCACCGGACGGGTCAACATGCACGCCCGCTGGTACACGCCAGCGACCGGCGGGTTCAACAGCCGCGACACCATGACGGTGCCGGCCGACCCCTCGGTCCAGGGCAACCGCTACACCTACGGCAACGCCGACCCCCTCAACCACACGGACCCCACCGGTCATCTCTCGGTCAAAGAAATCACACGCGCTGCCGCGCCGATCGTCCGCTTCGTCAAACCCGCTGTACCCGCGATCCGGACGATCGGCCGCGCCGTCCCGGGCGTCAATCTGGTCATCAACGTCTACGACGCCGCCAAACTCGCCTACAAGGCCGGTCAGTACATCGGCACGCGTTGGGTCCGGCCCGCCTTCTCCGGAAACCAGGCGCCCGGCACCGCGACGACAAGCCGCTGCGGAAACTCCTGTAGCAGCTACCTGGACTTTTCGAAGCTCCCTAAACCACCCACCGGCACCAGTGGAGGATCGCGCAACGCCGGCGGAGGACCGCACTACTCCGGCGGAGGGCCGCGCTACTCCAGCGGCGGCTACACCCGCATCGGCGGGGGCTACGGCCCGCCGTCACCGCCGCCGCCACCCAGCCGCAAGCAACTCATGCTGAACGTCGCCCGCACCCCTGCGGCCCGACCGGCCTACCGGCCCGTAATCGACCAGGCCACCCTGGACCGGCAGGTCAGGGCGACGGAAGCCGATGTCACCGTGGTGGCCGCGCAGCAGGCTTCGTCGATAGGTTCGGGTGGGCTCGTCCTCGACGACAAGCCGACAGCGCAAGAACGACCGTGGGAGAAGGGATCACTGGCGACTTCCCCGCTACGTAAGGAGGAGCGCGGCTGCCTATCGGGCGAGTGGGAAGGCGATCCGATCCGCTACTGGGGCCTGGACGGTTCCGGCAAAGAAGGCGTTGACCGCGCGATGGGTGCCGAGGCCTGCTATCAAGGAGCATTGCCTGGCGGGGGAACCCCAGCGGCTGAGCTACCCATCGCTGGCTACAAGAAGCACTTCGGTCTGGCGCGAGGCCACCTTATCGGCAACAAGTTGGGCGGGGACGGAACGCGATACGACAACCTGATTCCGATCTATCAGGCTGACACCAACGTCCGGAAAATGTTCCACCGCTGGGAAAAGGATGTGGCCCGGCGGGTGGCGAATGAAGAGACCGTATTCTACCGGGTTGTTCCCCTGTATCGCGGAGAGAGTAAGATCCCGTACGCTGTCTCGATGACTATCAGCTCCTCCACTGGGTACTATCATTCAGCGGAAATTATCAATCAGCGCTTCGATGTGCCGGCGCAAGCATGGAGGCGAGATGTTGAATAGACTGAAGGATCTCTATTCCGGTCCTCACTCCACGGTACCGATTGATTGGGCCGCATTCCAGTCCGCCCTCGGCGTGCGGGTGCCGAAAGACTACGAGGGGTACTGCGAGCACTTCCCTCCGGGTTTGTTCCAGGACTACCTCACCATCTATCACCCAGCGCAAAACACCGGTGAGGACGTGCTGCGGTACACAGGTGCGCTCGTGGAGATGATCGAGGAGTTCGCCGATTTCGACGATCCGCCGTTTCCACTCACGGTCGGCGCAGGCGGGCTGATCGCCTGGGGAATCGCGAACGTGAGCCCTTATTTCTGCTGGATCGCAAACAGTGAGAACCCCGACGAGTGGCCGACGTTGATCATCGAGGATGACGGATCGCGATGGCAGCAGGTTGACCGCCCTATGACCGAAGTTCTGACCGAGGTGCTCTTCGGCGCTGAACGGCTAAGCGTCTTGGCCGACTATGACGCGCTCAAACGAACCCCCGTCGCCTTCGAACCCTTCGAGAAAGGACCCGTTTCGGACGTTCCTGGCGAGGCCATGCCGGTCTCATACGACGGCCGGCCATTGCGTGAACCCGTCGATGCGGTCGACGCGCTCCTCGAAGTATCTGGCGCCGCGGCGTCTGGTCTGAAGCCACACCGAAACTTGCCCCGCCCGACCGCCCTCGAGCCCTCGATCTTCCCGGCCGACTATCGACGACTCATCGACCGGGTGCCTACGCTCCGAATCGCCGACGTGGCATTGCTTGTACCCGGCGACCAAGCCACCGAACATGACTGGCACGCTCAGATGGCACTCTTGCAGGACGTCGCCCGGATGCGACGAGACAACGGCGGTCACGCCTTCCTCCTGTGGCCCGCCCCAGGCGGACTGATTCCGTGGGCGCGCACCGAGCGCGAGGAGGTGTGCTGCTGGCTCCCTCATGCTGCTGATCCCGACTCCTGGCCGGTCGCGGTGCTTGCTCCCGATGGGTTGAGCGTCGACATCACGAACCGGTCTGCAACCGGCTATCTCCTTCACCGACTCACCGATGCCGACGTCGTATGAGTTCGACGATCAGCGCTACACGAGTCTGCAGTTCTGCGCTCCGACGGCGCGAGGCCAACTGAGACCCGGAAGACTAACTCGACTGCCGCCGAGTACACATTCGCCCGGTGTGGCCGGGACTCGTCCGGCTTGGCCGCCGGGTGAGTTTGTCCGCGTCCGATGGTGGAGCCGGCTCGCCGGGATTGGCTGCGGTTCTTCCCGCTCGTAGTCGGCATCGTCGAGGACGACCCCCGGCGAGTCGTCGGCGCGGGCTCGCCAGTGGGTGCGCCTCGAGGACCGGCCGGCCGGTCATGCTCGTCTTGCTGCCATGCACGGCGGCGCCTCTGCTCTAAACGCACAAGACGGACACCGCGATGGGAGTTGCCGCCGTGAACCTGCGCTCGTGGCCGATGACAGTCGCGTTTCTCCTGGTACTGGCTGCGTTCGTTCGCCTGCTTGCGGCCACCGACGGTGATCTGGACGGCGTCGGGGCTGTGCTCGGTTTGCTGGTCGGGCTTCTGGCTCTTCCACCGCTGACCACTGTCGTGTGGGCGGCAGGGGGTGGCTCGGTCTATGCAGCAGGGGTCGGCGTGGGCCTGCGGTTGTGGTACCACCAGTTCGCGAGCGGTCGGTTCGTCCAGGTGCGTGCTCTGCCGTTCGCGGTGTACCTGGGCGGTTTCGGAGCCGCAGACGGTCGGCGCCCGCAGACGCCGTTCCGCGTCATGCTCGCATTCGCTGCTGCCATCGGTGCTGCCGGTCTCGCTACGGTCGCGCTTACGACCTCGGGATGGTTGTTCGGCCTGGGCGCTGCCGCGTTGATCTGCGTCACGAGCTTCTTCGCCGATCGCAGGCCGGTCGCGCCCCTGCCCGCGGCTCTTTCCGAGTTCGAAGCCCGGTCCCGCGCTCGGCTGACGTCGGTCGTGCTTGCCGTGCAGCGTCGGGAGGACGCGGAGGTGGTCCGGATGACTGCGGACGTCCCGGCCGTGCCGGGGCACTGGACCGACAGCTATCTCCTGGCCCTACGCGCCGGCGCGCTCGAGGAGACGGCCACCGCCACCGACGCCGTGCACACGCTCCGGACCGCGCTGACCGGACCGGAAGACGCGATGACGCCGCTGGTGCGCACCTGCCTGGCGATCGCGCTGTTCCGGGCGGTGCTGCGCGGCGAGATCGCGTCAGAGCACCACGCCTCGGTCGTCGCCGAGATCCGAGAGCGCGCCGCGAGGAACGCGGACTTCGCCCGGTCGATGGAGTTAGCCGAAGTACTGGCCGTGCAGACCGCCTACCTCGACGGCGACTGGCCACGCGCGATCGCCCACAGCCGTCGCGCCGCCCGTAGGCAGCCGCCCGGCCACCGCGCCGAGGCCTACGCGATCGCCGCACTGGCGGCCGCGGCCAACGGCGACCGATCCCGCGCGGCGCGGTACCTCAAAGCCGCCCGCCGCAACAACCCCGCCGCACGGCTCGTCCAGGTCGCAGCCACCGTCCTTGAGACGCCCGACCGGTCGGATGGGAGCACCGCCCTCGAAACACCTACCTCGGCCTAGCGGCGGAGGTAGGGCCCGGGTTCGTGAGGGCTTGGTCATGCGAGTGGGCCGTCAGCGTGGCGCGTACGGCACCTTCACCTCTTCGCTCAGTGCGATAGCCCGCTCGGATTCGCGCGGCGTGGTGGCCGATAGCATCCGCCTCGAACGCCGCGCCGAGGCTCGTGCAGCTACCGTGCAAGCGTCGGCGTCTTCATGGCGACAAGCGGCGGTGAGCGGCTCCCGGGCTTCGTCAAATGAGGGCATTGCCCATAACGGGAAATGATCAACGACGATGAATGAAACTGTTCTACCGGTCCAGGTTTGAGGTGGGTGGCGTCCTCGGTGACGGTCAGCAATCGGCTCAAAGCACTCTTTCGATCGGGTAGTGCCGTCGCCCCAATCGACTGGACGAGTACCGAGGTGACCGACCTGCGCGCCCTCGTGGCCGCCGGTGATTCGGCCCTGCACGACGCTCTCGACCTCGCCAGCACGATGTCCGTCTCGGCGGTCGAGCAGCAGCTCGACTACGACTTCCTGGAGAACCACGCCGAGGACGCCTCGCGCTTCCTGCGTGCCTGGCTGCCCCGGCTCCGCCCGTTCGAGCGGATGCAGGCCGCAGAGTGGGTGACCACCCAGTACCTGCTGACCATGGTGCACCTCGACCACGCGCACGGCATCGCCGCCCGGCTGCAGATGGAGGCGCTGGCGGCCGCAGCCGGCGAGCTGGCCGACACGCTCGACGAATTCTGGGCCCTCACCGATGGGCCGGATGCGGAGGTGGATGTCAGCGTCGCCACGGCGTTGCAGGGGCTCGCCACCACGGTGCGCGAGGTGTCCGCGCGGCTGTCCGCCGAGGTCGCTGCGTTGCCGCCTACGCCGTAGCGCAGGCCGCGCCGATCGGCGATATGCGATCGCGAATGGCCGGCTCGGACGTTTATACGTCCGGGCTGGCCGCGGTCCCCGGCCGAGCATGTCCGCCGTCCACTCGTTCCTCCTGAGTCGCCGATCCTCGGACTCGGGCATCTGCAGTTCGGGACGCTGCTGACCACCGCGCGGCTCTCGGCGAACATCAACGACTTCGCGCTCATCGTGATGCTCGGCCTGCTCGAGTTACGGATCTTCGAAGCCACCGGCGCTAACATCGCGGACCTCGGCGAGGAACACGGCCACCGCGTGCTGCGCGTCCGCGGAAAGGGCGGCAAGGTGGTCCTCGTCCCGCTGCCGCCCGCCCGTCGGGCGTGCGCTCGACCGGGCTGTCGACGAACGGACCGGCGGGCCGATCCTCCGCAACAGCCGCGGCGCCCGGATGGATCGGCACGCCGCGACCCGCCGGCTCAAGCACCTCGCGGCGACCGCGGGAATCCGGATGCCCCGCATGCACCCGCACATGCTCAGGCACACCTTCGTGACCACGATGCTGGACGCCGGCGTCAGCCTCCACGACACCCAGATCGCCGCCCGGCACGCCCACCCACGGACGACGATGCGCTACGACCGAGCCCGGAAGAACCTCGATCGCCGCCCCAACTTCATCCTCGCCGCCTACATGGCGTCCGGAAGCTAACGCCGACGCTCGACCGTGCCGAGGAGAGTGCGTTCGGCGGCTGACCGGGAAAGGCCCCCCGACGGATCGGCGAGTCACTGCTGTCTTGCCCGTGAGGAAGTGCGTACCTGCAGAATTGCCCAAGCAATTAGACCGAGGACAGCGCCCTGCAGCGCGTTGAAAATCAGTATCGCGATGTACCCAGGCGGCGGGATCGGCTCGGCTGACGCCAGGAAGGGTTGCAGCGACAGATTCAGCAGGATCGCGAAAAGTGCGTATGCGACACCCGCCGCTGTCAGCGTTAACACCGGGCTATGCACCCGTCGCCATACCGCAGCGGCGATCCAAACCGCCGAGATCAGTGCAGTGAGCAGCAGCGGCCCGACCGGCTTGGCCAGGAACCCCGAGTCGTATGCGCCGACGATGCTGAGAGTCGGACGTGCCAGGCCTAGAAACCCGAGAAGAACGGCCAGTTTCAGGTGCGCGGGCTTCCGGTTCATTGGTCCCACGGTATGGATCTGAGTAGCGCTCCGAATCGGTTCGATGTCGACGATCACTGTCAACATTGGACGTAATGGCAATGCCTTCGGCTGCCTCAACCGCCCGGCCGTGGCCGGCGTTTCCTCCCGGCCGGTCAGCATCTACCACCCAGCGGAACAGGACGCTGTTGACGGTGATCGAACGGGACGTTCTTCTAAGCAGCGTCGCCCCTCGCATCCCCCCTGTTGGCCGGAGATCGTCGGCCGGCTCGATCGGCCGCACAACCGCCGGAACGTTCTCCTCCGAACACTCGCTTCTGCCGCGGATATCGCGTCATGGACCCCGTCGGTGTGTCACCGCTGTCGGCTACTCGGCCACCCCGCTGATCTGCGGAATCGTGCGGGTAGGAAAACTGACCGCCAGAAGGATCCGTCGGATTGCAGGTTGCAGCCCACCGGCTCCACCCACAGAGGCGACTCCGGTGATCTGGTGGCGTCGGTCCGTGGGTGGGGTAGCAACGGTCACCGGCCGATGCGCCGCTGCTTACAACAGCGTCGACCGGGGTACCTCGCCGACGACACTCTGGAGAGGACGGGCGATGGCGCTGACGCGGCGCGAGTTAGTGACGCTGCCTATCTGGGTGGCGTCCTACCTTCTGTTCGGTGCTGGGCTTGGGATTGTCGCCGACAGCGTTCAGCACGACATCCACAACACCGGGGACGCCGTGTATGCCGCCGTCCGGTTTCCGCTATTGGGGCTCGCGCTGATGGTCGTCCCGTGGCTCCGGAAGAGGTCAGGACTTTCGGAGAAGCCATCAAGCCCGCGCATTGAACGACTGGCGGCGTATGCGCTGGGCGCTCTCGTCGTCGCGAGCGCCGCCTGGCTCGTGATCGACTTCGACGCGCCGGGGTGGCGTCGGGTCGGCCTGGCGTGCATCACGTTGAGTGGGCTTGGCGGCGCGCTGATCGTTCTCCGAGCCACGCTGTTGCGAAAACACCAGGGCTTGGACCCTGCTGGACGGGGCCGTGGGGACGGCGAAGAACTCAGAGGTTGATCGTGTGGCCGGCGAGGCTGTGGACGCCTTCGTTGACCGCCTCCGACAGCGTCGGGGTGCGCGAGTTCGTTGCGCCCCGCCGGTGGGGGCCTTGAAACCGGGGTGGTTGGCCTCCGTAGCTGTGCCCGCCGAGCAACGCACGCACCTGCCGCGAGCAGGCTGCCGAGGTTGAACTGGCAGATCGGGCAACCTACGGGCGCTCAGACGATCCAGCACGGCAGTGCTTGGCCAACGCTCGCTCTTGCCGCCGTCGGGGTGCTCGGCACCGCCGCAGTGTGCCGCCCGAATATGTTCTAGTGGATGGACCGTTGATCCCGTTACCTGCCCGACCTGCCGGGCACGTG
This sequence comes from Cryptosporangium aurantiacum, assembly GCF_900143005.1. Classification (NCBI taxonomy): domain Bacteria; kingdom Bacillati; phylum Actinomycetota; class Actinomycetes; order Cryptosporangiales; family Cryptosporangiaceae; genus Cryptosporangium; species Cryptosporangium aurantiacum. Next base: position 321,659 of record NZ_FRCS01000010.1, read on the forward strand.
CGCGCCTTGAACGCCGCCATTAACCCAGCGGAGGTTTCGGGTAATCCGCTGGTGGACCGCCTCGACCCAGCGGACGGGCGCCGACTGCTGGGTTGGGGATGCCAGTTGATCTGGGCTACGACGTGGATGGCTGACGCGAACGAAATCGTCGCGTCCAGGCTCGGACTGCCGGAGCTACCTATCGTCGACTTCCCGGACGAGGAAGGCCCCGCGAGAGGACTTCATTGGAAGGCGAAGTCCTCACCCCGGAAGCAGGCGGCCGCCCGTTCATCTGGCTCGACGACGAGATCGCCGACCGGCGATGGGTCCGCACCCACCATCATGAGCCGGCCTTACTGCACCGCGTCGACGGCCTCCTCGGCCTCACCGACGCCGACTTCGCCGCATACCGCATGTTCCTACGGAGCCGGCGGCCCGCGATGGCGCCGCTGCCGGTTGGCTGGTTGCTGGGTGGTTGCTCCGATGTCATGGAGCGGCATGGTCCGGGGTGATGCGAGGTGGCGTGAGGGCCGGCAAACGGCCGCTCCGACCCGCGAGGAGCGCTGCGTAGCCGGTGTCACCAGGTGATTCGTGGTAGCGCGAGGTGTGTCACGGTGGTACAAATACTTTAGGGAATTCAATAACTGTCCAAAACGGACTTTAATCCGCGGGTTCTGGGTTCGATCCCCAGGCGGCCCACCCGCTGAACTGCGAGAACAGTCGGTCCTGAGTGGTCCGTTGCGGCCACGCAGGAACACCTTACTGACATCTTCTAGGAGTGCGGGGACGACAAGTCGCCGGATGGATAGAGGGCTGCCGCGGCTGCGAGCCCCAAAACACCGTCGCTTCGGCGCGCACGAGCAACGGCACGTTCCTCGTCTGCAGATACGCCGACGGCGGCTGGCTGAGCAGCGCAGCGCCCCGGGTCGAGGCGTTCGCCGTGGGTCCTTCCGGTGAGGTCACCACGGTTCCCTCCGGCGGCCCGTCCGTGCGCTGGCGCTGACGCACCGCCTGCGTCGAGCGTCGAGGCCGGGCGGGCGCTCCGGCCGGCGATCAGCCGACGAATGGACACGGACAATCCCTGACGGGTAGGAAAGCGCCCGGTCCTCCCACTCGTCAGCCGGAGGGGTTGGTCGGCTGGGAGGCTATGGCTCGCAGTCGCTGACCGATCCGCCCCAACGCGGCCACGAGTTCCGGTGGCTCGACATCGCTCAGGCCCGTGTCGAACGTGATGAAGAGGCCGGCGACCCCGGTCCAGGACCAACCGCAGATGGTGAGCCGACTGTGGTGGGGGTCGAGCGGTTGAACGACGGAGCCGCCGGGTGCCCAGCGGGCGACGACGCCGGCGGGTAGCTCGAGGGTGGCTGACCCGACGCACTGCCAGGGGCCGGGAGTGTCCCCGCGGTCGGGGTTCTGCACGACGAGTCGGGTGAGGTCGTCGTCGGTGAGGGGGTGAGGCGTGAAGGCCACCCCGGCGGGGGAGCGGTGGTGGATCCGGTCGACGCGGTAGGTGTGCCAGGTCCGGTGCCGGTGGTCGCGGGCGATGAGGTACCAACGGCCGGCCCAGACGACCAGGTGGTGGGGCTCGACCTCTCGGGGTGGGCGGAAGCCGGGCTGACCGGGCGCGGGGGTCGCGCCGGTCGGGTCGCGGTAGTCGAAGCGTAGGACGCGGCTGGTACGGATCGCGGCGCCGACGGTCTGCAGGGTGGCGATGTCGATGGGTGGGGCCGAGAACTCCCAGTAGTTGCGCAGGCTGGTCACCTCGAAGGCTTCGCTCGCGGCTCGCAGCCGGGTGGGCATGACCTGACGCAGCGTGGTCAGCGCGCGGGTGACGGCGTCGTCGATTCCGGTGACGGTCGCCGGCGCGGTCTGCAGAGCCAGGGCGATGGCGATGGCCTGGTCATCGTCGAGGACGAGCGGGGGGAGCTTTCCTCCACGCCCGAGCCGGTACCCGCCGCCGGGACCCTTGACGGCGTCGACGGGGTAGCCGAGCTCCCGCAGCGTGTCGACGTCGCGCCGCAAGGTGCGAGCCGACACGTCGAGCCGCTCGGCGAGCTCGGCCCCGGGCCACTCCACCCGCGCCTCGAGTAGGGACAGCAGACGCAAGATCCGTGCGGAGGTGTCGGCCACGAGATCCACCGTCGCAGAAATGGCGGCCATTCCGTGGCCGCTATCGATGTCACGGTGCGGTCATGACGCAGAATCCCTCACCTCCAGCTCCGTCTGATCAGTCCGCGCCGGTCGCGGGCCGACGCGCGTCGCTGGCGCTGCTCGTTGTGCTGTTCGCCTCGTTCATGGACCTTCTCGACGTCACGATCGTCACCGTCGCCGCCCCCGACATCGCCACCGATCTGCACGCCACGCAAGCGCAGTTGCAGTGGACGCTCGCCGCCTACACCCTGGCCCTGGGATCGGGCCTGATCACCGGCGGACGGATCGGGGACGACTACGGCCGCCGCAAGGTGTTCCTCGTCTCCCTGGCGTGCTTCGCGGTCGCGTCCGCGGCGTGCGCTCTCGCCCCGTCGGCCGAGGCGTTGATCGCGGTCCGGGTGGTGCAGGGCCTGGCGGGCGGGTTCATGGTCCCGCAGGTGTTCGGGATCATTCGGTCCTCGTTCGAGCCGGCCGCGATGGCCAAGGCGTTCGGCGCGTTCGGCGCCGTGCAAGGCCTGGCCGCGGTCGCCGGGCCACTGCTCGGCGGCGCGCTCGTCGACGCCGACCTGTGGGGCCTGGGCTGGCGCACGATCTTCTGGATCAACGTCCCCGTCGCCGCCGTCGCTCTGCTGCTGGGAGCACGGGTGCTGCCGGAGTCCACCGCACCGGTGCGGGCACGCCTGGACTTCACCGGTGCGGTCCTCGCCGCAGCCGCGGTCGTGCTGGTCCTGCTGCCGCTGGTGCAGGGCCGGGACTGGGGTTGGCCGTGGTGGGGGTGGGCCCTCCTCGCGGCCGGGGTGGTCCTGCTCGCCGTCTTCGTGGCCTATGAGCGGCGCGTCACGTCGCGCGGCGGGGAACCGGTCCTGGAGCCCGCGCTGCTGGCCGTGCGCCCGTTCACCGCCGGCCTCGCGGCGTCGGTGCTGTTCTTCGGGGCACTGGCCGCGTTCTTCCTGGTCCTGTCGATCTACCTGCAAGCCGGTACCGGACGTTCGGCCTGGGACACCGGCCTGGTGCTCCTGCCGTATGCGCTCGGGTCGATGATCACCTCCGGGGCCGGAGTCGCCCTCGCGGGCAAGGCCGGGCGCGCCCTGCTCGTCACCGGGTCCCTCACACTGGCCGCATCGCAGGGCCTGCTGTGGCTCCTCGTCCGCGACGGCGGCACACCAGGCTACTGGTCCCTGGCCGGGGTCATGTTCCTCGGCGGACTCGGGCTGGGGCTGGGCGCCCCGATCCTGGTCAACGTCGTCCTCGCCGGCGTCCCCGGTCGGCACGCCGGCGCCGCAGGCGGGGTGCTGTCCACCGTCAACCAGATCGGCGGAGCCGTCGGCGTCGCCGTCTTGGGAACCGTCTTCTTCAACGCCCTCGTCCCCACCGACAGCTCGACGGCGGGGGACACCGCCGTGGTGTTCGGGCACGCCCTCGCGCAGGTTCTGCCCTGGCAGGTCGCCGCCTACCTCCTGGCCGCAGCCGTGATGCTCGCACTTCCCAAGACCGCCGCCGTTCATCAGCACTGACCCGCGTCTCGCCCGCCTCGATCCACCTGCCTACGGCGATGTCGGTGATCATCGGATTTCTGCCCCGAGTACCGTGCGAACGGCATCCATCCGAAGGAGCCCTACCGTGCACACCCGACGGATCGGCGCGGTCATCGCTCTCCTCGCAGCGGGAGTCCTTCTGCTCGCCCCCGGGCCGGACCGGGCCGGGCGCATCCCTGCGCAGCTACCTCGCGAACTCGCCGGGCCGGCGCTCACCACCGTGTCGGTGACCACCGACACCACCGGCCCGGCCGCACTAATCGCCGGCTACCCTGATCTCCCCGTCGTCGGCGACATGAGCGGCGGACAGAACGTCGTCGTCGGCGCGGACAACTCCTACCGCACCGTGCCGAGCGACAGCCGGCTCGATCCGCGTGGCCGGTATCTGCTGCTGGCCGGTGAGGACGGGGCGCTCACCAGGCTGAACCTCGCGGACCGGAGTACCCGCCGGTACGACATCGGAACCGACGGCTACACCGTGGCGATGGCGATCGCCCCCGACGGGAACACGGCCCTCGTCGGCCCGACTCCCGACCGTCACACGGCGCCGGTCCAGATCGACGCCCTGCACCTGCTCGACCTTCGCACCGGCGAGTCCCGGAACCTCGGCGTTCGGGCGTCGGCAGCGGCGTTCTCACCCGACGGCACACGCATCGTCGTAACGACCGGCGACCGCAGCGACAACGTCGTGATCGACCCGGCCACCGACACCCGGACCCCGGGCCGTCCCCGCGGCCTGATCGCCGGGGACGACGCCTGGTCACCCGACGGACGACTGCTCGCCTACCAGACCTTCGGAGAGCCCACCGTCGAGCTCGCGCCGGTCGACGGCGCCTCCGAGCCCACTACGCTGACCGACGTCGGCACGTTCCTCGGCTGGCGCGACGCCACCACCATCCTGGTCTACGACTACGGCGGTCGTCTCCGCACGATCGGCACCGACGGCACCGCCGCGCAGGTCATGCGGATGCCAGAGCGCACCGGCATCACCGACGCTGCCGGGGCACTGATCCCCGACCTCGTCTTCGACGAGACCACCGATCCGGACCGCGGCCCCTGGTGGCTGCGGTTCCGCTGGCCCCTGCTGGCCGTGACGCTCCTGACGCTCCTCATGACCGCCCCCTCGATCGTGAGCCGACGACGCCGGACCGCCGTCTGACTCACTCCACCAGAGTGCCCGGCGCGCGGAGAGCGGCACCGACTTCCGCGGCCGGTCCGACTCGTGATGCCGATGCCCCACCGTCGGCACCAAGTGATGCGATCCCGACCGTCCTAATCGTTGGCGCAACCCGACTGGAGGGCTCAGTCCCTACTGGATCACCGAGTCATTCTGTCGGTAGGTAGCGCGTCGGCCCCGGCGGTGGCTCAGGGATTTTTGGACTGGCCGGGCTGATCTGCTTGGCGGACGGCCGTGCTTCGGGGTTGGCTGAGTAGGCGGCGGCGGCGTCGATCGGGGGTCATTACCCTGTTCAGTTCTCGGTCCCAGATCCGGCCCATCGGCGCCAGGTGCAGCGGGGACAGGGGCTGCCAGTTCGGCAGGCCCGCCACCAATGCCTCGAATGCCTCGGTGTCCCGGTCGGCGCGCACGAGCGCACGTGCCCGGTCGACGGCCGCGGCGAACCCGGGCGACGAGGACCAATCGGCAACGAGCCCGCCTTCGCTGAGGCATCGGTCGGCGAGTTGTCGCACTCGCTGGGCGACTGGTGGGGACGCTCCTTGCAGGAGCAGGTCCAACGCCCAGGTCTGCGGGTCGTGCCGGTCCAGACAGGCAGTGACGAACAGCGGAAGCAGGTCCTCGATCGCGGTCGGCTCCCCGGCGAGGTACCCCCAGTCCAGGGCGTCCACGTCTAGGTACGCCCGATATGCGCCGCGCAGGGTACGTAACTGGACGTTGAGCACGTCCGCGCGCAGGTCGCCGAAGGAGCGAGCGGCAGGGATGACCCATTCCCGGCCGGTGTCTCCGGTCAGACTCGATCGGTAGGCCTGCTCCACCTGTTCAGCGACCTCAGCGCGTGTTGGGCTCTCCGGCGCGGTGAAGCACACGAAGGATGCGTAGTGGCCTTCCATACCGGTGCGGAACGACGATGCCGCTCCGCCCGCTCCCGCTCCGGAGCTGGTGAACTCGCACGACACCCACTCCCCGCTGCTGTCGATTCGGCGCGGGTCCAGCAGGAAATGATCCGTGCCGGTACTCAGCAGCAGAGACCGCTTCCACAGCGGCGGCCCGTCGTCGGTGTCCGGATCCCAGTCCTCACCGGCCGTCTCGTTCCAGATCTGGACGAACGATGGCTCAAGGTCGACGACCCACCCCAGCTCCTCGGCCGGGCGTAGGGCGCCGAAGTCCATAGACAGCACCGGCCATCCATTGGTGACCGAAGCGAATTCACGCAGGGACCGCGGCAACACCCGCCCCAACCGCCGTTCGGCACCGTCCAGCACGGACCCGGCGGCCGGGGGATGGCCGATCCAACCAGTGGCCGTCATCTCCCGGGTCAGCGGTATCCGAAGCTCCTCCGCGTGCGCCAGCGCCTCTCGACACCAACGCTCCAGCAAATGCCGCCGAGCTTGGTAGGACGCCTCTTTCTGACGCCCGCACCGTGGGTCAGGCTCGCGCCGCTGCGAGCTCCGCCGCAGGGCGATGGCGATAATCGGGCGGTGGACCGTTCGAGCAGCTTTGTTCATGGGTAGCGGTTCGGCGGGGGCGGCGACGGGAGTGACGATGGATCGGCGGTATCGGCTGTTGCTTTGGCTGGCCGGGGCGACGGCGCTCGCAGTCGTCGGCGGTGGTGTGGCCGGCCTGCTCGCATCCGGGGAGTCGCCGACCGGCCCCGACTGGCTCGTCCTTGTCCTAGTGCTGGTGGGAATACTCGTGGCTGTCGGGGTTTTCGCGTTGGCCGCGTTCCGGATTGCCCGCTGGCTGACCCGGCGGCGCGGGGTCGAATACCTCTCGCCGCTCTGGGGCGCCGACCCGTCCACCCGGAAAGCGGTCGCTCGTGCGCTTCGCCGCAACGAGCCTCCTCAGGACCCGCGGCTGCGCGAGCTGACCCTAGGGGAGGCTCGACGGACAATCGCGCTGGGATGGATGATTCTGCTCGCGCCAGCACTCGTCGCCGCCGGGCAGCTTCCGCTGCTGCTCAGCGCCGATTCGGCATGGAGCCGCGTGCTCGCGCTCATCGTCCTGGCCGCGGCGGCGGTGCTCGGCACGGTGGCTTACCGGCAATTGCGGGCAGCCAAGCGCTACGCGGCTGACTCGATGGCCCACGCTCATCGCGAGGTTCCCGCGGCTGGCCCCGGCCCGACCAATCAGCTGTAGTTGGTCGCAAGGCAGATCGACTTCGTCCGATGACGGCGCCGCATCGGGCGGTCTCGACAACCCACGCGACACACTAACCAGCCGCCGAGTGCCGCGTTTACGAGAACGAAGGCTGCGAGACAGCGATCGAGCGCGCGTGTCGCCTGCCAGCGCCGGTGAACGGTTTAGGCGGCGTGCGAGGCCCAGCGGGTGAGGAGTCTGCGGACAGACGTCGCCGAGCGATCCGACGCGCTCGGCCTGCCGTCGTGGCCGGCCCCGGACCGGGACGAGCCGCTCCAGGAGGAGTACGAGCGGGTCACGATCCGGAGCGGTACACGATCGTGTTCACCCGATCCCGGTTATGGGCCGAGCCGTCCTCGACATGCTGCCGGACTGCGGTGCGACGCCTGTGACTACGGGTCGGAAGGGCTGCTCGAGAACGTCGACGACGTCCTGGTCATTCACGACCGGTGGCGCCGCGCGGAGCGCAATGCGGGCTGTGCACGCCATCGGCGTTCGGCTCGGGACTTGCGGGTGATGTCACCGCCTGTTTCGGTGCGGTTTGCGCAGGCCGTCTACTATGCGCCGGAACTGTAGGTAGAGGGGTGCGGCCCCATGCGATTGATGATCGATTGCCCGGGTTGGCGCCGGGGCTGAGGCGATGACGGAGTTGAGCCAATGGGCTGGTTCAGGCGGTTATCGGGCCGTAAACGGTCTTCTGACGACCAGGGCATCGTCGTTGGAATGGCTGCGGGCGCCGTTATCGAGCGACTTGGCGCGCCCACTCGGTCGACGACACTCCCGGAGGTGCTCGCTGAGGCCGACGCCGACGCGAATTCCGTCAGCTTCGTCGACCCAGACGTCCTCCGGGACGCTGCCCAGGAGGAGTACTGGCTCTATGTGGACGTCCCGCCGGGACACGACACTCAGATCGTCATCAGGAATGGCGTGGTCGCGAGCGTTCAGGCCGTGACCAGCCGGAAAGACCAGGATCCAGCACCTCGGGGCGCTGACCGAGCAGTCCCGGCCCAGACTGAGGTCCCGTCCGCAGAGCACAGCGCATTGACGGCGATTCTCGACGAGATCGTGACCGCTGTGGGGGCGCTGCCGCCCGTCTCCAGCGACGATATTTCGGATCACTACAACCAGGTTGAGCTTGCGTGGGGTGTAGAGGGCATCCTTACCGGAAACACGGCCAAGTTGCGCCGGATTCTGGCAGGCGTCCTGTCCCGTAATCTCCGCGAGGGATTCGAGGTCGTCGTGAAGACGCCTGACGAGCCCTTCCCGTGCGTGCGAATCGACGCAATCGGGCTGCCCACAGCCGCAACCGCGGGCAGGCCTAGTTGGCAGCCCTACATCGTCGTCAAACCGACCCCTGAGGTCGAGAGCCCGCCAGACTTCTATGCCCTTTACGGCCATCGTTCCCTGTATATCGGTATCGATTGGCGTGGCGAACCGATCGGATCCAGCGAATGATCTTGACCCTTTGTTGATCCCGCCGTCCAGTATGACTCATGGCTCCTGTCGTTGATGACCTCAGAAGATGGTGTGGCCGGGACCGCAGGACGTTCGTGACCGCTGATGGGGATCTGGCGCTTGGTTGAAGGCCTTCGTAACGTGGCTGCCGGCGCGTCGTCCATGGCTGGCCTGCTATCGCGGGAGGATGTTCCCGCCGGATGAAGCTCCGGTAGCGGCTGGCGCGGGCTCGTGCTAAGTGTCTCTATCGTGGCGGAGTGACCTCCGGGCTGCGCCTCCGCCACCGCCGACCGGACGACGTCGAGGCCGTCGCCGCATTCCTGGCCCGCTACCACGCCGAGGTGGTGGCGCGGAAGAGCGAGCTAATGCGGCCGCTGGAGCATCCGGCGGTGATCGCGGTGGACGCCGGGCGGCTGATCGGCGTGGTGACGTACGTTGTCGACGGCGCGGTATGTGAACTGCTGACCGTGCACACCGACGATCGTCTGCGTGGGGTCGGGACCGCGTTGATCGAGGGTGTGGTGCAGCGTGCGGCCGCGCTGGGCTGCACCCGCCTGGAGTTGGTGACGACGAACGACAACGTCGAAGCCCTGCGGTTTTATCAGCGGCGGGAATTCCGGCTGGTGGGGATCCGCCCGGGCGCTGTCGACGAGGCGCGGCGCGCGCTCAAGCCGAGCATTCCCGCGACCGGCAACTTCGGAATTCCGATCCGCGACGAAATCGACCTGGCCCGCACGGTGCGACCGACGAACGCAGGGCACCCGGGACCGGCGCAGTGAGGGGATGCCAACGTGTCCAGACGGCGTCCGGGAAGCTGCGCCGAAGGGGGAGCCGGTGGGTACTGGTCGGGCCGCGCTCCTCATCGCCATGTTGGTCGGATCCTGGCCAAACTAGACCTGCGCGACCGGGTCAGCGCCATCGTCGTCGCGTACCGGACCGGACCGGACTGGCGAAAGCGGGCTAGATCTATCAGCGGATACGCGCCGTGGGAGCACCGAAGGCGATCGCGGGCCGTGTGAGCGGACGTCTCAGCCAGGGGACTGGGTGATCTCGCGCGCTTCCCGCAGCAGTGACCAGTCCGGATCTGTAGCGAGGGTGGATCGAGAGCAGCAAGGCGGCGCCGAGGCCCGCCTCGGCCATCCGGATAGCCGAGGCGGCGGTGACGATGACCGGCATCGAGTGGCGCACGCTGCCCCGACGAGCCAACTGAGGACACCGTCAGCGAGGAAGCTACTTCGCGGATGGCAGCGGATGCCCCCGGGGTCAGGGTGAGGTGGTGATGGCAACCATCTCGCGCAGCCACGGCCAGGTCGCCGGGCCGACCTTGCCGTCCTCGACGAGGCCGGCGTCGAACGCTAGGTTCATATGCCTCTGGAACGCCTTCGCCGCGGACCGCGAGTTGGTGCCGAAGACGCCGTCGATCGTGCCGGGCGGGTATCCGTACGCCTTGAGCAGGCACTGCGCCTCGATGCCGGCGTTGGATACGCCGGTCGACGACGGCTGCACGGTGTTACCCGAGTAGTAGCCGGCGTAGGCGTAGATGCCCCGCTCCGAGTAGCGGCACGTGTAGGCCGCGGCCGCCGGGCTCGAGGGAAGCACGGCGAGGCCGCCTCCCAGTGCGAGGACGGCCGCCGCCACGGCGACGCGCTTGCGCATGGTCATTCCGACTCCTTGAACTGTGGCTCGCCCGAGAACTGTGGGTCAGTCGCGCGGCGGCCTGAGCCTGCTGGGTCGGTCTTGCGTAAATCTTGCGTCCGATCTGGAGAGAGGCGCATGGCGTCAAGCGCGTGCAGCCGCGGCGGCGATCCCGCGTCTGAGAACGACACGGTTCTCCGGGGCGGCCCGAAGATCTGGCCGCCCCGGAGATTTGGTCAGGTGGTGCTGCGCAGGCGTACGAGCTCGGCGCGGGCGTGCTCGACGCGAGGAGTGTCGGTGCCGCGGGCGTCGGCGATCGCGTGGGCGAGGTCGCCGGTGGCCTCGATCAGGTGCCGGGCCTTCGCGCGGCTGTGCAGCTGTTCGCGGTAGTGCTTCCGGTCCTTGCGCCGACCGCTGACCGCGGTGAGCAACTCGGGGTCCACGACGCCTGCCTCGACCTCGGGGCCGAGCAGGTCCCGGGTCCAGGCCTGTTCGGTCCTGGCCGCGAGCCGCCGGACGTAGAACAGCCCGGCTACCGCCAGCGGCATCAGGATGACGTAGGGGATCACGAACTCCAGGGCCGTGTTGCCGCCGCTGATCCCGGCGACGTCGTCCCACGCGAAGTGCATGCCCATCGCGAACAAGCACGCGAGCAGGCCCCGCACGACGTTGCGCTCACCCGGGGTGCGCCCCAGGATCCACATCACGCCGGCGCAGAAGATCGCGCTGAACAACGCGTGCGAGGTGAGGCCGGTGAAGCTGCGGACCGCGAAGACGAACAGCGTCGATCCCACCTGGCCGGCGCCGAACGAGGCGAGCGCGTTGTTGTAGGCGTAGAGCACGTCCTCGAAGACCTGGAAGCCCAGGCCGATGAACGCGCCGATGATGAACCCGTCGTAGGCGCTGCGGACCAGCCGCGGGGCGAGTCCGATCAGCACGATCAGACCGAGGGCTTTGCCCCATTCCTCGTTGAGCGGCGCGGCGAGCCCGGCGCCCCAGTCGTTGCCCGCCACGGGGCCAAGGACCTTCGACCAGATGGTCAGCAGCGACCCGTTGGCCCAGATCGCGATCCAGAACGTGGCCGCGATGCCGCCCCAGAGGAATCCGGTGGCCAGCAGTCCGGCCGGCTGGGCGGTGTAGCGGTTCTGCCGGCGCAGGAACAACAGCCACGGCACGAGATACAGGGCGAACAGCACGACGCCGCTGGTGAAAGCGACGGTGTAGGGGCCAATGGCGGTGGCGAAGTACTTGACCATCGACACCGCGCCCGCGCCCATCGCGAACAGGTATACCCAGAACACCGGGTTGTGCGGCTGGAAGAACTTGTACGGGGTCCCCCAGCCGGACTGCTCGATCGCGGCGAGCTGGGCATCCTTGGAAATCGGCGTGCTCACGCTGGTCATTTCGTGGTCTCCGGGGTGATGCTGCGCAGGAACGCGTCGATCTGGTGCTGGTACCGCTCGAACTCGCCCGGAGCCGCGGTCACCTCGACGATCAACGCCGGAGCGGCTTCGACCGTCGCGGCGTCGCCGGTGGCCATCTTGAACGCGGCCAGCAGGTCCTCCCCGCCGGGTCCGCTCTCGCTCTGCACGACACCGACCAGCCCTGCGTCGGTCGTGAACGAGGCCCGCGCACCGGCAATGTCCGCGTCGTCGTCCCGCACGCTCAGGACCTGATCGAGGAACGCGTTCGCGGTCCCGGTGAATTTCGCTCCCTCCAGCTGAATGACCGCGCCACCGTTGGCCAGCACCGTGCGCACGCTGGTCGCGCTCACCCCCGACTTGCTCTCGCCGACCCGCGCACCGTCCTCCAACTGCCAGCCGACCGGCGGAACGGCCGTTGCCCCTCGACCGAGGTCGAGCACGTCGCCGGCCTTCGTCGCGTTGTCCCACGGAATCAACGCGTTGAGACCCTGGAACCCATAAATGAGCACCAGACCGACGACCAGCACGAACAACGCCGGCTTGAACTGCCGTCGATCCAGTCCTAAGAACCGGTGCTCGACCGGCACCCACCCTTGGGGTGACTCCTGCACACTCGCACTCACGCGAGGCCCCTCCTACGCCACAGGGCGACCCGGCCTGCGGCCCGCCCGAATTGAAGACAAGTCGCAGCGGCACGCGCCCCGCTGGTTCGGCGCAGCTCAGACGCTAACCCCGATCGATTCAGCTCGCATGTTCAAGCGACCCCCGTCACACGGGGTGACCAGCACCCTCGCCCGCTCGTTTCAACGGAGGTGCGGGGCCGTCCGCGACAGGTTGACGGTCTTGGGCGATTTGTGGTTATCGGCTGTGTGATGCACGCCGCTAGATATGCGAACTGAATCGATCACAGTTAACGTCTGGCCGTGCTCAACCGGCGAGGCCATCGCTGCCCCTCGTCTGCTGCCGTGACAGGCAGAGAACCACCACGCCGGTGTGACCCCGGCGTCCGCTGAAGGACGAATCATGAGCCGTCGCGCGCGTCCGAGCCGCGAATTACGCATCCCCGTGGCCCGGGCCAGACGCCCGCTGCACCGGATGGTCGGTGCCCTCCTCGCCGTGCTGCTCGCCGCGGCATGCACCCCCGGCGAACAGGACGACCCGCGTTTCCGCCTGGCCGCGCCGCCGGACTGCGCGACGAACGCCTACTGCGGACAGGGCCTGGCCGACGTCTACGGCGTCGACGTCAGCGGGGCGCTGGTGCCGAAGGATCGGCTCGCCGATTCGGTCGCCGCGCTCCGCGACGGCGAGGTCGATGCCGCCGTGGTGTTCTCGAGCAGCCCCTACGCCCACGATCAGAAGCTGGTCGTGCTCGAGGACGACCGGGGCATGAACGCGGTCCAGAACATCGTGCCGGTCTTCCGTACCAGCCTGCTGGAGGTGTTCGGCGCCTCGCTGCGCACGGAGTTGAACACGCTGAGCGGGCTGATTACCCCCGCGGCCCTGCGGTCGCTGGACCAGGCGATGACCGACGGAGACAACCCGGAAGACGCCGCGCAGGCGTGGCTCGCCCGTACCGCGCCGGCTCCGCGTGACGTCACCGCCGTCGACGGACCCGCACTGAAGATCGGGACGGTCGACTTCCTCGAGAGCCGCGTTCTCGGCCGCGTGCTGGCCGGTTACCTGTCCGATCGCGGGTACCGCGTCGAGGTCCACGACCTGGACGGCCAGCGTGACGTCCTGGTGGACGCCCTCGCCAACGGCGACGTGGACCTGGCCCCGGAGTACGTGGGCGCACTGCTGGAGTACCTCAACGGAGGTGCCAAGGAAGCGTCCACGGCCCTGGAACCCACCGTCCGTCGGCTCACCGAGTACCTGCGCCTGATCGGCGTCAGCCCCGCCGCCGCGGCGCCCGCCACCAGTCAGAACGTTTTCGTCACCACCGAAGAGATCGCCGAGCGCCGCGGGTTACGCGCCCTGAGCGACCTCGCCGACAAAGGCCTTCCCCGTACTGGCGGGGCACCGCGCGGCGCGCCGGGCGGCGAGCCCGAGCTGGCCGTTCAGGTTCGCGCCGTCGACGCCCAGCTGCGGCTCGGTAGCACCGGCCCCGAGGTACGTGACCTCCAGGTGGCACTCCGCGGACTCGGCTACCCGCTGCAGGCGGGCGGTACTTACGACGACGACACCCGCGAGGCGGTGCGGGAGTTTCAGTCCACCCACGGCTTGCGTCCCGACGGGGTGGTGGGGCCGAGCACGCAGCAGGCGCTCCGCGATCCGGATGGAACCGAGACGGACCCGCAGCCGGTGCAGCCCGGCGACGACGGCACCGACGACCCGCCGGGCTCTACGAGCTCCGGCCGCAAAGTCTTTTACCTCACCTTCGACGATGGACCGTCTGCGACGTACACGAAGCAGATCCTCGACCTGCTCGACCAATACCAGGCGAAAGCGACGTTCTTCGAGATCGGTGAGAACGTGGCGGCGCACCCCGAACTGACGCGGGAGATCGCGAACCGGGGGCACGCCGTCGGCAACCACACCTGGGACCACCCGGACATGCGCACGCTCAGCGCCAGCAGCCTCAACGCCGAGATCACGCGTACCTCGGACGCTCTGCGCGACGCCCTCGGCCATGACGTCCGCTGCCTGCGGCCGCCCTACGGCGCGGTGAACGCGACGGTCCGCGCCGCCATCGCCGAGCACGGCATGCGAACCCAGCTGTGGGACATCGATCCGCAGGACTGGAGCCGCCCCGGTGTGGACGCGATCGTCCGGAACGTGCTCGAGAACGCTCACCCGGGCGCGGTGTCGCTGATGCACGACGGTGGCGGTAATCGCACACAGACGGTGCAGGCGCTCGGCACCGTCCTTCGCACCCTCACCGACCGTGGTTACACCTTCGAAAGTCTGCCCTCCTGCCGCTGAGATGGGCCGGTGGTCTGCCGGCTCAGTACGGCGTCGCGCCGCGCGTCCGAAGGCCTGCGGACCGTCCCGGCGCAACCGCGGCCGGCCGCACCGCGGCCCTAGGCTTGTCTCATGCTGCGGCGATCGGCTTCGGCTCGATGTGTCGCCTGCGGGCCAGAAGGAAAACGGCGAGCACGAGATAGACGAGAATGCCGGCCGTCATGCCCAGGTAGGGGGTGTCGTCCAGCGCGGTGGCCGTGAGCAGCGAGAAGTCAAAGAGTCCGTGCAGTACCGAGTTGACCGCGTTGCTGCCGGTGCGTCGCCGGACGAGATAGAAGAAGTACCCGGCGAAGGCGACCACAACGGCCTGCGGCACCGCCTGCAGTCCCTGTCCGACGGCGTTGGACAGGTGTACCGCACCGAAGATGAGGCTGGACCAGAGCGCTACCCGGCCTTCGGTCAGGCCTCGCTTCCGGAGAACGGTGATGCCGATGCCTCGGAACATGCCTTCCTCGCCCCAGCCGACCAGTTGGGTGGCCAGGAGCAGGAGCAGCGTGAAGCCCAGTCCCTTCTCGGCGAGTGCGCCGTAGTCGATCGCCAGCAGGATGCCGACGAGAAGGACGATGGGCACCACGATCATTCCGCGTTGCACCGGCCGGTCGTCGCGCATGACCGGCTTCCACCAGCCCAGATAGGCGACAAGGCCGTAGACGAAGATCGCCGCTAGCCCGAGCGGCAGGATGAAGTTGTAGACGACGCCAGAGATGGTTTGCGTGCCTTCGTCGCCG
Source organism: Cryptosporangium aurantiacum (assembly GCF_900143005.1). Classification (NCBI taxonomy): domain Bacteria; kingdom Bacillati; phylum Actinomycetota; class Actinomycetes; order Cryptosporangiales; family Cryptosporangiaceae; genus Cryptosporangium; species Cryptosporangium aurantiacum. The sequence goes on from NZ_FRCS01000010.1 coordinate 336,840, forward strand.
GTGATATCTCCGAGGCGTCGGAACGCGATGCCACCCACCTGGATGATGGCCAGGTAGACGACGACGGCAGCCGCGAAGCCCCAGAGTGTTAGCCGTCTGGGACCCGCCGGATCAGAACTGTGACTCACGAGCGAAGCCTAAGGGTGCAGGTCAGACGCCTTCCAATGTCGTCACCCAGCGGTAACGAGGTGTGGAACACGGCGGGGCGGTCGAGTGCCGCCGTGCCCCAATCAACGGAGGGACTGTTCGATAACGCGTGCGAGGGCGACGAACGTGTCGATCTGCTCAGGTGTGAGCGCCCGGGTGGAGCGCTCTTCGAGGCGGGTCCACATCTGCTGCAAGGGTTCGCGCAGCGCCCGGCCCTTGTCGGTGAGGTGGACCAGCAGCACCCGGCGATCGTGGGCGGCGGGCTCGCGGCGGAGCAAGCCGGCGTCCTGCATGCGCCGCAGTGATTTCGACACGGTGGAGTGATCGAGGCCGACGCTGGCGAGCAGCTCCGATTGGGTCTGTCCGTCGCGGTCCAGGAGCTGCATGAGCAGCAGCTCCTGGCCGGGATGCAGGTTCAGCTCACGCAACATCGCTCCGGCGAGGCCGCGATGGGTGCGGGCGAGAGCGAAGACGGCGAAGCTCAGCGGCCCGGTGCTGACGGTCAGGCCGCCGCCGGGCGAGCTGCCGACGGCGGCCTCCTGCGTGGCGTCAGGTGGGTTCAAGAAGCCTCCTGCATACGTGGGTAGTCCGTGTAGCCGCGGTGGTCGCCGCCGTAGAAGGTAGCGCGGTCAGGGGTATTGAGCGTGGCTCCGGCGCGGAGCCGTTCGGGCAGGTCGGGGTTGGCCAGGGCCATCGCGCCGACCGAGACAAGATCTGCCAGGCCGGCCTCGATGTCGGCTACGCGTGTCTGGAGGTCGGCCCCGCCGCGGTTGACGATCAGGGTTCCCGGCCACGCGGCGCGCAGCGTGCGAGCCAGGTCCTCGTCGCCCGGATGCACCAGGTGCAGGTAGGCCAGGTCCAAGGGAGCAAGAGCGGACAGCAGGGGTCCATAGACGTCGCGAGGGTTGCTCTCGATGATGTCGTTGAACGGGTTGCCAGGGGCAATCCGGATGCCGGTGCGTGCGGCGCCGATTTCGGCCGCGACGGCCTGGGCCACCTCGACCGCGAAGCGGATCCGCCTCTGCGCCGAGCCGCCGTACTCGTCGGTGCGCTGGTTCGCGTTGTCGGACAGGAACTGGTGGATGAGGTAGCCGTTGGCCGCGTGGATCTCCACGCCGTCGGCTCCGGCGTCGATCGCGGCGGCGGCTGCGCGACGGAAATCGTCCTGGGTCGCCTCGATCTCCGGCACGGTCAGTGACCGAGGGACCGGCATCGATCGTGGACCGGTCGCGGTGAACATCGTGCCCGCCGGCGCTACCGCCGACGGCGCCACGGGCTGGCGCCCGTGCGGGGTGTTGTCCGGGTGCGAGATCCGGCCGACGTGCATGAGTTGGACGAACAGCCGCCCGCCGGCTGCGTGCACCGCGTCGGTGACCCGGCGCCAGCCGGCCACCTGTTCGTCGGTGTGCATCCCAGGCGTGAGCAGGTAGCCCTGTCCGTCAGCCGACGGCTGGGTGCCTTCAGAGATGAGCAGGCCGAGCGAGGCGCGCTGCGCGTAGTAGGCAGCGGTCAGCGCCGTCGGGACGCCGTCGGGCGTGGCTCGCGAACGGGTCATCGGCGCCATCACCAGGCGGTGCTCCAGCTTCACATCACCGGCAACTGCCGGCGTCCACAGTGGGGTGGTCATCGTCGTCTCCTTCGGTTGTCGTGATGACCAAACGGTGCCACGGAGTTATGTGGCTAGCCAACTATCTGTGCGCGAGAACACAATAGGTGGCTAGCCACCTATTCTCGAAGGCCCGGCATTCGCCGCCGACGGGGCAGCGGCTGCGCTGACCTAGAGTCGGCTGGTGACTACCTCTTCGTCCGGTCGCGGCTCGTCACGGCTTGCCGAGCGGCTCAACGCTGCCCGTGACCGGAGCTTCGTCGGCCGCGAGGGCGAGATCGCGACGTTTCGGTCGGCGCTGGCCGGGGCGCCGGACGCCCCGATCGTGCTGTACGTCCACGGCCCGGGCGGGGTGGGCAAGACCGCGCTGCTGCATCGGTTCGCTGCTCTGGCGCAGGGCGCCGGCCGGATCGTCGTCCAAGTCGACGGCCGGATGCTCGATCCGACCCCGGCCGCCTTCCAGCTCCACGGCGGTGCGGCCCGCAGCGACGATCGGGTCGTTCTCCTGGTCGACAATTTCGAACGCTGCCAGGGCTTGGAGGCGTGGGTACGCGAGCAGTTCCTGCCCAGCGTGCTGGACGGCGTCGTGGTGGTTCTGGCCGGGAGGCAACCTCCGCACGCCGACTGGCGATCGGACGGAGCGTGGGACGAGGCACTCGTGGTCTGCCCGTTGGCCGACCTGTCACCGGACGACGCGGCGGCGCTGGTGCGAGCCCGCGACGTTCCACCGGAATCTCGGAACGCGGTGCTGCGATTCGCCGGCGGCTATCCGCTCGCGCTGAGCCTCGCGGCGTCCGTCGCGGCCCGCGACATCCGGGACACCGCTGCTTGGACCCTGCCCCGGGACGTGCTCTCCGCCCTGCTTCAGCAACTCGTCGGTGACGTGCCGTCGCCGGCGCACCGGACGGCGCTGGAGGTCTGCGCACACACGCTCTCCACCACCGAGGACCTGCTCGCCGCGGTCGTCCCCGACGTCGACGCGGTCGAGCTGTTCGGCTGGCTGCGCGGCCTGCCGTTCGTGGAGGCCGACCGCCATGGCCTCCGACCCCACGACGTGGTCCGCGAGGTGCTGGAAGCGGACCTGCGCTGGCGCAACCCGCGCAGCTACGAGGAGATGCATCGCCGGGTTACCGCCCACCTGGTGGCGCGCGCTCGGGAAACCACCCCGGTGCCGTCGATGGCGGAGATCCGCTCGCTGTACTACCTGCAGCGACATGATCAGATCGTCACCGAGTACTTCGTACTCGACGGGGACGGCACGGTCTACCCGGACGCGTATCAGCCGGCCGATCGGAACACCGTGCGGCGTCTGGCGCTGGTGAGCGAAGGCGCGGAGTCCGCGGCCATCGTCGATTTCTGGCTGCAGCGGCAGCCGCAAGCGTTCACCGTTTACCGGCGGTCGACCGACGACGAGCTGGTCGCCTTCATGGCCTGGCTGCAGTTGACGAACGACGACGAGGACACCTGCGCCGTCGATCCGGTGGTCGCCGCAGCCTGGACGCACGCGGCGTCGACCGCGCCACTACGCGGCCGGGAGCAGCTCGCGCTCGCCCGGTTCCTGATCTACCCGCCGGCCTACTACGAGCCGTCCGCACCGCTGGACCTGATGCGGATGCGCATCCTCGCCGGCTGGATGGGCACGCCGCACCTCGCCTGGTCCTACGTGGTCAATCCGGCTCCGGCGTCGTTCTGGGAACCCCTGCACCGCTACCTCGAACAACTGCCGGTTCCGGCCGTTCCCACCGTAGGCGGGCGGCCCTACGCGCTGTTTGCCCATGACTGGCGCGCGATGCCGGTGGACGCATGGTTCGACCTGCTCAACACACGGCTGCTGCACGGATGGGACCCGAGAGCCCCCGCAACGCCAGAGGATCTCGTCGTACTGCCCCGGGCCGAATTCGACGCCGCTGTGCGCCGTGCGCTCAGGTCGTGGCACCGGCCGGATCAGCTCGCCGAGAGTCCGCTCATCCGCAGCCGCATCGTCACCGGGCGCCGTACGGCCGACCCGGTGCACACACTCCGTGAGGCACTCGCGGCGGCGGTCGCGCACCTCGCCGCGGACCCCCGCGCGACCAAACTGCACCGCGCGGCGACGGTCACCTTCCTCAAGGCGACGCCCAGCCAGGAGGCCGCCGCCGAGCGCCTGGGTGTCCCGTTCAGCACCTACCGCAGGCATCTCGCCGGTGCGGTCGACCGGATCGTCGACCACCTGTGGCAGCGGGAACTGCACGCTTCGGCCGAGCCGCCCACGCCGGAGTGAGCAGAAACTGAGCACCGGACCGGCCTGGGAACCGAGCACCAAGAACAGCGAATCTCCCCAGTGACAGACACTGACCGAGGGAGATGACCCAATGGCCGATGTACTCATCCTGGGCGCCGGAATGACCGGCCTGACCACCGCGATGCTGCTGGCCCGCGACGGGCACCACGTCACCGTTGTCGACCAGAACTCAGCGGGCCCCGCGCACGATGCGTGGTCGAGCTGGCAGCGGCCGGGGGTTCCGCAGTTCCGGCTTCCGCACATCGCGCTCCCGCGCTGGCGGGCACTGATCGAGCAGGATCTGCCCGACGTCCTCGGCGAGCTTCTGGAGCGGGGCGGCCGTCGGTACAACCTCCTCGCGGAGGGCGTGTGGCCCATCGAGGCCGGCTCGTCCCACCGAACCGGCGACGAGCGCTTCGACGTCGTGGGTGCTCGTCGGCCGATCTTGGAGGCCGCGGTGGCCGCCGCGGCCTCCCGGACCGCCGGAGTCACGATCCGGCGGGGCGTCGCCGTCACCGGTCTGCTGACCGGTCTCTACCTCACCCCCGGTGCGCCCCGGGTCACCGGAGTTCGCACCCGGGACGGTGAAAACCTCTACGCCGAGTTGGTCGTCGATGCCACCGGCCGACGCTCCTCGCTCCCTCGCCTGCTGGCCGGCATCAAGGCTGCCGCACCGCTCGAGGAACGGGAGGAGGACGGCTTCGTCTACTACAGCCGGCACTACCGGAGCACCGACGGATCGCGCCCGACCTACCTCGGCTGGTTGACCGAGCACTTCGAGAGCCTCTCGACGATCACGCTGGCCGCCGACAACGACACCTGGTCGGTGTCGTTCGCGATCTCCAGCCGGGATCGGGAACTGCGCGCGCTACGCGACGTCGATGTGTTCGAGCGGGCAGCGACGCTGTACGGCAACTCGGCATCCTGGTCGACGATCGGAGAACCGATCACCGGCGTGTTGTCGATGGCGAACCTGGAGGACCGATACCGACGGCTCGTCGTCGACGGCGAGCCAGTGGTGACCGGACTCGTCGCGGTCGGCGACGCCTGGGCGGCCACCAACCCGACGCTCGGACTCGGCCTCACTCTGGGCGCACTGCACGGGATCGCTCTGCGCGACCTGCTACGCGACGTCAATCCGCAGGAGCACGAGAAGCTGGCGCGTCGCTTCGACGAGGTCACCGAGGAGACACTGACGCCGTACTTCCGGACCCTCCGCTCGTGGAGCCGACACCGTCGCGCCGAGGTCGCCGCCGACATCGCCGGTCGGCCCTATGAGACGAACGATCACGAGTGGCTGATCGCGAAAGCGCTGGACGCCGCGAAGTTCCGCGATCCTCGACTGCTACGGGCCGCCGCCGACATCGGTGCCCTGACCGCTCCGGCCGCCGGCATCCTGGATGCTCCTGGCCTGGTCGACACGGTGATGGCCCTGGGCGGTGCCGCTCCGCAGTACACCGCGCCCGGCCCTCGCCGCGCCGATCTGCTGTCCGCGCTCGCCTGACGGGACCTGCGCTCAAGCGGACTCATGCATAGTGCCGCGTCGAGGAGGGAAGCTCTGATGCCATGGCAGCGACTCGGCTACTTGCGCAGATGACTGTCGTCGATCTTGAAGCCGCCGTCGGGTGGTACGCCAAGTTGTTCGGCAGCGACGCGGATGCCCGGCCGATGGACGGGTTGGCCGAGTGGCATCTGGCGCCGACTTTCGGGGTGCAGGTATGGGCGGACGCCAGTCGCGCCGGGCACTCGACGATGGTCGTTGACGACTCTGACCTCGATGAGGTCGCTGTCAGGCTGAGCCGGGAAGGAATTAGTCACCCCGGCATCCAGGAGGCGACAGCCTCGCGTGTCCTCGTCGTGGAGGATCCGGATGGCAACAGGATCGTGTTTACCGGGCCGCTTCGCTCCTGAGCACCCTGACGCGACCACGTCCTGAGCCGGTATCGCAGTACTGAGACAGCACGCTGTCCTACATCGACGAAGGCGTCTCGGAGATTCTCGCTTTTCGGAACAGAGTGTATTGGTAAACGATAACTGCGAGTAGATACAGACAGAATGCAGCGAATAGAAATGGGGCGCCGACGCGAGGAAGAACTAATATCGACTCGAAGAGGAACGCTCCGATGAAGTCCGCACCATGTTTGTCCCAGAGCCCCGGAGTGAAGTACCAGTCCCGTGGAGGGGAGAACCAGTATTCCGGATTCCACCCGGCGAGCACGGTGACCAGGAAGGACGGCAGCAGGACGCCGTAGGCGGCGATCGATCGTCGGTATCGTTGTGCCCTGGAGTTGGCGTCGGAGAAAATATCGGTGTTCGCGTCCGCCGAGAACGAGGCGAAGTACTGGGGTCCTCCGTGCCGTGAGCCGTGCAGGTGTCGCCAGCCGGAGTCCTCGAAGAGGTTCACGTAGTCGGCGAAGTCGAGTCGACTCATGGACGATCGGTAGTCGACGCGGACCACAGCGGCGCTCCCTGGTGCGAGCGCCGAGAAAGTATAAAGCACGCAGGCCTTACTTAAGAGCCGCCCTTCGGCGGCCATTTGATTCAGCCAGGATTCCTCCTTGTCGAAGTTGAGAAAGAGCCTCAGCCTCCAGATGGTCACTGCGCACCGTCCTGCCCGTGCTCGAACACGTGGATCATGTGCGACATGCGCTTCACGTCCTGCGCCAACACATGAGCGCCGATATCCGTGATCTGGTACACCTTGCGACGCGGGTCCTCACTGGGGACCCGGACGATCATGTGCTGCTTTACCAAGTTCTCCAGGGCGCCGTAGAGCGTCCCTGGCGCCAGCCGCACCTGTCCCGCGCTCATTGCCTCAACGCGGGACATGATGAGGTACCCATGGGCCGGGCGGATGAGCGCTAGCAGGATGTAGTACACCGTCTCAGTGAGCGGCAACTGCGGGTCCCGGTTCATGACACCCCAATAGACAGTACGACTATATCGTCCACCGATATACAGTGCAACTGAATACCACGCCTTGAGTGTTCTCCTCGCGAACCCTGGTCACTGGCGTGGTCGCGTGGGACGACGTCCGCTTCCTGGCTCTCGGCGGAGCCTGATGCCCTCACCTCGTGGTTCGTGCGTTTAAGGCGCGTCCGGCTCGGCTACGTGCTCGCAAGTGGAGAGTCCCGCAGCACGACTGACCGTCGCCCGAACTCCCAGCACGACACGGGATATCTGGCGGAGATATCGGATCGAGGTGGACGGGCGGCGGATCGGCAAGCTCAAGCGGGGCGAGAGCTTGACGGTCGAGGTCTCGCCGGGACCACACAAGGTGCAGGCACTAATCGACCTCGACGGCAGCCATCGACTCGAGGTCAACGTGCCACCGGGCGAGGAGGCCCGGCTCGTCGTGGAGCCGGGCGAGCACGCGATGCACACCTTCGGTATGGCCACTGCGCGGGATCCATACCTCGTGCTCCGGCGGGAGTAGGCGGTGATGTGCCCGTTCAGTTCTTCTTGACGGTGGGCGTCGCAACACAGCGTCGATTGAATTCTGATTGCCACTGGCGCACCTGATCGTCGTCGTGCAGCAGGGCTCCGTCCGGACCGGACTCGAGGTCGATACCGCAGAGCAGACCGATCGCCCACCAGACCACCTCGTCGTCGATCGCGGCTGGCGATCGAACCCACGATGCTGCCCACCGATCCGCTCCGTCGCGAGAACGCGAGCCATCGAGCACTCCGGTAAACCATGCGTCGACCTCGGCACGGGTAGGCGCAGTCTGTTCAGACATCACGCGACCACCGTCGCAGACGACAGCGTGAATGCACCCTGCGTGCCGCAGAGCAACGGGCGCTCTCGTGCGCCGGCAGGGCGTGGTGGAATGGATCTCATGGCTGAGCTTCCGCTCCGCGATCGGTTCGGCAACGTCTTGGTCGGCCATCGTTCGGTCGCAGACGAGCCGCTTGACCGTTTGGCCGCGCACGCAGCCGTCTCAACATCTTTGATCGTCGTCGTCTACGCCGACTCGGTCCTGATGATCTTTGACAGCTGGCGACGGCAGTGGGAGCTACCCGGCGGCACGCGGGAGCCGGGTGAGACACCCGAAGGGACTGCCGCCCGGGAGTTGGACGAGGAGACTGGCATTCGAGGCCTGCCGTTGTCACTGGCTGCGGTAGCCGAGTTCCACCTCACGAATCCAGAGCGTCGGGAACTGCTGGCGGTGTATTTGGGTCGGCTGGAGGTCATACCTCCGTTGCGAGTGAACGACGAAGCATTGGCATTTCGCTGGTGGCTGCCGTCGGACCCGGTCAGTGAGGACATGAGTCCGCTGGACGCCGAAATCGCCAGGCGCGTAGTCCACGCTCGCCCAGGGACCGTGCATCCGCGGACGCACTGATCTGGCACCCCTCTAGGTCAAGCCCGGGGTCGTAGGGTGGTCGGTGGCGGGTCCGGGGAGTGACTTTTCCGAAGCGTCGATGTCGGGGTTGGAGT